>CAZSRL010000015.1:0-17949 GCA_964609615.1 uncultured Muribaculaceae bacterium
TCATTTACAATTCTTTCTACTTCTAAACCAGCTATTTTACCTGCATTTTTAGTTGCTTGACGTTCTGAGTCATTAAAATATGCTGGTACAGTAATAACTGCTTTAGTAACTTTATCTCCTAAATAAGCTTCTGCATCAGATTTTAATTTTGCTAAAATTTTAGCACTTATTTCTTCTGGTGTATATTCCTTTCCTTCTGCTTTTACTTTTTTATTTGTTCCCATCAATCTTTTAATTGATGAAATTACATCTGTTGAAGTTTGAGCTTCACGTTTAGCAACATCTCCTACTCTTACTTCTCCATTTTTAAAACTAACTACTGAAGGAGTTGTTCTATTACCTTCAGCATTTGGGATTACTTTTGCTTCCCCACCTTCAAGTACTGAAACACAAGAGTTTGTAGTACCAAGGTCTATTCCTATTATTTTACTCATTTTTTTCACTTTCCTTTTCTTTATTATATTTTTGCCATACTTCTTGTATAAAATAATCTACCTTAGGTGTTAATCTTATACTTGGTATGTACTTTTCTACTATTTCATGTAGTTTATCTATGTTTTTTATATCAAGATATTTAATTAATGTTAATGAATCTTCTAAATCATGTGAATACAATTTTCTACCAGAGGTAAGTTTAAGAGCAAGTAAGCTTTCAGAATCAAAACATTTAACTACTAAATTTGAATATTTTTTAAAAACTTCAGTTTTCATTTTATTTGTAAAAAACACTTTAGCACTATCATTTAACCAATCTTCTGGTAATTTATATTTTTCTCCAATATTAGAAATAATATTTCTAAACTCATTTTTAGGACTATATAATGCATCAATATCTTTTGTTATATCTCTTGCATCATACATTAAAATTAATGCACATCCTCCACAAATAATTATTTCTCCATTTTGATTTAATTGTTTTAACTCTTAATTTACTTCTTTTAAACAAATTAATATTTCTTTTTTTGTTATGTTTTCTTTCATACTCTATCTATAGTATCTTTGTTGACAAAAATATTCCTCTTCATATATTCTTCTGGTGATTCACTAACAACCCATTTTTTGTATTCATCATTATTTAAATCATATTCATAATATGGTTTTTCTAAGAAGTACTTTTTATTATTAACCCATGAAGGTACTTCTAATCCATTATCATTTGCTAGTTTTTCAACCGCAGCTGCTATTAACGCATATTCTATATCACTAAAAATACTTCCTAATGGTTCATCTTTTATTGCTTCTAAGCTTTTATGATATCTAAAATCCTCTAAAAAAGCTGACATTGCAAATTTAAAATCTTTATTCATATTTTCAACATCTCTAATTGTTAATATATTATACCTCCTTTAGTTTCTACGTTTACAAATTATAAACTATTTATTATATTTTGTAAATACTATTATTATTTATTTACCTTAACCATAGCAGGTCTTATTACTTTATCTTTATAAATATAACCCTTTGTAAATACTTCAAGAACTACTCCACTAGGTTTATTATTATCTTCTTCTGTAATAACTGCTTCTGCTACATGTGGATCAAATTCTTTACCTAAAACATCAATTTCTTCTACTCCTATATTATTAAGTATAGAAACCATATTAGCATAAATCATCTTAAATCCACTTAAGAAATTACTTACTTCATCTGTTAAATCATTATCATCTAGTTTAATAGCGCTTTCAAAATTATCAATTATAATTAAAAGTTCTTTAATAAAACTTTCTCCCTCATATTTTAATAATTTACTTTGTTCTTCTAAAGTCCTATTTCTAAAATTAACAAACTCTGCTTGTAACCTTACAAACTTTTCATTAGTTGTTTGTAATTCAGTTGTAAGTTTTTCAACTTCTTTATTAACCTTCTTATTCTTTTTTTCTTTTACTAGTTCTTCCATTATCTTCTCCTTTAATTATGTTTTTTTTCTATTTCTTCTTTAACATAATTTAACATTGCAAGTACTCTATTATACTCCATTCTTTTTGGACCTATAATAGCAATAGTTCCTTCTTCAGTACCAGTATTATATTTAGCTTTAATAACAGTAGTATTTGGATCAAATTCACTTTCATTACCAATATATATTTTAACCTCATCTTCACATTCTTCAATTTTACTCATGACATCTTCACTTTCAAATTTACTCATAATATTTTTAATATCATTAACTGTGTTAAATTCCGGTTGTTTTAATATATTAGTTTTTCCTTTAAAATGAACATTCTTATTATCAGCAAAGTCACTAAACGCTTCATAAAAAGCATTATAAACAACTTCATAATTTTTAATATAACTACCAATAACAGGTTTAATTTCATATTCTAATTTTTCACCTATTTCATTTATTGGAGTTCCTATTAACATCTTATTGATAAACTCAGTTGTTTTCATTAACTCTTTACTATCAACGTTTTCTTTAATAATAATATTTTTATTCTCAACGTGTCCCTTATTAGTAACAACTATTGCTACAAAATTATTATTATTAACAGGTATTAACTCAACTTTCTCTAATAAATTTTCACTACTATTTTTACCAAGTACAACACTTGTATAGTTTGTTATATCACTTATTATTTCTAGACTCTTATTAATAGCATCACTTAAAACAAGTTCATTGTTAGAAAATATAGTTTGTAATTTAAGCATATCTTCTCCACTTATTTTCTTTGCTTCCATTAAATGGTCTACATAATAACGATATCCATCTTCTGAAGGTACCCTTCCAGATGAAATATGTGTTTTTTCTAAAAAACCATCAGATTCTAATGCATGCATTTCATTTCTTACAGTAGCACTAGAACATTTAAGTTTATTACAAATAGATTTACTAGGAACAGGTTGAGCTTTTTTAATATATTCTTCAACTATTACCTTAAGTATATCATTTTGTCTTGTACTTAACATATATTCACCTCTATCTAGCACTCAGTTTTTTCAAGTGCTAAATATATTATAATCATATGTTTTAGCAATGTCAATATGAAAGTGCTAATTTTACAAAACTTTCACAAAAAAAAGAAACATTACCTGTTTCTATTATTTTTTTTGCTATCAAATATAAACGTATAACTAACTCCATCATCATAATAATTAACATCAACGTTTTCTTCATACAACATATCATTTAATAACTCTGCTACTACAATTATATCTTCTTCTTTAGGAAATCCATCAAGATAACCTATATAAGTCGGATTAGAATTACTCTTATTTTCCCTATATCTTTTTAATAAACTAGACGCTTTTAAATAAAGCATCTTATCTTCTTCATATGTTTCTTCCATAAATACCTCCTATTTAACACTCATATGGATTTGAACTTGTTCCAGGATTAGTTTCACTAGCTGTTGTACATTCAGTATCTGCTGAAAGCGAGATAACTGGGCGAACAGAAAACGATTCACTAAATCCTTTATTCAAATAATTTAAATTATTTCCTATGTAACCATTTTGAACATTTGCTAACATATTTAAAAAAACTACATTATTATTTATATTAAAAAATGAAGGGCTCATTGTAGCAACTATACCACCATCTGATTTATATAAATAAAATGATGTATTATTAGATGTTCCATTCGATTGATACCATATTCCACCAGCAAATGCCACTTCATCAGCGGTTAATAGCCCAACTGAAAGATTATATAAATCATTTGTATATGGGCAAGAAAATATCGGAGCAGCAGTTGCAATATTAATTAATCTAGATTTATTTCCAAAATTATAACCATCTCCACTTGAATCTTCCTCATAACTTAAATCATTACAATATTTTGAAACAATTACTTTGCTATTGTTTTCTGTAGATATATTATTATCATACCAAGTATCTACTACAGGTTTAATTGTAGATGCGCTATATTCCCCATAAGAAATAGCTTCTTCAAGATTGTTAGCTGTATAATTAGTATTATAAGCAGATGTTCCAGTTTCTGTATCCAATATCATTCTTACGCTACCATCTCCATTTACTCTTATAATTCTCCATGTTTTATTTGCAAATGAAACATAATTATTTGTTACAGCTCCTCTAAAATAATATGTTGGCCCTCCAGTTGCATCTATTCCACCTTTAATTAAACCTTCATTAGTAGTAGCAACTACTCTACCTGGTCCTGTTGTAGGATAATCAACAAGTGTATTATTATCGAAGATTTGTCTATTTAATGAGCTTTTATTTCTTGGATAGTAGTTTGCTCTTACTTGTATTTTTTTTGAAAATACTGTATTAACGGCTTCGTTTGATACATCATCTTTTAACCAAAATCTTATATGATATTCAACTGATTCTCCTGGTAATAATTCAAATGTTTTTAGTGTTCCGTTTAAATCACTTACTGAACCAATATTGTTTTTATTTAAAGAATATCTCATATCAGCATCTGGTGTCTTTGTTCTTGATATTGATTCTATATAACTTGTATCATCACTTATTAATACTTCACATGATGCGGATAATCCTCCTGTATTTTTTATTGTTATTGAATAAGGATCTGTATTATTTCCAAGTTCATCTGATAGAGGTTCTTCATTTTCTCTTGTTATTTGATTTGTTCCTTCTGTATAAGTTATTTCTAAATCTTTTACTGTTATTGTATCTGATGTTGTTTCTTTCACATCAAAAAACAAGGCATAACTTGTTGTTACTATACCCATTATTAAAAGAACTATTACTGTTAAAGAGAGTATCATTTTTTTACGCATAAAATTATTAAAGTTATCTGCGGTTTCTCTTTTTATTTTAAATTTTTGAATAAATTTCATAGTCTTTCACCTATCATAATTACATTTTACTATATTTTTTTTAATTTAACAATAAAAGAAGTGAAATCAATAAATAATTATTGATTTCACTTCTTTAGTTACAACTGCATTATTAATATTTACTTCTTTAATAACTTCTTGTTTTAACTCTACTTTGTTTGAAGTTATTTTTAAGTACTCTAATAGTTCTTTTACACTTGTATTGATTTTTACGTTAACGTTTATTATTTTTTTGTTATGTACTACACTAATAACTTTAGAGTTTATTATTTTATTCTTTTTAAGTACATGATAAATTTCATATAATTTGTCTAGTGTAAGTACAACTGTATTTTGTTCTTTTTTAAATATTTTTGTTTTTAATGTATCATTACTATATTGTTTATTAACTGTAGTAAATTTTATATTAGGATATGTTCCTATATAATCTGTTATTATAGATATTGAATTAGAATCACTATTATTAGCAACCATAACGGAAGATGATATATTTAATATTTCACTTAAAGCATCAATTACTTCTAATAACTCATCTATATTATTAACCAATGTATAATAATCACTATTATCAATATTTTTTAAATATTCAACAACAATAATTAAATTATTTATTTTATTAAAATAATTAAGAGAATAATTATCTAATTTCTCTAATAATTCTTCTTTTTTATAAGTATGTATATTTCTTTTCATACCAACTAATTTTTTTCTTTTTTCTCTAAAATCATTTTCTATAACAATAGAATTCATATTACCTTCTACTGTTTGTATAGTTTGTAAATTTATTATTTTTCCACTACAAGTAGAATAAATATTATTATTATTTTTTAGTTTGCCTAATATTTGATTATTATATATATATGAATTTAATTTAATGTTTAAAAGAGCTCTATCGTTAAATGGAACATATACATAATCAGGTTTTAGAAATTCAAAATATTTTTTTTCACTCATAATTTACTTCCTTATAAAATATTATAAAATAATTTAATTAAAATATAAAGTATTATTTATATTCTTTTAAAAATTCATATAATTTAACTGCGGTTTTATCTGGTATAGTTTTTTTTAATTCATCTAATGTTTGTTCCTTCATTTTTTTAATAGAACCATATTTTTTTATAAGATCTTTTTTTCTTTTTAAACCAATACCTTCTATATTATCAAGTACACTTGAAATATTACCTTTACTTCTTATTTGTTTATGATAATTAATTGTATATCTATGTATTTCATCACTTATTATATTAAGTAAAAAATATACATTACTTTGTTTATCAATAACAATTGATTTATAATTATCACCATCTATAATACTTTCTAATTTATGTTTGTTATTCTTTTTAAGTCCACATACTTTTATATCTAAATTTAATTCATCTAACACACTTTTAGCAGCGTTTATTTGATTTATTCCTCCATCTACTATTATTAACTCAGGTTTTATTAAATCATCAGTTAAGACTCTAAAATACCTTCTATAAATAACTTCTTTCATAGATTTAACATCATCATTTTTTTCAAAAGACAATTTATATTTTCTATAATCCTTTTTAGATGGCAAACCATCTATAAAAGTAACCATACCTGAAACACAAAAAGCTCCAAATAAATTAGAATTATCAAATGATTCAATAATACTAAGGTCTTTAATATTTAAAAGATTACCTAACTCTTTATTAGCTTTATAACTTCTTTCTTCATTTAAATATATTAAATAAATTTCTTTTTCTAAATTAATTTTAGCATTTGTATACGCAGTTAAGAATAATTTATGCTTTATTCCTTTTTGTACATTAATAACTTTTACATTTAAAAGCTCACTTAATATTTCTTTATTTATATTAGAAGGTACTATTATTTCTTTAGGTGTTATGTTTTTCTTTTCATAAAAATTAAATATAAATTCTTCTAATATATCTTCTATGGAAGATATTATTGGTAAAATATTACTTGAACTTTCTATTAATTTACCATTTCTAATAAAAAATATTTGTATACTTATATAACATTTATCTACATAATAATTAAATATATCTCTATTAACTCCATCATTTAATTCTATTGCTTCTTTTTCAAAGTTTTCTTTTAAATAATTAAGTTCATCTCTTAGTTCAATTGCTTTTTCATAGTTTAGTTTATCAGAATTTAATTTTATTTTATCATTAACTTTTTTATATAATACTTCATTATTTCCATTTAATATTGAAAGTATTTCTTTCTTTATATCATCTGTATCAATATTTTTATTAACACAATATCCTAAACATTCTCCTATATAATAATAAAGGCATGTTTTTTTAGGCATATTAATACATTTTCTAAGTGGATATAACCTATTTAATAAATTAACCATTTTCCTAGCGGCATAAGCATTAGGATATGGTCCAAATAAATATGTGTTTTTTTTATTAATATTAACTTCTCTTTTTACTATTAAACGAGGTATTTTTTCATTAGTAAGTTCTATATATGGATAACTTTTATCATCTCTTAATAAAATATTATATTTAGGCGAATATTTTTTTATTAAATTATTTTCTAATATAAAAGCTTCTGTTTCACTATTAGTAATTATGTATTCAAAAGAAGTTATTTCACTTACTAAAACAGTTGTTTTACCATTTGTTCTACCATTAAAATAACTTTTAAGTCTGTTTTTTAAATTTTTAGCTTTACCAACATATATAACAACACCTTTATTATTTTTCATTAAATAACATCCAGGTAATGTTGGTACTATACTTAGTTCTTTACTAAACATAATATAACTCCTCATATGTATTATACACTAATATATATTAAAAAACATATTTTTATTATTTAACATATATGTTAAAATTAATTAGAGGTTATTATGAAACAAAGTTATTATGAATTAAAAAAATCTAAGTTTTATGGTTATTTATTTAATGTAAATGATATTATAGATGTAAATGTAATATTAGATGAAATAAATAAAGATAATAAAAAAGCAAAACATATTGTATATGCTTATAAAATAGATGGTAAAGAAAAATTATATAGTGATAAAGAACCTAATGGCACTGTTTATCCTTTACTTAATATAATAAATAAAAAAAATAAAAATAACTGTTTAATAGTAGTTGTAAGATACTTTGGAGGTACTTTACTTGGTACTGGTCCATTAACTAGATCTTATAGCAAAGTATCAAGTTCATTATTTGATGAATAAAATTTTAAATTGGTGACATAATATAAAAGAACCACTTATTAATAATGATTTAATTATCTAATATTAATAGTTTGTGGTTCTTTTTTTATTTTTATTTTTGTTATTATTATTTTTGTTTTAATCTATCTTTTTTAATTCTTCTTCTATTATTTCTTTACTTTGAAATCCTATTAGTTTGTTTTTTTCTACTCCATCTTTAAAAAATATAAGTGTTGGTATACTCATTATTCCATATTCATTGCTTATGCTTTGAAAGTTATCTATATTTACTTTTAAAACATTTGCTTTTACTTCTTCTAAAACAGATCCCATCATTTTACATGGTCCACACCAATCAGCATAAAAATCAACTATCCATATGCCTTCTTTTATTTCTTCTTTTAAATTATCTTTTTCTAAATATTTCATATTATTCCCTATACTTATCAATAACAGCACCAATACCAGTATAATTAAGTTTATTTTGTTTTACTAAATTATCTGCGGTATGTACAGTGATAACCTTTCCTTTTAACATATAATCCACTATAGAAGCATTATATTCATTTTTGTTTTTATTATTTTTTATAGTGTTTTCTATTATTTTTATTTCATTTATACTACTTGTTGAATCTTTCATTATATTTGATAATATTGGTGTGTCATATAATATTTTATCAGCAAATTTTGAAGTAGAAAAATCAAAATTAAATAATGGTATACTTACTATAAATAATAATATAAATGTAATTATATAATAATGTATAAATCCTACTACTGCGCCTAATATTTTTGATATTATTCCTAATATAATAGTAGCGTTAAATATTTTTTCTATTACTTTACTAGTATTTACTAATACTCTAAATAATATTAATAAAACACAAAATACTATTACAAACGCTATTGTTTCAAAAAATAATATATTTATTAATACTCCTCCACTAGCAAAGTCTTTAAAATCTATAAATGGAAATAAACTAAATAATATATCTGCGACTGGGTTTTTTAAAAAATAAGCTAGTACTATTATAACAATAGTACCTATAAACATTGTTGTTTCTCTTAAAAATCCTCTTTTTAAACCAAAAACAATCCCTCCAAGTAATAAAATAATTATTACTGCGTCTAATATGTTAAACATTTTATACACCTCTTTCATAAATTATATTATAAATAAATAGAAAAAGAAAGTTATTTATGTTAAAATTAATATGGAAGTGATATAAATGAATATTGTTTTTAAAACAAGTGATAATGTAAAAGAAAAAATGATTAATTATTATCAAGATAAAAGAAAAGAAAAGACCCCGCCTTACGCTATATTTCAAGCACAAGAAGCTGATTCAGTCATAACTTTATATGAAAGTGGTAAAGTTATGTTTCAAGGTGTGAGCGCAGATATAGACGCTAATATGTGGATTGATATGGAAAAACATTTAAATAATAGAGATATAAATATAGAAGAAAAAGAAAAGAAAGATCATAGATATCATAATATATCTGCGATTGGATCAGATGAGGTAGGAACAGGAGATTATTTACTTCCTATTGTTGTAACTGCTGCGTTTGTTGATAAAAAAGAAATACCTTTTTTAGAAGCATTAAAAGTAACTGATTCTAAAAAAATAACAGATGATTTAATTAGAGCAATTGCTCCTAAAATAATGAAAGAAATACCATATGATAGTGTAGTTCTTACAAATAAAGAATATAATGATTTAAAAACATTTGATTGTAATATGAATAAAGTCAAAGCAATATTACATAATAGAGTTTTAGTAAATATGGTTAATAAGGGATTTAATTATGATAGAGTTATAATTGATCAATTTACTTCTCCTAGATTTTACTTTAATTATTTAAAAGACACTAAAATTAAAATAACTAAATTATTATTCCTTACAAAAGCAGAAAGTAAAAATATGAGTGTTGCTTGCGCATCAATAATAAGTAGATATATATTTTTAATGGAAACAGAAAAACTAGAAGAAAAATATAAAATGACTATACCTAAAGGAGCTGGCAAAGAAGTAGATAAAGTTGCTAAAGAATTAGTAAAAAAACATGGAGAAAAAATATTAAATGAAATTAGTAAAATAAGCTTTAAAAATACAGAAAAAGTATTAGAAAAGAAGTAATGAGTAATCATTACTTCTTTTTTTAGTTTTAATTATGATTCAATATTATGTTTTATTTTTAACCAACGTAGAAAAGATTTACTATATTTTTTATCATTTTTTAAATATACAAATAAAGATATAACATCAACTATCAACAAAAACCATAATAAATCATACATTATAGTTGATGAAATATTTTCTTCTGTAACTGCACTAAAAACAACACCAAATATGAAAGCTACTAGTATAAAAATATATCCTGCTGGTTTTCTTGAATTATTAATTCTTTTTGTATATTCTAGTTTATTAAATTCATCTCTTAAAGAATTTATTTCTTTTCTTGGCATTTCATAAAAATTTTCCACACAATTAACTCCTATTTTATAAACTATTATATCTTATTAAATAACACATAACAATAATAATTTATCTAAATTTACTTTTAATGTTTTATTAACTTGGAACAACTATATATGCATTATAGTCTTCATTATATACTACTGGTGTATTTGATTTTAAAGATATTATTGGTCTAATATATAATTCTTCATTTATTTCAGTTGTATTTGTAGAGCTTTTTACATTATTATTATATGTATACCAATCATATGCATTTGAGAATACTTTTACTGTACCTGTAACTGGATTTACAGATGCCGAAGTCATTGTCCAACTATCATATGGAGAGTTTTTATCATCTTTATTAAACAAGAAATAATCGGTATTAGCATTACTTTTATAATCAGCTCCAGCATATAATAATTCATCTAAAGTAATCAGTCCAGCTTTTGTTGTATAAACGTCATTTTCATTTACACATTTTAACTGAATAGTATTATTACTTCCTCTAAAATCATATACCTGTGTATTTATATTATCTGGTTCTGTTGCTTGCGTCGGATCAGATGAATCGCAAAATTTAGAATTTGTTATATATGATGCATAAGTATTATAACTTCCTTCTTCTCCAAAGGTATTATTATACCAACTATTTACTGATGTTTGAACATCACTACCTTCGTATACAAGAGTTCCTTTCATTGCATCAAAATTAGCATTTGTTCCTTCAAATGGATAATTATCAACTGTTCTATATTTTGTTTTTATTTTAACTCCACCACTTTGAGCTCTATCATCAAGTATTAATCTTACACTTCCATCTCCATTAATTCTTAATATTTTAAAGTATAGTTGACTATCATTAGGTAAAGGTAATATTAATGAGTTGTTTTTAACATCTCCTCTAAAATAATATGTTGTATCCCCAGATTCATCTGCGGGACCAGTAATAAGTCCTTCATCTTCTGTTGATAAATCTACATGCAATAAGGTTGTGTTTGTAGTTATATTATTATTTTTTTTACTATCAACTACATTATTTTCTAAAATAGCATCTTTTAATGATGAAGTTTCTATTAAAGACGGGTTTATACTTTTAGTAGCATAATATTTAGATTGATAATATGTTGTTCCTCTTTTAGCATATGGAACAATTTTATATGTATAATCAATTCCTTCATTTTCATTTTCATAATCATATATTAATGCTTCACTGTCAATAAATGATGTCTTAGAACTTCCATATAATCTTGTTAATTCTTCATATGTACTATCACTTTCAGATGATACTTTTCTATATATTACAAATAAATCATTATATTTCCCGGCATTCCAAGTTAATTTATATTTATTTGTTCCATATACATTTACAATTGGTGTTACTTTAAAATCTTTTACATTTTCAATATTATAATCTATAACTTTTGTATCACTAAATGATCCATATATTTTATTATTATTATTTATCTTATATGCTCTTGCTTTATAGTAATAAATATTGTTTGGGTATAAACTATCATCTAATATTTTAGTACTACTAGTAGTAGAAAATAATTTATAATCATTTGTTGAATTAACACTTCTATATATTTCATAAAATGTTCTATCTTGATTAGCCATTGTTAATACAATTGACCCATCATTAATAGAAGAAGTGTTAAAACTTGTTTTTGAAGGTCTTATAATATAAGATTTATAAGTTGAATATTTTGTATAATATTTTTTACCTTTAATCTTTTTATAACCTCTTACCTTATAATAATATTTTTCTCCTATTTTTCTACCCCAATTTGTATAATATAATAATGTAGATGATGATTTTATTGTATTAATTTTTTTATATCCACTTTTCTTTTTAGAACTTCTTTATACTTGATATCCGGTTGAACCTTTTACTCCTTTTATTGTTATTTTTATTGAAGTTAAGTTATTGTTAGATAAGCTAATGTATGGTTTTGATTTTGTGTATGAAGCTGCGTTTGTATTAAGTGGTAATAACAAAAACATTGTAACTATAGCAATAGAAAATATTAATTTCTTTTTCATAAAATATACCTCTTTCAAATTTAATTATAACCTTTATAATTAGAATGTACTTGTTATTAGTTTTTTTCTTTACATAAAAATGTAAAAGTAATGATTACTCATTACTTCTTTTTTTTATTTCATTTAATATAATTAAACTTTCTATTGGTGTTATTTCATTTGGGTTTATACTTTCAATATATTCTCTTAGAGGATCTTTTTGTTCATAATTAAAATCTAGTTGTATTTGTTCTTTTTTTGTATTTGTTTTATCTTTTTCTTCATATTTTCTTAGTAGTTTATTTGCTTGTTCTATTACTTCTTCTGGTAAATTAGCAAGTGATGCTACTCCTATACCATAACTTTTATCTACACTTCCTGGTTTTACTTTATGAAGAAATTTTATATTATTTTCTTCTTCTAGCGCTGTTACATGTACGTTTTTTATACCTTTTTCTTCTTTTTCTAAGTTTGTAAGTTCATGGTAGTGTGTAGAGAAAAGTGTTTTACAATTTATATGTTTGTTTAAATACTTTATTATAGAAGCAGCTAAACACATTCCATCATATGTACTTGTTCCTCTACCTAACTCATCAAACAATATTAAGCTATTATTTGTTGCATTTTTAAGAGCGTCTGCACTTTCTTTCATTTCTACCATAAAAGTACTCTCTCCAGCTACTAAATCATCACTAGCACCTATTCTAGTAAATATTTTATCAAATATAGGTAAACTTGCTTCTTTAGCTGGTACAAACGATCCTATTTGATTTAATACAATTATTATAGCAAGTTGTCTCATATATGTTGATTTACCACTCATATTAGGTCCAGTAATAATTAAAATATTATCTTCTTCAGTCATTAATAAATCATTAGAAATATATTCTTTCTCTAATATTTTTTCAACTACTGGATGTCTTCCATCTATAATATTAATTTCATTTTTATCATTAACGTTTGCTCTTACAAAATTATTTTCTTCAGCAACTGTACTTAAAGATAATATAACATCATAATACGCTACTTCCTCTGCTGTTTCTTGTAATTTATAAATAAACTTCTTTATTTCATCTTTTATTTCATTAAATAAAGTATATTCTAACTTATTTATTTTATCTTCTGCGTTTAATATTAAATTTTCTTTCTCTTTTAATAAAGGAGTAATAAATCTTTCACAATTAGATATAGTTTGTTTTCTTTCATAACCATACTCTTCTTTTATTTCTTTTACTTGTCCTTTACTAATTTCTATATAATATCCAAATACCTTGTTATATCCAATTTTTAAATTCTTAATACCAGTTCTTTTCTTTTCTTCACTTTCAAACTTAGATAAGAATTCTTTACCTCCACTTTTAATACTTTTAAGTTCATCTAATTCTTTATTATAACCATCTTTTATAACATTACCTTCTTTAATTGTTATAGGCGGATTTTCTTCAATAGATTTTTCAAGCAGATTATATATTTCATTATATTCAGTTAATTTTTTTAATTTTAATGTACTTAATACATTATTAATATCTGGGATTACTTTTAAAGAGTTTTTAAGTTGTAATAAATCTCTAGCATTAACATTACCTACACTTACCTTACCAGTAAGTCTTTCTAAGTCATATATTTCATATAAAAATTCTTTTAATTCACTTTTTAATAAAAATTCTTTATTAAATAACTCTATTAAATCATGTCTTTTTTCTATTTCTTTTTTATCTATAATAGGTCTTATTATAAAATTCTTTAATAATCTACTTCCCATAGCGGTTTTAGTTTTATCTAAAAGCCATAATAAACTATTTTTTTTATCATTACTTCTAATAGTATTAATAAGTTCTAAATTTCTAAGAGTATATTCATTCATATATAAATAATAATTATTATTAACATATTCAACTTTTCTAATGTGTTCTAAAGACTTTTTTTGAGAGTTTTCTAAATATGAAATTAATAACTTAGTATTATCTATTAATTTAGAATCTTCTATATCTTTAAATATTTTTTTATTTTTAATATCTTTTATATCATTTAAATATGAAATAAATATATTATATTTATTTTTTAAAATATTTATTATATTATTATTAAACTCTTTATTAACAACTATTTCTTTAATATTTAAATTAATTAAATAACTAATTAATACTTCATCATCTTTTTTTACAAAAGTAGTATATATTTTTCCACTTAATATTTCAGTATAACTAATCGCATAAACTAATTTATATTCACTAATACTAGCAATATAATTATTATCATGTTCATCTAATGTATTTGTATTTATTAAAGTACCTTTACTTACTACCTGCATTACTTCTCTTTTAACAATACCTTTTGCTTCCTTAGGATCTTCTACTTGCTCACAAATTGCTACTTTATAACCCTTATCAATAAGTTTTTCTAAATAAACATCTAAGGCATGATGCGGAACACCACACATAGGGACTCTTTCTTTTAAACCTGCGTTTTTACCTGTTAAGGTTAATTCAAGTTCATGTGATACTTTTATCGCATCATCAAAAAACATTTCATAGAAGTCACCTAATCTATAAAATAAAATTATATCTTCATATTCTTCCTTAGTCTTTATATATTCTCTCATCATAGGACTAAGTTTATCTATATCAATTGTTTTTCTATCCATAATAATCACCAGTACTTATATTATAACAAAAAAGAACAACAATTAATATATTTGTTGTTCTTTTTCTTTTTTTAAATTTTAAATTCTTAGGGTAGAATTTTTAAATAGTTAAGAAATACATATTTTAATTTTTTTACATTTTATTATTACTTTCGTGTTTCTATATTACACCTCCTCCTCATAATTAAAGTCTACACTTCTATTATGAAGTTTGTGTGAAATATATATGAATTAAATATGAATTTACAAATTAATGTAAAAATAAAATTCTGTATTACCATATCTTTTAGAATTAACACCATATTCATAATTGTGTTGTTCTAAAATATTTTTTACAATACTAAGTCCTAAACCAGAACCAACTTGATTACGTTGGTATTTTTTTTCTACTTTATAATATTTATCCCATATATATTTTATATCTTTTTTATCTATTCCTTTACCAGAATTAATAATAGATACTTTTAATTTATTGTTTTCCTTTATTAGTTTTATTTCTACTTTTTTTTCTTTACCAGTATATTTAACTGCGTTATTTATTAAGTTATATATTACTTGTTCTAGTTTTTGTTTATCAGCATATACAATTATTTTATTTTTTTCATTAAATATAAATTTATAATTTTCTTTTTCAATTAAAAATTCATATCTTTTTA
Organism: uncultured Muribaculaceae bacterium; assembly: GCA_964609615.1. GTDB lineage: Bacteria > Bacillota_I > Bacilli_A > RF39 > UBA660 > CAZSRL01. Next base: position 15,733 of record CAZSRL010000015.1, read on the forward strand.
AAATGTTTTTTATTAAACTAACAATATTTATATTTTCTCTATGCAATTCCTCTATATTTTCTTGTATTCTAGATAATTCTAATATATCATTTACTAAATCATTAAGTCTATCACATTCATCAATAATAATATTTAAATTCTGTGTTCTTTTTTCTTTATTATTAACATCTAAATCCCTTACCATTTCTGCGTATGCTTTTATCATTGTAAGAGGTGTTTTTAAGTCATGTGATACATTAGCCATTAAATCCCTTCTTAATGTATCAGTCTTTTCTAATTCATCTCTAACATAGTCAAGAGTTTCCGCTAGTTCATTTATTTCTAAAATATCTTCAGTTGTTTTAAAAGAAATATTATATTTTCCCTTAGCTAGCTTTTTAGCATTATTGTTCATATCAATTATTGGTTTACTTATTACTTTAGAAATTACAAAAGATATAATAAATGATAATAAAAATGCCGCCAAAACAATATATATAAATTGACTTTTTAATACACTAATAGAATTTTCAATAGGTTCAAGCGAAGTATTAAAAAATGCATAAGTATCTTTATCTATTTTAATACCATATAATATAGTTTTATTTTTAACCTGTTTATTAGATATTATTAAAGAATTCTTATCCTTTTGTTGGCTTATAAAATCATTCTTTATATTATCAATATATAAAGAATTTTTATCATTATCATCTAATACTTTACTTTTATCAATATTTGTTATGGATGCTTTATTAATATTATTATCTTTCTTTTCATCAAAAGAAAATAAACAACCTCTATGTAAAAAATTATTAGAATATGTTTTTTCATTATTTTTATATATTTCAACACATATACCAGTTTCATAAGAAAGATCATTTAACATATCACTATAATCACTATTCTTTTTAACAATTGATTTAGTTTTTGCACTAGTTTTAATAACTTCTTTTTTAGTTACATATTCATAATAACTAGGCAATAAAGATACTTGAAAAACATATATAAAAAATAACAATAAAATTGAAAATCCAACTAAATAAAATAATATTTTTATTCTTAAACTATTCTTCTCTTTCATCATTATACTTATACCCCACCGATCTAATAGTACTAATTAAACTTCTATATTTTCCTAAACTTTTTCTTAACATTTTAATATGAGTATCTATTGTTCTATCATCTCCATAAAAATCATATCCCCATACATTAGAAAGTAATTGTTCCCTAGAAAGAGCAATTTTATTATTATTAATAAAATATAAAAGCAACTCATATTCCTTAGGAGTTATACTAATCTCTTTATTATCTATATATAATACTCTACCTTTATAATCTATTTTTAATGTTTTATAAACATATTCATCCAAAACAGGTTTTTCAGTTCTATTTAGAATTGCTTTAATACGCGCTATTAATTCCTTAGGAGAAAAAGGTTTAGTCATATAATCATCTATTCCTAAATCAAAACCAGCAAGCTTATCATACTCCTCAGTTCTAGCAGAAAGCATAATACACGGAATATCCTTTATTTTCTTAATCGCCCTAATCGCACTATAACCATCCATTTTAGGCATCATAATATCCATTACAACAATATCTATGTCATTATTTTTAACAACTTCAATTGAAGAAGTCCCATCTTCAGCCTCAAAAATATTATACTTTTCCTTAATACAATACTCTTTAATAACATCCCTAATTAACTTTTCATCATCAACAATTAATATATTCATTTACATCACCACACATACTATTATACACTTTTTTGTGTAAATTGTATGAAAAAAGATAAGTTATGAACTTATCTTAGAATATATTATTCGGATATGCAGGTACGGAACGCAACGGTACTGCTGCCAATGCTGTAGCTGAAGCAAAACGCACCCGCGCTCGCAATACCGTCGCCCCCACGCACGAACCATGGGAACGTCGCCGAAACGAAAGATTGATAATCAGAGTACCATCCTCTTGTTTCTCCTAGCGCTTTTCCGTAACATACACCACCGTTACATGCTGTATTATAACTTGTTGTTTCATACAGTTGGTAATATTTTGTGCCTGGAAAATCTTTTCCTGTTGTTAATTCTGTTATTTCAGTATTGCAACTTGCACTATATGATGTATTTCCAAGTAGTCCATTAAATCCACTGTTAAAGTTAAAATTATTTGTATATACACATGTTCCTGAATATGGTTTCCCATCACTCGCTTTTAATACTCCCATTGTATATTCCC
>CAZSRL010000016.1:0-17582 GCA_964609615.1 uncultured Muribaculaceae bacterium
TATGCTTAACGCTCATTATTTAATTTTTTTGAGACATTTTCAAAAGTTATTGACACTATTATTACCATATTTTTGGTTAAATTTTTCTATTTGGCTCATTCTTTTTACTTTAGGTTTATCATTATTTATTTCTTCAACCTCTTCATCATTATCTCTTTCTTCATATGTTATGTATTTTCCAGATGGATATGCAGTTATAATGTTTTTTGTTCCAGGTAATACATTAACAGAGATGTGATTTAAAGAAGAATTATTATTATGACCTACATTTTCATATGGTATTAAATAAACATCTAACATTTTATTAATAATAAAGTTTTCTTCTGATAAATTATTTTTCATGTATATAAATAATTCATTAATATCAATTTCTTTATTAAAATTATTATAATCTTTATCAGAATCATAATGCCTTTTAATGTGTTCAATCGCATCTTCTTCTTTATAATTTCTAATTTGGTTTGCTAAATACTGAGTTGAATAAATATCAAAATCATCAATTTCTTTTTTATCAATATTATTTAAAAATGTTTCTGCTTTCTTTATTCTTATTGAAAATTCTTTATTAATATATGAATTTTTATTACAAATAAATTTTATTTTTTCAAAAATACACCTTGCTTTATCAAAATTAGTTTCATGTATAGAAATATTCATATATTTAAATAAAGATTCTAAATCATCACCTTTTTCTATAATCATTTCTTTTGCTAAATCGTAATTTTTTCTTAGTATTTGTATATCTATTAAAAATGAATCCGCTACACCAGGGAAAATTTCATTATTTTCCTTCAAACGGTTTAAAAGTGATTCAGCTTTATCTAATTTAGATTGATACATTAATACCCTAGCAATAGAAAGCTCTACTTCTTTTTTCTTATAAGGTTCTATATACTCATTATTTAATAAATCTTTAAATATTACCATAGCACCGTCTAAGTCTCCTTGAGTAATATTTATTAATCCAATATAATAATTTATCACAATCTTTTTTCTTTCATTTTCTACATTATTACCCAATAATTTATCACATACAATTTTACTCTTATTAAAAATTTCTAAACTATTTTTATATCTTTTAAACTTATAATTAATTATACCAACATCTGTTAAATACATTAAATAAAACTTTCTATTATTTTTAGTGGATAAAACTTTATCATCTATTTCACTAATAATTTTTTCCGCTTTCCTTAAATCAGAATAACTTCCACTACTAACATACATTCTAGATAAAGAAATTCTAGCTTTTTGTTCTAATAAAATATCTTTAGAATAGTTGTTCTTACTTTTATATTCAATAGTTTTTTTTGCATATTTTTCTGCCTCATCCATATTTCCTTTTTGTTTATATATAGTATGTATTAGATAGTATGCATATTTTTTATAATTACCTTTATCTTTAATAGAAGTTAAATAATATTTTATAGCATTATCTAAATCTCCATATTTATGATATGCATTACCAAGAGTAAAGTTAATGTAAGATTTATCATTTTCTTTTAAGTTAGGTAAATCTTTTAATTCTTTTAATATTTCTATAGCTTCTTCATATTTTTTTTCAATATATAAGATTTTAGCATATTCAATATTTGCATATAGATTAGTTGAATATATTCCAAAATATTCATTTAACAAATCTTTTGCTTCATCTACATAACCATCAGTTATAAAAGCTCTAACCTCTCTTATCGTATTAATATCATTATCTACTATATTATATTTCTTTTTTTTCATCATTACACCCCTATTTTTTCGTTTCTATATAATAACACTTTTACCCCTAAAAAGCAAGAAAAAAACAAGATTTTCATCTTATTTCAACAATAGTCACACCTAAATTATTATTATCTAATTTAAAACTTATTACTTTTTTTTCTTTGCTTAAATACAAATGTATTTCTCTTCTTAATATACCTTCTCCTATGCCATGAATAACAACCATTTTTTTATTATTTAATGCATAGTTTTCTTCAACAAACTCCCTCGTTTTCATAACAGCATAAACTCTATCATATCCATGCAGATCAATACTTGGATAAATATCAATAAATGGATCATGCATTTTCTTTAAAGATTTCATTTACTTCCTCTAAAGATGGTATGCTATAACGTGTTCCAATGTTTAAAACAGAAAGACCTGCGGTAATATTTGCAAACTTGCATATTTGTTCTAGATTAAAATTCCTTGTAAGCCCATATACAAACGCTCCATGAAAAATATCACCAGCACCAGTTGTATCTGTTGCTCTAACTTTTAATCCCGCAATTAATTTTAATTTATTATTTTCTTTTATTAAACAACCTTTATCTTCCAAGGTAATTACAATAATATTTTTAAACTTTTTTTCTAATGTTTCCATAATACTAATTAAAGTAGATGGATTATCAAAATCAAATTTCTTTTCAGCTACTGTTTCCGCAAAACCTTTAGAACAAACTAAATAATCAACCTTACTAGCAAGACTTAATAAATCATCATTAATCCTCCCAGCATCTAATACAGTAATAGCTTTTGGAAATTTTTCTAATGCTTTAATACTACCATTATAATTATGACCATCTAAATGAATTATATCGGGTGTAAAATCTTTATCATAAGTATTATTTTTAAAAGTAGCATATAAATTAGAATAATTAAACAAAGTTCTTGAACCATTCTTTTTATTAATTAAAATAAAACTAATAGTAGTATCAACTTTATCATTAATTTCCATATATTTTGTATCTACTCCGATACTCTTAAACTCATTTATTATTCTATTACCAAATACATCATTACCAACAACACCTTTATAAGTAGTATCAATTCCCCATTTACCTAAAAGAAATGCAGCAGTTGCGGCAGGTCCTCCGCCGCATTCTACAACATTATCTATTCTATATTTAGTATTTTCTTTTGGATAATTATCCACTGGCATACTTATATCATAACTAGCATGCCCTATGCAAAGAACTTTCATGTTACTTCCCCTTTTTTTATTTTTTTATTCTGCTTTAGGATACTCTTGAGTTATTTTTAAATAACCATTGCTTCCCTGTATATTTGTTCCAGAATCATTTTTATAAGTACCAGTTGATCCCTCTGTAGTAGATGTTATATTATTTTTATTAATATAATTTTGTCCACCTGAACCTTGGTTAATTACATCTTTTGAATTTATACATGATGGTGTATCTCCAGTTGAACAATAATTATTTGATGATGAACAAGTAACATTTTTTATTTTCCAAGTTTCACAATCACACGAATTACATCTTTTATAAGTTTTACATCCACAACAACCTACACTTGTACAAGATTTATTGTACGTTCCACAACATGATTTTGTACATGATTTTTCCTTTCTTTCACATTGATCATATGTCCATTTATAATTCCAAGAAGTACAATAATCTCTTTTGCTGTTACCATGATTATGATTACATGGAGGGCTAGGAGAAAAACGACAATCTACACATTTACTATCAAAATTCCATCTTCTATAATGGTTTAAAGTAGAAAATTCGCATTTTGAAACACCAGAACTTTTTTTTGATGATCTCCAACCTGTTCGAGTATTATCTCCAAAATCATACTTCCATCCACAACAACTTCCACTTTTACATGAGTTATTTCCAGTTCCACAGCATGAACTTGTACATGTGTTTGCTGTTTCACAATCACAACTTGAACATCTTTTACGTGTTTGGCAGCCATCTCTTACCGTACCTGTAACACATTGTTTATATGTGTTTCCAGCTCCAGAGCCTCCACCATATAAACCATTTGAACCGTTAACTGCGGTTGTTTTTGTAATAGGACCTAGTCCAACTCCACCGTTACCTCCAGATGTTGTTAAAATATTACTATCATTAGAAACTGTTGTGTTTGCATTTGCTTTATCACTTCCTCCGCCTCCACCAGCTGCTGCAAAAACTATCGTTCCATTTACTTTGATATATGTTGCATCTCCACCATTATTTGATGTTGCTTTATTTCCATCTTGTCCTCCACCTAGTTTTGATTCTGTTCCGCCAACACCTATTTTTATTTTATCTCCTGCGTTTAAATTAATTTTTGCAATTAATTGTGCTCCACTTGAGGATGCAGTTCCATTAAGCTTTCCTTTAGCACCAACACCCATAATTTCATATGTTCTTGTTAAGTCAACTGTTATTTCTTCTTCTTTTGCTAAATAATAGTATTCTCCTTCTATTGATGAAGTAAATTGTACTTCATAAGATGATGTTGATATTTCTGCTTTATTATAATTTTTAAATTTATATGTACATTTTACTTTAAATGGGTTTGAATTATTATATTTATTTATTTTTTCTGCATTATCTTTATAATCACAGCTTACAGAGTCTGGTGAAACCACTTCTTCTTTTGATAAAGATTGTCCATCTGGTGAAATAATGTTTACATTTTCAAATGGATCAAATGTTGATTTTTTATCTTTAACCTTTATTTTATATATTTTTGCTTTAGCAAAAATACCAGGAGTTGGTGGTTCATTATATTCAGCTATTAAACCTTTTAAATTTTTTCCATCAACTTCATTTTCATCATAATATAATTTTACATAATTTCTTTCATAATTAAATTTTTGTCCTGATTTAGGATTAATTAAATTATTATCTATCAAACCTTTGTCAGCTAATTTTTCTAAAGTTAATTGATAAAATGTTCCTTTTTCATTATATAAATTTTGTTTTAATATTAGTTTTTGAATGGTTGTGTTATTATTTAAAGTTAATGTTTCATCTTCTCTTTTTTCTAACCATACTTCCGCTGCGGTTTCAAATTCATTTACCATTCTATTATATTCTTTTTGTTTTGAATTGTCTAAAATTTTATTAAACGTAATAAAACCTGTAATACTTATAATTAATATTATTGATATTGTTACAAGCATTTCAATTAATGTAAATCCATTTCTATTCAAATCATTCACTTCCTTACTATATAAATATTTTACTATTTTTTTTTAGTTTTTACAATAAAAAAATGACTTAAAGTCATTTTTTTAGAATTATTTAATTATTTTTATCTATTTCATTAATAGAATAAGTATTATATCCTTCATATTGATAACTTATATCTATTCCTTTCATAAATACTTGTCTATCTTCTGTTTTTTTTGTTAAAGCATTTTGAAGTAATAAACTTATTTCAACATCTTTTATTGGGCTTCTTTTTATTGCTAATAAATATTCTTCTTTATTTACTTTACTCCAATCAATAACTTGATTTAATTCTTTTTTTAACATCATATCTAACCATATGCGTGTACTTCTTCCATTACCTTCTCTAAAAGGATGTGCAATATTCATTTCAACATATTTTTTTAAAATGTTTTCAAAATTATTTTGAGGCATATCATCAATTTTATTTAATATTTCTTCTAAATACATACAAGAAGCAAATCTAAAATTACCTTTTGTAATATTTTCTTTTCTGATTATTCATGCAAAAGAATATATATCTTCAAATAAATATTTATGTATACTTGAAAGGCCTTTAAATGTCCCAATTTCAAACTCATCTAGTTTTTTTGTATCAAATAATCTTAATGCTTTTAATTTGGTAATTTTTTCTTCTTCGTTTGCAAGTTCAATTTGACTTGTAATTCCTAATTTATTTTTTAAGATTTAATTACCTCCTTTTACACTAATATTATACCATATCCTAGAGATTTAAACATCTATATATAAAATATTAGCATTTATACCTACAAATTTTTATTTAATATTAGCTGATTTAATAGCTGCTTGAGCTGCGGCTAATCTAGCAATTGGAACTCTATATGGACTACATGAAACGTAGTCTACTCCAATTCTATCTAAAAACTCTATACTTTTTGGATCTGCTCCTTGTTCTCCACATACTCCTATTATTAGATCTTTATTTGTTTTTCTTCCTTCTCTTAAACCAATTTCTATTAGTTTTCCAACACCTTTTATATCTAATCTTACAAATGGATCATATTCAAATATTCCTTTTTCATAATAATCATTTAAAAACTTTGATGCATCATCTCTAGAAAAGCCATAAGTCATTTGTGTTAAATCGTTTGTACCAAAACTATAAAAGTCTACATGAGGAGATATATTTCTTGATATAAGAGTTGCTCTTGGTATTTCCATCATTGTTCCAAGACTATAGTTTAGTTTAACTCCCATTTCTTTTAAAATTTTCTTTATTTCTTCTTCTATTATTTCTTTTAAATATAAAAGTTCTTTTGTTTCTCCTATTAAAGGTATCATTATTTCTGGTTCTATTTTATATCCTCTTTTATTTAGATTAATAGCTGCTTTTATAATTGCTCTTGTTTGCATTTTAGCTATTTCAGGATATGTTATAGCAAGTCTACAACCACGGTGTCCCATCATAGGGTTAAATTCTTTTAAATCTTCTATTCTTTGTATTAAATCATTATGATTAATATTTAATTCTTTTGATAGCTTTAATATTTCATATCTATCTTTTGGTAAAAATTCATGAAGTGGCGGATCTAAATATCTAACTACTACTTTATATGGATTCATTGTCTCAAATAATTTTTCAAAATCTGCTTGTTGAAAAGGAAGTATTAATTCTAGTGCTTCTTCTCTTTCTTTTTGTGTTGATGAAAGAATCATTTTTCTAAATGTTTTTATTCTTGTTTCATCAAAAAACATATGTTCTGTTCTGCATAAACCTATACCTTCTGCTCCAAATTTCTTTGCAATAAGAGCGTCTTTTGGAGTATCAGCATTTGTCCTTACTTTTAGTCTTCTTTCTTCATCAACCCATGACATAAATTTTTCAAAGTCTCCGCTTATTTTTGCTTCTTCTGTTTCTATTTTACCAATATATACATTACCAGTTGTACCATCTATACTTATATAATCATTTGTTCCAAGTTCTACTTTAGAAGGCATTATAAGCTTATTTGAAGCTTCATCTATTATAATATCTTCACATCCACATACACAACATCTACCCATTCCTCTTGCTACTACAGCTGCATGTGATGTCATTCCTCCTCTTATAGTAAGTATTGCTTTTACTACATTCATTCCTTCAATATCTTCAGGAGATGTTTCTTGTCTAACTAATACTAACTCTTTTTCTCCTTGTTTATTTCTTTGTATTGCTTCTTCAGCACTAAAACAAATTTTTCCATAGCCCGCTCCTGGTGAAGCAGCTAAACCAGTTGTTTCAACTGTTTTGTTTTTTATATCTACATCATTAAATTTATCATGAAGTAGTTGTTCTATGTTTTTTGCTTCTACCATTAAAATTGCTTCTTTTTTAGAAATCATTTTTTCTTCTACCAATGAAACAGCTATTTTTACTGATGCTGTTCCTGTTCTTTTTCCATTTCTTGTATAGTTTACCATCTTCAATAGTAAATTCCATATCTTGCATATCTTTATAATATTCTTCTAATTTTTTTGAATAATTTATAAATTCTTCATATACTTTTGGCATCTTATCTCTAAGTGTTTCAATAGATTCTGGTGTTCTAACACCCGCTACAACATCTTCTCCTTGAGCATTCATTAAATATTCACCATAAAATTTATTTTCTCCGGTAGATGGATTTCTTGTAAAAGCAACTCCTGTACCAGAATTAGGTCCACTATTTCCATATACCATTTGTTGTACATTAACAGCAGTTCCCCACTCAGAAGGAATATCATTCATTTTTCTATAAACTTTTGCTCTATCATTTTGCCAACTTCTAAAAACCGCTTTTACAGATGCAATAAGTTGTTTTTTAATATCTTGAGGAAAACTTTCTCCCATTTCATCTCTATATAATTCTTTAAATCTTTTTACAAGTTCTTTTAAATCAAGTGCACTTAATTCTATATCTAACTTTATATTTCTTTCTTGTTTTATATCATCTATTATTTTTTCAAACTTAGTAGAATCAATACCCATTACTACATTTGAATACATCATAATAAATCTTCTGTATGAATCATATACAAAACGAGGGTTTTTTGTTTCTTTAGCATAACCAATACATACTTCATCATTCATTCCTAAATTTAGTACAGTATCCATCATACCAGGCATACTAACTCTTGCTCCACTTCTAACACTTAAAAGTAAAGGATTTATTGGATCTCCTAATGTTTTTTTAGTTATTTTTTCTAATTTTGAAACAGCATCATATATTTCATTTTGTATGTTTTCATTTATTTTTTCTTTATCATCATAATATTTATTACAAGCTTCTGTTGTAATAGTAAATCCTTGGGGTACTGGTAAACCTAATTTAGTCATTTCTGCTAAATTAGCTCCTTTACCACCAAGTAGTTCTCTCATATCTTTATTTCCTTCAGAAAACATATAAATAAATTTTTCCATATTTCCCTCTTCTTTCTTATTTCTCTATTCTTTCTTTATTTTATCAAATATTTTAATTAATATAAAGTATTTTTTCAGTTTCGCCTTTCTTCTTTACTTCTAGGATGTGATTTATAAAACACTTCTCTTAAATGCTCATTACTAACATGTGTATAAATACTAGTTGTACTTAAGTTTTTATGACCAAGTAAATCTTGCACTACTTTTAAGTCTGCTCCTTCATTTAATAAATGAGTAGCAAAACTATGTCTTAGGCTATGAGGGCTTATTTTTGTTTTTATACTTGTTTCTTTTATTAATTTATCAATTATATACCTAACACCTCTATCAGTTAGCACTTCACTTTTATTATTTATAAATAAATAATCACTTGTTTTATCTTTTAATAGTTTTTTTCTTCCATCTTTTAAATAAATATCCATTATACTTGAAGCATATTCTCCATAATATACTATTCTTTCTTTTCTTCCTTTTCCAAAAACTTTTATTTCATCTTCTAAAATATCACTTAATTTAATATTAACAAGTTCACTTACTCTTACCCCAGTAGCGTATAATAACTCTAATATCAAACTATCTCTTTGTCCATATGGAGTTGTAGTATCAGGTATATTAAATAATTCTTCTATTTCGTTATAATATAAAAATTTAGGTAATTTTAAATCTTTTTTAGGATATTTTATATTGTATACTGGACTTGTTTTAATTAAGTTTTTTAGTTTTAAATAATTATAAAAACTTTTTATACAACTAATTTTTCTACTTACACTATTATTAGAATATTTTTTATTATATAAATACATTAAATAGTCTTTTATATCATTATATTTTATATTTAAAATATCTAATTTATTAAAGTAATTTACATATTCTAATAAATCATTTTTATATGAAATAATAGTATTATCACTATAATTCTTTTCTTCTTTTAAATACTCTAAAAACATATCTACTTTATCCATAATACACTTCCTATAATAATTATAATACAAAAAAATAAAAAAGATATAAATATTATTTTATATCTTTTAAAAATTCATATATTTTTTCTTTTGTCATTTCAGTAAATTCATTTTCTTTTCTCTTTTTAACTTCATAAATACCTTCATTTATTTTTTTACCAATAGTAATTCTTATAGGAACACCTATTAAATCCATATCTTTAAACTTAACTCCCGCTCTTTCATCTCTATCATCTAGTACTGGATCAAATCCCATTTGTTTTAAATCATTATAAAGCTTTAAAGCGGAATCAAGTGATGTAGTATCATTTTTATCAATTAAAACTATACCTACTTTATAAGGTGCTACATTAAATGGCCAAATAATACCAAACTCATCATTATGTTGTTCAACTACACTAGCCATTATTCTACCAAGTCCTATTCCATAACAACCCATTACAACATAATTACTTTTATTATCTTTATCTAAATATGTTAAGTTATAACTTTCACTATATTTAGTTCCTAGTTTAAATATATTAGCAACTTCAATACCTTTATCAAAGGATAATTTATTCTTACATATTGGACATAAATCTCCTTCTTTTACTATTCTTATATCAGATTTTAAATCATATTTAAAGTCTTTTATATTGGCATTTATATAATGATATCCTTCTTTATTACCTCCACAGCAAAAGTTCTTCATACTAAGAACTTCTTCATCAATTATTGTTTTAATATTTAAATTTATTGGTCCCGTATACCCTGGTATAACGTTTGCTTTTTTTATTAATTCATCATTTGCGAAGGATATTTCTTTATTAGGAAATAATTTTTTAACTTTTGTTTCATTAAGTTCTCTATCTCCTCTTATAAAAAATGCAACTAATTCTCCACCTATATTCATAAGAAGTGCTTTTACACACTTTTTAATATCAATTTTTAAATAATTACTTACTTCTTCTAGTGTTTTACAATTTGGAGTTTCAATTAATTCTTTATCTAACTCTTCTTCATTACAGGTGTTTACCGCACATGAAGCAATATCTACATTAGATGAATATCCACAACTACAAGATATTATGTCATCCTCTCCAATATTTGTAATTGCTTGAAATTCTTCACTTAATTCTCCACCCATAGCCCCAGTATCAGAAGTAACAATTTTATAATTAATACCACATTTATCTAAAATATTTTTATAAACTTTTTTCATATTTTGATAACTTTTATCACATGCATCATTATCAATATCAAAACTATAAGCATCTTTCATACAAAATTCTCTTACTCTAATAAGACCAAATCTAGGTCTCATTTCATCTCTAAACTTAGTTCCTATTTGATATAAATTAAATGGCATATCTTTATAACTATTTATTTTATATGATGCCGCTACTGTAAAAAGTTCTTCATGAGTTGGCCCTAAAGCATAAGGCTTATTATATCTATCATCTAATCTAAACATTTCTTTACCAAAGTTAGATAATCTTTTACTCTTAACAAAATATTCTTCATTTATTAAAAGTGGCATTGATAATTCTTGAGCATTATTTTTATTCATTTCTTCTCTAATAATTTCTTTTATATTATCAAGAACCTTATATCCAAGTGGAAGCATCATATAAATGCCACTTGATGTTTTTCTTATCATACCGCTTCTAACAAGTAAATTACCGCTTGTACTTTCTTCATCTTTTACATTTTCTCTTAAAGTGTAAAAATAACTATTACTTAATTTCATTATTTATCCCCACATCCATTCCCAGTGTTATTAAATTTTGCTGTCACAATATTTTTATCAGCATTATACACTAATTTTATATTACAATTATTCATACTTTCATTACTAATCGGATTTAACATTTTTGTTTTATCAGAGTTATCTCCTCTTAAATAACCTTTTTCAATTAATTTTCCTACAGTTATATCAGTAAGCGAGTCCAAATTATCATTACCCCAATCAACCGCAGATGACTCAATACTCTTTATTTTAGCATTATATGTTTTTTCTTTAGACTTTGTTAAAACACTTGTAAAATTAGGTACTACAAAAAGACATAGTACTCCTAAAATCATAATAACTGTTAACAGTTCAATTAAAGTAAATCCTTTTTTCATTATCTTCCTCTTATTTCTATATTTTTATTATAATATAAAAGAGTTATTTTAACAATAAATTCTTGTATCATTTATATTTTTATTGTATAATGATTTATAGAATAAGAAGGGTTAGTGTAATTATGAAAGAAGAAAAGCAAACTGCCGAAATTAGCAACCAAACTGTTAATGAAATTCCAAAGCCAGCTACTGAAACTAAAAAAGCTCCAATTAACAGTTCACTAAAAACATTTGATTTTGAAAATATTCCTATTGTTGAAATAGCAAATGATATTATTATGGACGCAGTTACTAAAAACGCATCTGATATACACTTTGACCCTACTAAAAACGATTTAAAAATAAGAATAAGAATTGATGGAATATTAATGGATTACGCTATTGTTCCTCTTGAGTTTAAAAGAAATATTGTTTCTCGTATTAAAATGATTGCAGGTATGAATATTATGGAAACAAGATTACCACAAGATGGAGCAATTAAAACGAAATTAAAAAATAAAATACTTGATTTACGTGTATCTAGTTTACCTACTAACGTTGGAGAAAAAGTAGTAATTCGTGTACTTGATTATTCAAAAAGTACAGAAGGTTTAGAAAACTTAGGTTTTAGTGAAGAAGCACTTAAAAAAATTAAAAAAATGATTAAAGTACCAAATGGAATTATTTTAGTAACAGGTGCTACTGGTAGTGGTAAAAGTACAACAGTATATTCTGTATTGCAAAAACTTAATACTGAAGAAGTAAATATTATAACAGTTGAAGATCCAATTGAAATGGATTTACCTGGTATTAATCAAGTTCAAGTAAATTCAGAAATTGGTTTAACATTCGCTAGTGTTTTAAGAAGTATTTTAAGACAAGATCCAAACATTATAATGATTGGAGAAATTAGAGATGATGAAACTGCTCAAATAGCTGTTAGAGCTTCTATTACAGGTCACTTAGTATTATCTACTCTACATACAAACAATTCATTAAATACAATTGAAAGATTAACAGATATGGATGTTCAAAGATATTTACTAGGTACTGCTCTTACAGGTATTGTTTCACAAAAACTAGCAAGAAGAGTTTGTGATAATTGTAAAACAACAAGAAAAACAACAGAATATGAAAAAAATGTAATAAAAAAAGTATTAGATAAAGATGTTGATGAAATATGTGAGGCTAATCCAAAAGGTTGTGACAAATGTTCACATGGTTATTCTGGTAGACTTGCTGTTTTAGAAGTACTTTTAATAAATGAAGATATAAAAGATGCTATAATAAATGCCTCATCAAAAGATGAGTTAAGAAAATTAGTATATAAAAGTGATGTTAATACATTAATAGAAGATGGATTCTTAAAAATAATTCAAGGAGAAACAACATTTGAAGAAATTGCCAAAATTATTGATATAGAAAATGACCTATTAATTATGGAAGAAACTAATCAAATAAAGGAGCAAAACAAACAAGAAGAAAAACTTGAAGAAGTTAAAGAAGAAAAACATGAAGATACATCAAATACAATAGAAACATTAAATTTTTAATTTTTAATGTTTTTTGATATAATATTTTTAGGGATGTGATGTTATGAAAATACTAGTATGGTTTTTTAAATTTTTTGCAGTTTTAACAACAATATGTTTAACTGGACTAATAATTTATACTTCTATATCTTATGGTGTAAGTAAAGCAATAACTAAAGAAAAATTAAAAGATTATATGTTTAGTATAAGTTATACAGATAGTTCTATAAATAATTTAATAAATACATATGATATTAAAGATGAAATTGGTTATACAGATTATTTAACAGAATTAGTTGTTGATAAATTCTTTGCAGAATCTAATTTTAAAAAAGATATGGCTGAATATTTAAGTGATATTATTTATAATAATACACAAAAAGCAGATAAAGAAAAAATAAGTACTATAGTAAATGATAATATTAATGAAATAGATAAAAATAATAAAATAAATAACGAAACTAAAACTCTAATGATTGATACAGTAGTAAACTATACTAATGATTTAATTGATAATACTATACATAAAAATGAAAAAACAACTAGATTATTAAAAATAATAAATCACTTATCAAATGTTAATATAAGTAAATTGCTTCTTTATATGTTTGGATGTACTTTATTATTAATTGTATTTACAATATCATTAATTAGACCTATTAAATATATTGGTATTTCTAGTTTAATAGCTGGTGTTATATTAATGTTTACAAGAGTTATAGAAGGACCAATAGTAAATATATTTATTAAAGGAGAAACTACTCTTCTAGATGCTTCAAAAACACTTGTAAATGAATTATTTAATCATTGGTTTACAGCAGGAACTATATTATTAGTATTAGGAATTATAATTATAATAATATATAAAGTATTAATGATTATATTTGATGATAATACAAAGAAAAAAAGAAAAAATAAAAAAAGTAATAAAAAGAAAAAATTAAAAAATACTATAGATTTAGATAATACTATAAAAGAAGTAAAAAAACAAAATAAAAAGCCTAAGAAAAAAATATAATAAAAAAGTAAAGAAAAATAATTCTTTACTTTTTTATTTTCTTCTTGTCTTGTACAGTTTAACATAGTTTCATTACACATACACATTCTACATGGCACGAGTTGAGAGAATGAATGTCATTTCTACATTTTCGCCACCCCTCGTCCAAAGGAATATATCCACTGTGTTTTTTCGGTATTAGGAACATATCAATATCGTATTATGCTCATTTTATTAAGCAAAGGTTCCACCTGTATTGCTTTTATCCAGCGTACCATTAATTTCAATCAATAAGCATTTAACAAGTTTCTTACAAATAGGACGATGCCATGTACCTTTTGGGATGATGATGAAATCTCCTTCTATTAAATGAGTTATGCCATCGTCAAACTCAATATCAAACTCGCCCTCAATACAGTAAAATAATTCATCAGAAGCTGAATGAATATGAAAATCCAATGTGCGATTTTCTGCTTGTAAAACATTCATCATATGATTATTGAAATTACCAACATTCAAATATGAAAATAATTTTTCTATTGAATTTACTTTCTCTTTCAAATTTATCTTATTTATCACACAAATTCCTCCTTCGCAAAATATAAATAATCTTCACAAAAATGTATCACTCTCTCGTCAGCAACACGACACTCTCAACATGGTATGTATTTGGAAACATATCTAATATATAACTATTTTCAATTTTATAATTATTTAATTTTTTTATATCTCTAGCAAGTGTCATAGGATTGCATGATATATATATTATTTTATCTATTAAATTACTATTTATATAATCAATTATAACATTATTTAAACCATTTCTAGGCGGGTCTAATATTATAGTGTTACATTTATAGTCTTTCTTTATAAATTCTTCTACAGAAGAGTTTATTGCTTTTATATTTGAAATATTATTTAATTTAATATTATCTTTTATATTATTAAAAGAATAATTATTAACTTCAACACTTATTACTTCTTTTGCTTTTTTACAAGCAACTATACCTAAAGTACCTACACCAGAATATAAATCAAGTACTATATCATTTTTATTTATATGTTCATCTATTATTTTAAATAATTTACTACATATATAATCATTTACTTGAAAAAAAGAATTAATGTTTACTTTAAATTTTATATTATTAATAGTTTTAATAATACTATTTGTACTTTTAGTATTATCTATATAATTATTATCTTCATTTGATCTAATAATTAGTTCTTTTAATTTATATTTTTTAAAATTATTATTTATAACATCTTCTAATAACATACAATTATCTATATTGATTATATTATTAGTATTATTTATATAAAACCCTTGTTTATTATTATTTGAATGCATAGTAACTTTATTTCTATAATTATATTCTTTATTACTTTTAATAATTGTTGGATTTATTAATGCATTAGCATATTTATCTAATATATTAATTACTTTGTTTTTTTTAAAAAGTAATTGTTCATTATAATTCATATGCATGATATTACAACCACCACATCGATTATAATATTTACATTTTACTTCTCTTCTTTCTTTACTTATTTTATTATATTTTAAAACAGTTGCTATATTATATTTCTTTTTATCTTCAATTATTTTTATATCAACATTTTCTTTAGGTAATGCATTAATAACAAAAGTAATTTTATTATCTATTTTTGCTATACCTCTTCCAAAATGATCAATAGAAGTTATTGTAATATTATTATATTTCATATATTTACCTATTAATTTTCTTCTATAACTTTATTATTATAATTATTTAAAAATTTATATAAATCTTTTTTAGTAAAAGATAATGTTTTAGTATTTATATTAGGATGAAAATTAACTATTTCTTCTTCACTAGCATTTACTATCATTTTATCTAAAACTATAACAACTTTATTATCTACATCATTAATAATACCAAAAATAGATACACTACCCGGCGTAAGTTTTAACATTTCATATAATTCTTCACTGGATGCAAATCTAGTTTTATTTGTCCATAAAGTTAATTCTTTAAAATCTTTAGCCTCAAATTTTCTATCTTCATCCATAATTACTAAATAATAAATATCTTTTCTTTTATCTTTAATAAGTAAATTTTTTAGATTCAGGCCCTCTAAATGATAATTATCTTTATTAGAATCTTCTTTACTATAAAACGCTTCATGCTGCGTTATAGTATATTTAATATTTAATCTATCTAATATTTCATATACATCTTTTTCCATAAATATCACCTAAAGTAATTATATCATAAAAAAAATCTCTTAAGAGATTTATTTTTGAATTATTTCTAATGCTTTTTTAACTTGCATATCATATTTTACAAATTCTATTCCACCAAATGCTTTTAAGAATTCATCTTTTTCCATATTATATCTTTTAGCTAATGTTTCTGCTTCTTTTTCAACATCTTTATCAGATACTTCAATTTTTTCATCTTTTACAATTTGTTCTAAGATAATTCTATAACTAACTCTAGCCTCTGCTTCTGTTTTCATTTGTTCTTTTAGACCGTCAATGTCACTTCTAATCATTTCTAAATATTTATCAAGTTCAAACCCTTGCATTCTTAGTTGTTCAGTAAATTCTTTTAACATTCTTTCAATTTCTTCTTCTACCATTTCTTCTGGTAAATCAAATTTAGCATTTTCAGTTATTGTTCTAAGTAAACTATCTATATATTTTGTTTCAACTTCTTTTTCTTTATTTACTTTAATATTATTTTTTATTTCTTCTCTTAATTTTTCTTCAGAATCTATTCCTTCCATAGCTAAATCTTCAAAAAATTCTTTATTTAATTTTGGTTCGTGTTTTTCTTTTACTTCTAATACTTTAACTTTAAATACAACTTTTTTACCTTTTAAATCTTCAGCAGGATATTCTTTAGGAAAAGTTAAATCTATATCTTTTTCTTCCCCTATTTTCATACCTATTACTTTATCTTCAAATCCAGGTATAAAACTGTTACTTCCTATTTCAAGAGAATAACTGTCTCCTCTTCCACCTTCAAATGCTTTTCCATCTTTAAAACCTTCAAAGTCAATAACCGCTACATCACCTTTTTTAACAGGTCTATCAACATTTTCAAGCTCAGCATATTTTGCTGTTAAATGTCCAAGTTCATGATCTATTTCTTCCTTTTTAACAGTTACTTTTTCTTTTTCTATTCCTAAACTTTTATATTTACCTAATTTAACAGTAGGTTTTAAAACACATACAAATTCTACTTCTATTTCTTCTTTAGATATATTTTTAATATCTGCTTGTGGTGAAGTGGCCATTTCTGGTTTTTCATCTTTTATTAGTTTATCAAAAGCAATAGGTAATACTATATCAGCAGCATCCATATATAAACTTTCTATACCAAATTGTTTAATATATACATCCCAAGATACTTTTCCTTTTCTAAATCCTGGTATATTTACTTCATTCTTTCTTTTAGAAAATGCTTTTTCTAAACATTCATTCCATTCTTTGTCTTTTAATTTTATTACATAATTCTTCTTCATTTTTCTTCCTCCATATCTTTTATATTTTAACAATTAATTCAATAATAATCAATACAAATTACTATTACTTTACTTAATTAATTTTTTTTGTATATTAAATTTGAAAGTGCACAATTGATGTGCAGTTAGTTTTGTAATCAGTT
>CAZSRL010000017.1:0-16675 GCA_964609615.1 uncultured Muribaculaceae bacterium
GTTAAATCTTAATGATGAAGTTGAAATCGTTGGATTAAGAGATACTAGAAAAACTGTTGTAACTGGAATCGAAATGTTTAGAAAACAATTAGATTATGCAGAAGCAGGAGATAATGCTGGTGTGTTACTACGTGGAATTGATCGTAAAGACGTTGAACGTGGTCAAGTAATCGCAAAACCAGGAAGTGTTACACCTCATACTGAATTTAAGGCACAAGTATATGTACTTAGCCAAAAAGAAGGTGGAAGACATACTCCATTCTTTAATAACTACAGACCTCAATTTTACTTCAGAACTACTGATGTAACTGGGGAAGTATTATTACCAGATGGTGTAGAAATGGTAATGCCTGGTGATGATGTTACAATGGAAATCAAACTTATTCATCCAATCGCTATCGAAAACGGAACTAAGTTCTCAATTCGTGAAGGTGGAAGAACAGTTGGTGCTGGTGTAGTATCAGAAATCAAAAAATAATTATATAAATTATTAAAATTAACAACATTTATGTTGTTTTTTTTATTGTATAAAATATTTTAATTATAAATATAAGTTTTAAATTATTCTTTTTTATTTGGTTAAAATGATATATAATAAAATAGAGGTGTTTTTAATGGCAAAGATAAAAGTATATGATCCTAAAAGAGAAAAGGAAAAAGAAGAAGCAAAAGATAAATTATTAATAGTAACTGAAATTATTATTGATTTGGTGATTTATGCATTAGTATTAATGTTTGCTTCAATGATATTTAAAGGTTTTTATGTTGAAAATTTTGCATATGCATTTTTAGCAGCAGCAATATTATCTGGTTTAAATGCAACTATTAAACCATTATTAGTATTTATTACTTTACCTATAACAATCTTATCTTTAGGAATATTTTATCCTATTGTTAATGTTATTGTTTTAAAAATATGTTCTTTATTCTTAGGAACACATTTAATAGTAGAGGGTATTTTAGCACCATTTTTCTTAGTATTATTTATTTCACTAATTAAAATGATTTTAGATAATTTAATTTTAAATAAAATAAAAGGAGATAGAAAATGAATCCAGTAATGTTTAATTTGGGGTTTTTGGAAATAAGATGGTATAGCTTTTTTATAATACTTGCAATATTAATATCAACGTTTTTTATTTGTAGAGAAGCTAATAAATTTGATATAAGTAAAGAATTTATTATTAATTTAATATTTTGGGTAGTTATAATGTCTCTTATTGGAGCAAGACTTTATTTTGTATTGTTTAATTGGGATTATTATTCATTACATACTAATGAAATATATCAAATTTGGAATGGTGGTTTAGCAATTCATGGTGGATTAATATTTGGTATATTAACCGTATTAATATATTCTCTTAGGTATAAGGTTCAAATATTAAGATTACTTGATATGATTGCTCCATGGATGTTATTTTCTCAAGCCTTAGGAAGATGGGGAAACTTTTTCAATGCTGAAGCATATGGGAAAGCAACAACTTTAGAACATCTTCAAAATTTGAATATTCCAGACTTTATTATAAATGGAATGAACATAAATGGTATTTATTATACACCTACATTTTTATATGAATCACTTTGGTGTTTATTTGGATTTATTGTGCTAATTATTATTAAAAACTTTAAACACATCAGATTAGGAATGCTAACTGCTTTATATTTAATTTGGTATGGTATTGGTAGATTCTTAATAGAATCAAGCAGATTAGATAGCCTTATGATTGCTAATATTAAAGTTGCTCAAATTGTTAGTGTAATAATGTTTATTTTTGGATTAATTTTATTAATTGTTAAATTCAATAAAAAAGGTTTAGATTCAATGTATAATGATGATAACGAAAATAAAAAAATTCAATATTAGGAGGAAACAAAATGTATGATTTAATTATAATTGGTATGGGACCATCTGGTATGTCAGCTGGGGTTTATGCTAAAAGAAGGAATTTAAATGTTTTAATTTTAGAAAATAATACTCCAGGAGGAGCGGTTTTAAAAGCGGAAACTATTGATAATTATTTAGGTTTTAGCAAAATTAAAGGAAGTGATTTAGCACTTTCTATGTTTAATCATATAAATGATTTAGGTGTTTCTTATAAAATAGAAAATGTCTTGAAAATAGAAGATCATAAAGATATAAAAACAATAACAACTAATAAAGGTACATATAATACTAAAACTATTTTGATTGCTAATGGGAAAGGGCTTAATAAATTAATCATTAATAATAAACCTATTATTGCAAAAAACATTAGTTATTGTACATTGTGTGATGGAGCACTATATAAAAATAAAGATGTTGTTCTTATTAGTGAAGATGAAAAAGAAAAAGTGTTTTTAGAAAATATTGTTAATAAATTATATGTTATTAACAAAGATGAAATAAAAGATATTGTAATAGAAAATGATTTAATAAAAGAGTTAATTCTTTCTGATAAAAAAATAAATGTAGATGGAATATTTCTAGGTGAAGGAAATAGTATAAAAGTTGAATTTGATAAAGACTTAAATATAAGAAATAATGGTAAAATAACAGTAAATGAAAAGTATGAAACAAAAGCTAATGGAATATATGCTTCTGGAGATGTTATAAATAAAGATTTATATCAAGTTTGTAATGCAGTATCCGAAGGAGCAGAGGCTGTAGTAAATATAATTAAATATTTAGGAGAAGAATAAATGAAAGTTTTTGTTGCGGGTTCTATTGAAGAACATATAGAAGAAAAATATTTAAAGGAAGCAAAAAAATATGCAGAATTTTTAGCAAATAAAGAATATGATTTAATATTTGGAGCTAAAAATAGTGGTATATTAAAAATTGTTTATGAAACCTTTAGACAAAAAGATAGATATATAAAAGCAATTACAATAGATAGATATAAAGATGATTTAAAAAAAGTAAGTGCAGATGAAGAGATTGTTAGTGCTAATGTACACAAACAATATAAAAGATTTTTAGAAGCAGATTTAATGTTATTTATGCCTGGAGGCTGTGGAACATTAAGTGAGTTTTCTTTTATGTTAAATGCTAAAAGGAATAATGAAGTAAGATGTCCGTTATATTTAGTTAATATCGATGGTTACTATGATGGAATAATAAGACAAATAAAAACAATGTATACTGAGAAGTATTTAACAACTAGAAATTTAGTGGTAATAATAAACAGTATAGATGAATTAGAAGAGGATTTGAATAAATGTTAGTATATGGAAAAAATGTTGCTGAACTGATATTAAAGAAAAAAGAAAAAATTAATAAAATATATTTATGGGAAAAGTTTACTGATAAAAACATAATTTCTCTCATAAAAAAAGAAAATTATAAAGTAGAAAAGCATACAAAAAACGAATTAAATCAACTTGCAAATGTAAATCATCAAGGTATAATAATTGACATAAATAATTATAAATTTTTTACTATAGATGATATATTACAAGATAAAGAAAGTAAGTTTATTGTACTGTTAGATCATTTAGAAGATCCTCATAACTTTGGCGCAATACTTAGGACTTGTGAATGTGCAGGAGTTGATTATGTAATCATTCAAAATAAAAGAAGTGTTAGTGTGAATCCTACTGTAATGAAAACATCATCAGGAGCATTATTATATTCTAAGATTTGTGAGGTATCTAGTTTAAATAGTACAATTCAAAAATTAAAACAAAATGGTTATTTTTTAATAGGAACTGATATGGATGGAGATAATTATAAAAATATTAAATATCCAGACAAAGTAGCACTTATTATTGGAAGTGAAGGAAATGGATTAAAATATATTGTTAAACAAAACTGTGATATAATTGCTAGTATTCCTATGAAAGGTAAAGTAAATAGTTTAAATGCTTCGGTAGCAGCAGGTATAGTTATTTATGAAATAGTTAATAGAAAGTAGTGATAAATATGAAAAATTATCCTAATATTGATAATGAATTGTTATTTATGGCTGAGGAAACTTCTGAAGAAGCAGCAAGTGCTATTATAAATAAGTATTCTAATCTTATAAGCATTGCTATAGCTAAATATAGTAAGTTTTTAAACGAGATTTCACTTGAAGATAAGGATTTATATCAAGAAGGTTTATTAGGCCTCTTAGAAGCTATAAATACATTTGATAAGGATAAGAATATTCAATTTAATACTTACGCTTCTAAATGTATTGATAATAAAATAAAATCTATTTTAAGATATAATTCTACTTTTAAATATTATCACGCTAATAATTCAGTATCACTTGATAATGATTCAGAAGATATCAATTATTATGAACTAATTAATAAGAATTCATTAACACCAGAAGATAAAATATTAATAAAAGAAGAATTAGAAGAAATTAACAAAATAATAAAAGAAAAATTTACATCTTCTGAGTATCAAATATATTTATTAAAAATAAAAGGATATAAAAACAGTGAAATATCAACTATAATTAACAAAGATAAAAAACAAATAGAAACAACAATAACAAGAATTAATAAAAAACTAAAAGAAATAAAAAGCAACACAAACAAGTAAAATAGTGTTGTTTTTATTTTTCTTTTATTTTGTTTTGTGGTATTATTAGATAGAGGTTGTAATTATGTTATATATCAAATTATTAATATGCAAATTAAGTAATATTATATTAAAAAAACTAGGTAGAGGAACATCTTTTCCTGGCCATTTAGCTTTAAAATTAGATAAAAATATTTTAAATAAATTACAATTACCAAAAACTACTATATGTGTAACAGGTACAACAGGAAAAACAAGCATTTGTGAGATATTAACTGATGTATATAAACAAAACAAAGTAAATGCTAAAAACAACTCTAAGGGTTCTAATCTTTTATCAGGTGTAGTTAGTTTATTTATAGATAATTGTAAATTAAATGGTAAAACAAAAGCAGATGTTTTTGTAATTGAGGTTGATGAACGTTATGTAAAAGAAATATTTAAATATTTCAAACCAAATTATTTTATAGTAAATAATCTATCAAGAGATCAATTAGCAAGAAATGGACATTCTATTTTAGTATGGAATGAAATAAATAATGCTATTAGTGATGATATTCATTTAATATTAAATGCTGATGACCCTCTTATATATAGATTGAGTTTAAAACATAAAGGAGAAATATCATATTATGGTTTAAAAAAGACAATTAATAGTACTAAACAAAGTGATTATAGTTTAGATATATGTTATTGTCCTATATGTAATAATAAACTAGTATTTGATTACTTTCATTTTGGTAATATAGGATCATATCATTGTTCTAATTGTAGTTTTAAAAGACCAAGTTTTAAGTATGAATCTCGTTTAACAAATAATAATTCATTTATTATTAATAATAATGAAATAAAACTAATAAATTCAGCGTTATATAATGTTTATAATATGTCAGCTTCATATGTAACTGCTTTTGAAACTGGATTGGATGAAAAAGATATAACATATGCTCTTAATAATTTACATATAAAAATAAAAAGATTAGATACTTATATTATAAATAATAGAGAAGTAACACTTCTTTTAAGCAAAAATGAAGTCCCAATTTCATATAATCAATCACTTGAATATACTTTAAAAGATAACTCTTCAAAAACATTAATTATTGGTTTTGAAAGAATAAGCGGAAGATATGATTTAAAAGATATTTCATGGATATATGATATAAATTTTGAAATATTAAAAAAAGATCATATAAAAAAAATAATAACTGTTGGTCCATTCGCAAGTGATATTGCTTTAAGACTTAAATATGCTGGTATTGATGAAAAGATTATAAAAGTAATATATGAAACAGATAATATATTAGATATTATAAAAAACAAAACAATAGGTAAAGTATATTGTTTAGTATATTTTGATATTTTTTATAAATTAAAAGATGTTTTAAAAAGTGAGGTAAAAAAATGAAAGAAATAAATATTGCTTATCTTTATTATGATATTTTAAATTTATATGGAGAAAATGGAAATATTAAAGTATTAAAAAAACATATAGAAGAACAAAATATAAAAGTAAATATACATTTTTTAACTATAAAAGATAAAATAGAGTTTAATAAATATGATTTATGTTATGTTGGAGCGGGAACAGAAGATAATTTAAAGATTGTATTACAAGATATAAAGAAGTATAAAAAAGAATTAGCTGCATATATAGAAAGTAATAAGTTTTTTGTCGCAACTGGTAATGCATTAAATATGTTTGGTAGTTATATGTTAGAAGGAAAAAATACTATTATAGAAACTTTAAATATATTAGATTATTATGTTGTAGAAGAAGACTTTAGAATGATAGATGAATCAATATTAGAATCAAACTTTATTAGAGAACCATTAATTGGTTTTCAAAACCAAAACACTACATTATCAAATAATAAGAATGTTATGTTTAAAGTAATAAAAGGTATTGGAAGTTATCCTAATAGTAAAACAGAAGGAGTAAATTACAAAAACTTTTATGGAACTTATTTATTAGGGCCGTTATTTGCTCGTAATCCTAAATTTACTGAGTTTTTTATAAAAAAACTTATTAATAACAAATATAAAAATTTTAAGTTTAAAAAATTTAATTTAAAATTAGATATAGAAGCATATAAAAAATTTATAAATAATTTTTATTTCAATATTATTAAATAATTGACAAAATAAAATATGAGTGTTTTAATAAAAATAATAGAGGGAGAGCAGTATGAGTAGTAAGAAAAAATTAATAAATATTTTTTATTTATTAGTAATTGGATTTTTAATATATTCAATGATGGGTTGGATATATGAAGTTATTATTTGTTTAGTAAATGATGGTGAATTTGTTAACAGAGGATTTTTACTAGGACCATATTTACCAGTTTATGGATTTGGAGGACTTTTATTAGTATATAGTTTAAAAAAATTAAAAGATAAAAAAATAAAAGTATTTAAACTTAATATAACACCAATTATAGTATTTGTTTTAATAGTAATACTAACCAGTGTTTTAGAATATTTAACTAGTTATTTTATGGAACTAATATATAATGATCGTTGGTGGGATTATAGTAATTGGTCTATTAATATTAATGGTAGGGTAGCTTTAATACCTAGCTTAAGATTTGGTGTTTTAGGATTACTAGGTATATATTTATTTCAACCTATTATTGAAAAAACAAGTAAAAAAGTTAGTGATAAAATAAAAATAATTATAACTTCAACTATATTGGTTATAATAATTCTAGACTTTATAACAACCGTTATTAGAATGGCTTCTTAGGTTGCAAAATGTAACAAAATATGCTATAATTTAATAACCTTTTTAAAAGGTATTTAGAGGTGAAATAAGTGAAAAATAATATATTAGATATATTTAAAAAATATACTAAACCTGTAGTTTTTTGTACTTTAATTGTAGCTGTAATTGTAGTATGTACTAACACTACTAAAGCTGCACATGAAACCACTCAAGAAAATAAAACATTAACAATGGTTAGAACTGCAGAAGATGAAGCTGTAAAACAAAAAGAACAAAAAGCTATCATAGATGCTAATACAGTTTTTGATGGACTTACTATGGATGAACTATCAAATAAATTAAATAAAAATTTAAATTCAACATTATCAGGTAAAGGAAAATTAATAGCGCAATATTCTTCTACTTTAGGACTAGATCCATATTTAGTAGTTGCTATTATGCTTCATGAAACTGGTTGTACTTGGGATTGTAGTAGTTTAACAAAACAATGTAATAATGTTGGAGGACAAAAAGGAAGTCCTAGTTGTAATGGAGGATCATATAGATCATATCCAACAATTGATGAAGGAATAAAAGGTATGATGGATAATTTATATGTTAACTTTTATTCAAAAGGACTAAAAACACCCGAACAAATAAATGCATCTTATGCTGAAAGTAAGACCTGGTCAAAAAAAATAAACAGTTATATGAGAACAATAAAAGCAAGTTAATAATAATTAACTTGCCTTTTGTTTATTCAACAGTAACTGACTTCGCTAAATTTTTTGGTTTATCTATATCACATTTTTTTTCTTTAGCAACTTCATAACTAAGTAATTGAAGTGGTAATATTGCTAAAATAGGTTTAACAACATCATTAATATTATCAATTACTATTTTTTCATCATAACAATCACTTTCCAAATCTAATTCTTTAGATATTAATAATATTACATATGCACCTCTTGCTTTTACTTCTTTTATATTACTAATAGTCTTTTCTGCAATATCTTTATTAGTTACAACAGCTATGACTGGTGTATCATCCTCAATTAATGCAATAGAACCATGTTTTAACTCTCCGGCAGCATACGCTTCACTATGAATGTATGAAACTTCTTTTAGCTTTAAACTACCTTCTAAAGCAATAGCGTAGTCTATACTTCTTCCAAGAAAATAAACATGTTCTTTATTATAAATATGTTTAATAATATTATTTAAATTAATACTCATACTTTTTTTTAATAAAGAAGGTAATTTATTAATATCTTTTAATAATTCTTTGAACTTATCAACCGCAATAACATTATTTTCTATTCCTATAGTAATAGCTATTAAACTAAATATTACTAATTGAGCAGAATAAGCTTTAGTAGTTGCTACTGCAATTTCAGGTCCTGCTTTTATATAAATAACTTTATCTGCTTCTCTGGCTATACTAGAACCAACAACATTTACAATAGCTAGTGTTGTACTTTCATGCTCTTTAGCAAGTCTTAAACATGCTAATGTATCCGCTGTTTCCCCTGATTGTGAAACCAATATTATTAAAGTTTTTTTATCAATAAATAATTTTTTATAACGATATTCACTTGCTATTTCAATATTAACTGGAATATTTCCATATTCTTCAATTAAATACTTTCCAACCATGCCTGTATGATATGCACTACCACATGCAACTATATCAATTTTATTATATTTTTTAAACTCAGGCATTTTTTTAATTAAATCAGCCATATTATCCGTAATATACTCACTAAATGTTTTTTTAACAACATCATCAATTTCATTAATTTCTTTCAACATAAAATGTTCATAACCATTCTTTTCAGCACTTTCAATACTACCTTCAAATATTGATGGTTTTTTATTAATAGCTAAAAGATCTTTATTATAAAATGAAACACTTTCTCCTAATTTGACAATATCAAAATTATTAAGTAAATAATATTCATTTGTATATTTTAGTATAGCAGGTACATCACTTGCTATAAAAAAATTATTATCTTTTTTAGCAACTATTAAAGGACTATCTTTTCTACATGCATAAATGTTTTTAGTATCATCATCACATATTATTCCAAAAGCATAACTTCCTTTAAATATTTTTTCACATTCACTAATAGATTTTAAAACATCATTATACTTATTATAATAATAGTCTATTAACGCACATGCTACTTCAGTATCAGTTTCGCTTTTAAAAACATAACCTTCCTTTATTAATTGTTTTTTTAGTTCTTCATAATTTTCAATTATTCCGTTATGAACAATTGTTATTTTCCCAACCTTATGTGGATGAGAATTATTAACACTAGGCTTTCCATGAGTTGCCCATCTAGTATGACCTATACCTAAGTAACTCTTATCATATGGTTCTAGTTTCTCTTTTAAATATTTAATCTTTCCTAAAGATTTTATTATTTCTATTCTGTTTTCTATAACATACGCCACTCCTGCGGAATCATATCCGCGATATTCAAGTGCGCTTAAACCATCGGTTAAAACATCAAGTGCAATATCTTTTTTGCCAATATAACCAACTATTCCACACATAAATTATTTCTCCTTTTCATTTAATAATGATTTATATATTATATACTATACTATTTAATCCTACCCTAAGGATTCTATTTAATTATATAGTAATTTTTATTATTTTACAACAAACATGTTTTTTTAAAAAAAATTATTTTACAATTTTATTACCTTATGCTATACTTACACTAGGTGAGATATATGAATAGAAGAAAGTATGATGCCGCAACCATGATAATAAAAAAAATAAAAAACGAAAGTTTTATGACATATAAAGAAATTGCGCAATTAACTGGTTATCATGAAAAATACATTTTAAAATTAAAAAAAGACATACTAAATAAAGATATAAAATTAGAACATGGCAATAAAAATAAAGAACCAATTAATAAAATAAATGCTAAAGAAGAAAAATATATATGTGAATTATATAAAAGAAGTCATGCTAGCATAAGACAATTTTCTAGATTTTATAGTAAAAGAAGTTATGCATGTATATATAATGTATTAAAACGAAATAATTTATTAGAGGGGAAGACAGAATGAAACAATTGAAAGAAGAATATATAAAAAACATTTTTAAAGCACTAGGAGTTGGAATACTTGGGGGAGTTGTTTCAACACTTGCATACATAGTGGTTGCTTTAAAAGCAGGGGTTAAATTTGAACTATCATTTATACCGTTAGCAAGCACAGTCGCTGGAGCAATCGCTTTAGTAGGAATAGGTTTAGCAACATCAAAATACTATACGACTATAAAAGCAGTTAATAATGGACTACACATAGATCATGAATTATCAGCATATGCGGAATTAAGAGAAAGAAAGGCAAGAGAAGCACAGGAAGAACAACAATTTTAATAGAAATAGAGGTGAAAAAATGGAAATCAATAAACAAAAATGGTTAGAAAATTTTGAAAAACTTAGAGATGAATTACCTTCAAAAGATACTGAAAAAGAACAAGAACAAGATTTTTTAGAACAACATGAAGAAAACAGAAAAAATATAATTAATGAAAAAATGAAAAAACATGAAGAATATAGAGATTCTATTGGAAAATCACGATAACACGTAAGTGTTATTTTTTTATTCTAAACTTTGTCCAAGCTTAATATAGTTATCTAGGAGGACAAGTTTATGAAAAATGTTGGACTTAATAACGAAGAAGTAATAACTAATAGAAAAAAATATGGAACTAATGAAATAAATAATGTAAAAAAAAATAGTTTTATAAAACTATTAATTGAGTCATTAGGAGATCCAATAATAAAGATATTGCTTATTGCATTAGGTATTAAATTAGTTTTTTTATTTAATAAAACAGATTATTATGAAACTATTGGTATATTAATAGCTGTTTTATTAGCGTCTTTTATTTCATCTATAAGTGAATATGGAAGTGAAAAAGCATTTAAAAAACTACAAGAAGAAAATATGAAATTAAATAGTAGAGTAAAAAGAAATAATAACGTTAAATTAGTTCCTATAGAAGATATTGTAGTGGGTGATATTATAATTCTATCAAGCGGAGATAAAGTCCCCGCAGATGGGCTTATAATAAGTGGAGAATTAAAAATAGATGAGTCCTCTTTAACTGGAGAAAGTATAGAAGTAAATAAAAGTGAAAATGATAAATTATTTAGGGGAACAGTTGTAACACAAAATAACGCTATAATGAAAGTAACAAGTGTTGGAATAAATACATTTTATGGATCAATTGCAAAAGAACTGTTAGATAAAAGCCCAGAAAGTCCATTAAAAAGTAGATTACGTTCATTAGCAAAATTCATAAGTTTGGTTGGATACATTGGAGCATGTTTAGTAACTTTTTCATATTTATTTAAAGTAATATTAATAGATAAAGATTTTGATATGACAAAAATAATGCTTTTTATAACAAATACACCATTATTATTTTCACATTTACTTCATGCTTTGACTCTAGCTGTTACCATAATTGTTGTCGCAGTACCAGAAGGGCTACCAATGATGATTACATTAGTATTATCATCAAATATGAAAAGAATGTTAAAAAGTAATGTTTTAATAAGAAAACTAACTGGAATAGAAACCGCAGGTAGTTTAAATATACTTTATACAGATAAAACTGGAACAATAACAAAAGGAAACTTAGAACTTACAAAAATAGTTTTAGGAGACGCTATAATAGATCAACAATATAATAAAAAATATTATCAAATATTAAAAGATTCATTAATATATAATAACGAATGTAAAATAAATAATTATAATGAAATAATAGGAGGAAATACAACAGATAAAGCAATAATAGAATATTTTAAAAATGATATTTTATATAAATATAATATATTAAATGAAATACCCTTTAATAGTAAAAATAAATACTCATTAACAACAATTAATAAAAACAATAAAACAACATATATAAAAGGCGCTAGTGAAGAACTTTTAAAAAAAACTAAATACTATTATAATAACTTAGGAGAAATAAAACAATTTACAAACAAAGAAAAAATAGAAAAATTAATTGATAAATATTCATCAATGGGTATTAGAATTATTCTAACAGCTGAGGTAAATAATAACTCTTTAATATTAATAGCATTGATATTTTTAAAAGATGAAATTAGAAAAGAAGCAATAGAGGGATTAAAATTAGTAAAAAACGCTAATATTAACACAATAATGTTAACAGGAGATAATAAAAATACTGCATATGCAATTGGAAAAGAAGTCGGATTAGTAACTAATAAGAATGACATAGTTATAACAAGTAAAGAATTAAATAAACTAAATGACGAAGAAATAAAAAAAATGATTCCTAATTTAAAAATAATCGCAAGAAGTCTTCCGAGTGATAAAAGTAGATTGATTAAAATATCACAAGAAATGGGTCTTGTAACTGGTATGACAGGTGATGGAGTAAATGATGCTCCTGCATTAAAAAAAGCAAATGTAGGTTTTTCAATGGGTAGTGGAACAGAAGTTTCAAAAGAAGCAAGTGATATTGTTATATTAGATGATAATTTTTTATCTATATCAAACGCTATATTATTTGGAAGAACAATATTTAAAAGTATTAGAAAATTTATAATATTTCAGTTAACAATTAATTTTTTAGCAATTTCACTTTCTATTATAGGACCATTTATTGGAATAGATTCTCCGGTGACAATAATGCAAATGCTGTGGATTAATATGGTTATGGATACACTAGCGGCTTTAGCATTTTCATTTGAGGCACCACTAAAAGAATATATGGAAGAAAAACCAAAAAGAAGAACAGAAAAAATATTAAATAAATATATGATAAATGAAGTTATTTTTATTGGATTATATTCAGTTATAATATGTTTGTTATTTTTAAAACTTCCGTACATAAATAATATTTATGAAACAAATATAAAACTTCTAACAGCTTTTTTTGGACTATTTATATTTATGGCTATATTTAACTTATTTAATGTAAGAACACATAGATTAAATATATTAAACAACATTATAAAAAACAAAATATTTATTACTATAATTATAATAATAACAATAATACAAATATATCTTCTATACTTTGGAGGTAGTTTATTTAGAACAACAACATTAAATATGATGCAGTTTGAACTAATGATTATAATTGCTTTTACAATAATACCAATTGATTTATTTAGAAAATATACATTAAGAAGAAAAGGTATAACAATAGGGGTTTAGTAAATAATAACAATAGGTGAAAAAAATGAAAATACTAATAACAGGAGCTACTAGTGGTATTGGTTATGAAGTAGCAAAAAGATTATCATTAAAAGGCCATGATGTATTAATAACTGCTCATACAGTAAGGCAATTAAATGAATTTAATAAAAAAACAAATTATAAAATAAAATCTATAAAACTAGATGTAACAAATAAATTAGATAGAGAAAAACTAGATAATATAAATATAGATTGTTTAATAAATAATGTAGGGATAGGAGAAGGAGGAAGTATAAGTGAAATAAATATGTCAAAGGTTAGAAAAAACTTTGAAGTAAATGTTTTTTCTAACTTTGAAATAGTACAACATTTTCTAAAAAAAATGCTAATAAAAAACAATGGAGCAATAATAATAATGTCATCTTTACTTGGCATAATGCCAATGAAATTTCTAGGAGTATACTCTGCTACAAAAGCTAGTATTATTTCACTTACTACTTCATTAAGACAAGAGTTAAAAATGCTAAACAAAAACATAAAAATAAAATTAATAGAACCAGGAGCATATTATACTGGTTTTAATCAAGTAATGCTAAACAATAAATATAAATGGATGGAAAATGAAAGTTATTTTAAACGTTATATTACTAAAATACAAAAACAAGAAAACAAAACGTTTAATCTAATAGAACAAAAACAACTAGATAATATAGTAAATAAAATAATAGAAGCAGTAGAATCAAATAATAACAAATTTATATATAGAGCACCTAAACTACAAGTAATCGCAACAAAGTTATATAATTTATTATTTATGTAATTATATAATAGCTATGTCTTCATCTGTTCCAGACTTATATTCAATATATATAAATATTAAACCTGCTACTACAAATAATAAACTAGCATATAAAGATAATTTACTTATATGAGCTTTATAATTTTTACCATTACTATAATTATAAACAACATCATTATAACTTTTAACTACAAAATAAACATATATAAAAAATACTGTAATTAAAATAGTTAAATTAAACTTTTTAATATCATTTTTATTATAAGTGTTAGGAAACTCTATATTTTTTTCCTGCATATAATTAGAATAAATATTAGCTAAAGCAATAATAACATATATAACCCAAATAAAATCTTCAACCTTTAATAAATTATAATCTCTACTATTATTCATAATTAATTTTATGAATAATGAATAAAAATAGCCAAAATAAAACAAAATTTGTACTTTTATTAAAAATTATATTATAATTATATTAGGAGATTATTATGAAGAAGTATTTAAAATTAATATATTTAATAATATTTATTTGTTTTATTATATTTAGTTTTTTTGAAATAAAAAGTTATTTTACAACATATTCTAATTTATTTGGAGTTTTATATATGTTAATAAACTTATTTATACTATTTTTATTATTAAACCTTTTCATTAATTATAAAGATAGAAATTATAAACTAAGAGTAAGTAAATTGTTTTTAATTATTATATTAGGAATATTTAGTAGTTTTTTACTACAAAGTATAATTAGTAATATAATTTATATAGATAGTTCAAATAAATATATTGTTGATAACAATATATTTATCCACATATTAAAACCTATTTTATATTCACTATTATTTATATTATCAATAATAGAATTAAAATTTATAAAACGCACTTAGAGTTTTAATAAAAGCATCTATACACATTATTAAAAAAAATAATTTAATAATGTTTTTTTTTAATTTAAAATACATTTTATCAACAATAGGCTTTAAAAAATAATAAGATAAAATAGCCCCAACAGCCCAAACAACGCTCATCTCAAGTGATATAAATGGTCCTATATTAAGAAAAAAATCATTATAATTCCAAAAAGTTTTATGAAACAATAACTTTATTAAATAACCCCCTATTAACTCAATAAAACTTAATAACAAAAAAGGTATAAAAAATAATAATAAATATTTAATAAACTTAGATTTGTTTTTAGAGATGTTATATTTTTCATATATATAATAAATTAAAGTCATACCAAAACCATAAACAGGACAATAAGGTCCATATAATATCCCAGAATGTAATTTAAAATTAAGAATACCTTTAAATATAATTTCTACAATAAAACCAATAATTGAATAAACTATAAAATTAAATATATAATACATTTTAACCTCATTATTATTATTTGTATTTAATAAATAATTAAACCTTTTTCTTGATTAAAACAATAAAAAGTTATAAAATGAATACAGGAAGGTGAAATTATGAAAAAAAATAATAAAAAAGAAGAAAGTTTCTTTAAAAAATATGGAATGTTTGTAATAATTATTGGATTATTAATAGTATTTTTAGTTATTATGCTTACAACAGGAGGAAACGACAAAAAGCAAACAAAGAAAGTTGGAGAAGTATCAACAATGAATGTAGCTGATTGGATTACTTCTACTAAGGGTAGTGAAGTAATGGTAAGTGTATTTGCTCAAACAACTTGTCATTATTGTGAAGAATTTAAACCAGTTGTAAACGAAGTGATTGGAGAAGAAAATATAAAAATTTATTGGTTTGAAGTGGATAAAATGTCTCAAACTGAATATAATTCACTAGGAGAAACATATTCAGAACTTAAAAGTTTTGGAACTCCATATACAATAATTACTAAAGATGGTAAAAAGATTGGTGAAGTTAGTGGTTATGTAGAAAAAGCATCTCTTATTAGTAAATTAAAAGAAACAGGAGCTATAAAATAAAATGGATAAATTATCTGCTTTAGTGTATGATTTTTTAAAAAAATATCCTCTTACTGTTGCTTGGAGAATAAAAAAAAATACAGAAATTGTTAGACAACATTTAAACCCAGGAGAAGAAGTTATATATGCTTTCGCAGCTCAAAAAAACCCTGGATCATTTAATATATTTGGAACCGCTGTTGTTGCTTTAACAACAGAAAGATTAGTGTTGGGATATAAAAGAGTTATATTTGGATATTACTTTGGATCAGTAACACCAGACTTATACAATGATTTAGAGATAAGAAATGGTATTATTTGGGGTAATCTTATTATAGATACAGTAAAAGAAAAAATAGAATTATCAAATATTCAAACTAAAGCATTAATAGAGCTAGAAACCCACATAACAGAATTTATGATAAAAGAAAAGAAAAAATATGCAAGAATGTCTGATTAGACATTCTTTTATTATTGACCTAACATAAACCTAAATGCTATAATGAATACATACAATAGATGGTTTTAAT
>CAZSRL010000018.1:0-14983 GCA_964609615.1 uncultured Muribaculaceae bacterium
GACCATACGTATTTGATAGATTATTAAGTCGTGTGCGTGATATGAATAAAACTGGTAAAAAGTCAGTTATTAAAACTTGGTCACGTCGTTCAACTATTTATCCAGATTTTGTAGGACATACTTTCGGAGTACATAATGGTAAAGATTTTATACCTGTATATGTAACAGAAGATATGGTAGGACATAAATTAGGAGAATTTGCTATGACTCGTAAATTTGGTGGTCATGGTAATGACAAAGGTAAAAAATAAGGAGGAACATGATGGAAGCATATGCTATTAACAAATCTGCTATGATTAAACCTGCTAAAGCTAGAATGACACTTGACTTAATAAGAGGAAAAAGTGTTGATGAAGCAAAAGCTATTCTTAGTACAACAAATACTAAGGCAAGTGGATTAATAAGAAAAGTTTTAGATTCAGCTGTTGCCAATGCAGTTAATAATTTAAAAGCAGATGAAACAAAATTATATATAAGTGAGACTTACATTAATGAAGGGCCTGTTCTAAAAAGATTTCATATTGCGTCTAGAAGTAACGTAGACAAAAGAAACAAAAGAACTAGTCACATTTACATTAAAGTAAGTGATGCGAAGTAAGGAGGTCTATTAAATGGGTCAAAAAGTAAGTCCAGTTGGATTAAGAATTGGTATTAATAAAGACTGGGAAAGTAAATGGTTTGCACCAAGCAAAGAATTTGGAAAATATTTAAATTATGATATAAAAATTAGAGAATATTTAGAAAAAGAATTAAAAAAATCTAGTGTATCTAATATAGTTATTGAAAGAAATAAAAAACGTACTAATATTATTATTAATACTGCTAAACCAGGTCTTGTAATAGGACGTGGTGGAGCAGATATAGAACGTCATAAAAAAGCATTAACTAAACTAACTGGTGAAAATATTTATATTTCAATTGTTGAAATAAAGCAACCCGATTTATCAGCAGCATTAGTTGCAGAATCAATTGCAACACAAATTGAAAATAGAGCATCATTTAGAGCTGCTCAAAAAAGAGCAATAAGAAATTCTATGAGAGCTGGAGCAAAAGGAATTAAAACAATGGTTTCTGGTCGTTTAAACGGAGCAGATATTGCTAGAAGTGAAGACTACATTGAAGGAACTGTACCTTTACATACTCTAAGAGCAGACATCGATTATGCACATAAAGAAGCAGATACAACATATGGGAAAATAGGTGTTAAAGTTTGGATATATAAAGGAGAAATTTTATCAGCTAAGAATAACAAAAAAGGAGGTAGTGAAGATGTTAGTACCAAAAAGAACTAAATATCGTAAACCTCATCGTGTAAGTTATGAAGGAAAAGCAAAAGGACATAAAGAACTTGCTTTTGGAGACTATGGTCTTATGGCTAAAGAAGGATCATATATAACTGCAAGACAAATAGAAGCTGCTCGTATAGCAATGACAAGATATATGAAAGCTAGTAAAAGTGGTAAAGTATGGAATAATATTTTCCCACATTTAGCTAGAACTAAAAAACCTCTTGGTGTTCGTATGGGAAGTGGAAAAGGTAATGTTGAAGAATGGGTTGCAGTTGTTAAAGCTGGAACAATAATGTTTGAAATGGGTCAAACAACTGAAGAAATTGCAAGAGAAGCATTTCGTTTAGCAGGACACAAATTACCTATTAAAACTAAATTTGTAAAAAAGGAAGTGGTGAAATAAAATGAAATCAAAAGAAATAAGAGAGTTAACCACTGAAGAAATTAAAAAGAAAATTGTTGAAAATAAAGAAGAATTATTTAATCTTAGATTTCAACAAGCTACTGGAAATTTAGACAAGCCACATAGAGTTCATGAACTTAGAAAAACTGTGGCAAGGTTAAAGACAATTTTAAA
Source organism: uncultured Muribaculaceae bacterium (assembly GCA_964609615.1). Lineage (GTDB taxonomy): Bacteria > Bacillota_I > Bacilli_A > RF39 > UBA660 > CAZSRL01. The sequence continues at coordinate 1,867 of CAZSRL010000018.1, forward strand.
CGAAAGAGAAAGTAAGGAGGCTAAGTAAGTGGAAAAGAAGAGACAAGAAATAATAGGATTAGTAGTAAGTGATGCTTGCGATAAAACAATTACTGTTGAAATCACTACTTATAGAAAGCATCCTTTATATGGAAAAAGAGTGAAATATACTAAAAAATACGCAGTACATGATGAAAAAAATAAAGCAAAAAAGGGAGATACAGTTCGTATTGCCTCAACTAAACCTCTTAGCAAAAGCAAGAGATATGAATTAGTTGAAGTAGTAGAAGAAGCTGTAATCTTATAAGGAGGTACGTAATGGTTCAACAAGAAAGTCGTTTAAAAGTTACTGACAACTCTGGTGCTCGTGAAATATTAGTTATTAGAGTACTTGGTGGTAGTAAAGTTAAAACTGGAAATATTGGTGACGTTGTAGTTGGTACTGTGAAAAAAGCAATACCTAATAGTGGCGTACCTAAAGGAAAAGTAATTAAAGCAGTTATTGTAAGAAGTGTATATGGAGTTCAAAGAGAAGATGGAAGTCATATAAAATTTGATGATAATGCTTGTGTATTAATAAAAGAAGACGGAAGTCCACTAGGAACACGTGTTCTTGGGCCTGTTGCTCGTGAAATAAGAGATAATAAAAAATATCAAAAAATTGTTTCATTAGCACCAGAAGTATTATAGGAGGTATAACATGAAGATAAAAGTAGGAGACAAAGTTAAAGTAATAGCTGGTTCTAACAAAGGAAAAGAAGGAAAAGTTACAACTGTTATTAGAAGTAAAGATAGAGTTATTATTGAAAAAGTTAACATAGTAAAAAAACATGTTAAACCAAATGGACAAAATGATAAGGGTGGAATTGTAGAAATGGAAGCTCCAATACATGTGTCTAACGTTAAACAAATAAAAGAAGAAAAAAAGGCTGTTAAGAAAACAAAAGCAGCTAAAGAAAGTAAAAAGTAGGTGAATTTATGGAAACATTACAAAAAGAATATAATGAAAAAATTGTACCTAATTTAGTTAAAAAATTTAATTATAAAAGCGTTATGCAAACACCTAAAATAGAAAAGATTGTTGTTAATATGGGTGTTGGAGATGCTATTAATGATTCAAAATTTATGGATGCAGCTGTCAAAGAACTTGAAGTAATAACTGGTCAAAAACCAATTGTTACTAAAGCAAAAAAATCTATAGCTGGATTTAAACTTAGAGAAGGAAATACCATCGGATGTAAGGTTACTCTTAGAGGAGATAAAATGTATATCTTTTTAGAAAAAATAATTAAGATTGCATTACCTCGTGTTAGAGATTTTCACGGAATGAGTAAAGGTAGTTTTGATGGAAGAGGTAATTATACTCTTGGAATAAAAGAACAACTGGTATTCCCAGAAGTTGATTATGACAAAGTAATAAAGGTTCGTGGAATGGATATTGTAATAGTAACATCTGCGAAAACAAATGAAGAATCTCTTGAATTATTAAAAGAATTTGGATTACCTTTTAGGAAGTAAGAGGAGGAAATAATATGGCAAAAAAAAGTATGGTTGTAAAATGCAATCGTGAACCAAAATTTAAAGTACGTAAATATACTAGGTGTTCTAGATGTGGTAGACCACATGGAGTTATGAGAAAGTTTAAACTTTGTCGTATATGCTTTAGAGAACTTGCTTATAAAGGGCAAATACCTGGTGTAAAGAAGTCAAGTTGGTAAGAAGGGAGGACTATCATGGTAGTAACCGATACAATAGCTGATATGCTTACTAGAATCAGAAATGCAAACACAATGAAGTATGATAAAGTAAGTGTACCATCAAGTAAAATGAATAAGGCAATAGCTGATATTCTTATAAGTGAAGGATATATTAATGGCTATAAAGATGAAAAAGGCGAAAAAGAAAATTTTATTATATTAGAATTAAAATATGGTAAGAGAAAAGAAAAAGTTATTACTGGTTTAAAAAGAATTAGTAAACCAGGATTACGTGTATATGCAAAAAAAGATGAAGTACCTAAAGTATTAAATGGTTTAGGTATTGCAATAATTTCAACTTCAAAGGGACTAATGACAGATAAAGAAGCAAGAGCAAATAGTCTTGGAGGAGAAGTTTTGGCATACATTTGGTAAAATAGGGAGGAAAAGATATGAGTCGTATAGGAAAAAGAGAACTCCTTTTACCAGAAGGAGTTAAAGCAGAAATAAAAGAAAATGTTATTTCTATAACTGGAAAAAAAGGAACTTTAAGTTTTGAATATAATCCTGTTATTGAAGTAAAAGAAGTAGATAATAAAATTATCGTTACTAGAAAAAATGAAATTAAACATACAAAGCAATTACATGGAACAACAAATGCACTTATCAATAATATGATTATTGGAGTAAGTGAAGGATATAAAAAAGATTTAGAAATTAATGGTGTTGGATATAGATTTAATGTTAGTGGAAAACTATTAACAATAAATTGTGGTTATTCACATCCAGTTAAATTAGAAATTCCAGAAGGATTAACTGCTAAATCTGAAAGCAACACAGAACTTACAATAGAAGGAATTGATAAACAAAAAGTTACTGAATTTGCGGCAATCGTTAGAAAACAAAGAAAACCTGAACCATATAAAGGAAAAGGAATTCGCTATCAAGATGAACATATTCGTCGTAAAGAAGGAAAGAAAGCGGCATAAAGGAGAGGTATTATGATAAAAAAAGAATCAAAAAATGATGCTCGTAAGAGAAGACACTTAAGAATTCGTAAAGATATAAATGGGACTAAAGATATTCCAAGATTAAATGTTTTTAGATCAAATGCTAATATTGTTGCTCAAATTATCGATGATCAAGCTAAAACAACATTAGTTAGTTGTTCTACTATAGAATTAAAACTAAAAAGTAATAATGTTGAAGCTGCTAAAAAAGTTGGAACAGAAATTGCAAAAAAAGCAAAAGCTAAAAAAATTAATAAAGTAGTTTTTGATAGAGGAGGATACCTTTATCATGGACGTGTAAAAGCTTTAGCAGAAGCAGCTAGAGAAGCTGGATTAGAGTTCTAGGGGAGGAAAAATATGTATAATAAAAAAAGAAATAATAATGCTAAAAAAAGTATTTATGAAGAAAAAGTAATATCTATTGGTCGTGTTTGTAAAACTACAAAAGGTGGAAGAACATTAAGATTTACTGCTACAGTTGCAGTTGGAGATAAAAAAGGAACTGTAGGACTTGGAACTGGTAAAGCAGCAGAAGTAGTAGTTGCTATTTCAAAGGCACTAAAAGCAGCAGAAAAGAATGTTTTTAAAATTGATTTAATAGATAATAGAACATTAACTCATGAAGTAATTGGTAAATGTGGAGCTGCAAAAGTATTAATTAGACCTGCTAAAAAAGGTAGTGGTATTATTGCTGGAGGTCCAGTAAGAAATGTACTTGAACTTGCCGGAGTTAAAGATATAACTTCAAAAAGTTTAGGAAGTAATACACAAATTAATACTGCAAGAGCTACAATTGATGCGCTAAAAAAACAAAAAAGTGCAGAACATATCGCTGAACTTCGTGGAAAAAAAGTAGAGGAGCTAAGAGGATAAATGAAATTACATGAATTAAAGAGTACTCCTGGAGCTACTCATAGTAAGAAAAGAGTTGGAAGAGGACCAGGAAGTGGATTAGGAAAAACTTCTGGACGTGGAGAAAACGGACAAAAATCTCGTTCAGGTGGAAAAGTTCCTGCTTGGTTTGAAGGTGGACAAATTCCTCTTTATAAAAGATTGCCTTCAAGAGGATTTAGAAAAGGATATAATAACGGAAGAAGAATTACTAGATATGCAATTGTAAATGTTGAAAGTTTAAATATTTTTAAAGACAACGATGTAATTACACCAGAATTATTATTTGAAAAGAAATTAATAACTAAAAATTATTCTGGATTAAAAATATTAGGTAACGGAAAACTTGAAAAGAAACTAACAATAAAAGCAAATATATTCACAAATTCAGCTATAAAGAAAATAGAAGAAGCTGGAGGGAAAGCAGAGGTGATTTAAATGTTTAATACATTTAAACAAGCATTTAAATCTACTAATAAAGATTTAAGAAATAGAATAATATTTACGCTATGTGCTCTATCAATATTTAGTTTGGGTAATGCAATAACAGTACCTGGAATGGATAAGATAGTCGGTGATCTTGGATTTTTGGAATTACTGAATGCTATGGCTGGAGGAGGACTTAAAAACTTCTCTATATTTGCATTAGGAGTTATGCCATACATTACCGCATCAATTATTATGCAACTTCTTCAAATGGATATAATTCCTTACTTTAAAGAACTTAAAGAAAGAGGAGAAGAAGGAAGAAAAAAAATAAATCAAATAACAAGATATGCAGGAATAGGTATAGCATTTTTACAAGGATATTTATTCTCTGTAATGTTTATAGGAGATGGAGCAAATCCAATAAAATATTTGGAAGTTACTCTTATACTAACTGCTGGTACAGCATTTCTATTATGGTTAGGTGACCAAATAACATCTAAAGGAATAGGAAACGGAATATCTCTTATAATTATGGCGGGTATTGTTAATACAGTTCCAACTATGTTTGCAGATGCATTTAATAGTTTAGTTCCAATTGATGGAACAGGAAATCTATTTACTGGAATAATATCTTATATAATATTTGTTATTATTTATTTAGGAATAATTGTAGGAATAATATTTATTCAGCAAGCAGAAAGAAGATTACCTATTCAATATTCGAATAGGACTATGTCAAGTTATGGTGCAAAACAATCATATTTACCACTTAAGCTTAACTCGGCTGGTGTAATTCCTGTAATATTTGCATCCGCATTAATTACAGTTCCAACAACTGTTGCTTATTTTAGTAAAAATGATGCTATATCAATTTTTATAAATAAATATTTATCTTATAGCACACCAACAGGTTTTGCTCTATATATATTGTTAATTGTTGCATTTGTATATTTATATACATACGGAGTTGCAGTAAATCCTAAAGATTTAGCCAAAAATCTTAACAAAGGTGGAGGATATATTCCAGGTATAAGACCAGGGAATGAAACTATAACATATGTAACAAAAGTATTAGGTAGAATTACCTTTATGGGAGCAGTATTCCTTGCAGCGATATCTGCATTACCAATTATATTTACAACAATATCAGATCTTCCAAGTACAGTAAGAGTTGGAGGAACTGGATTACTAATTGTTGTTGGAGTAGTACTCGATACATATAAACAATTAGAAAGTAGTGTAGCAAGTAGAAGTTATAATAGGAGGTAGGATATGAAAAATGTAATATTTGTTGCTCCCCCAGGAGCAGGAAAAGGAACTTTCGGTGAAATGTTGGAAGATAGATTAGGATATACAAGTCTTTCAATGGGAGAACTTCTTAGAGAAGAAATTCGTAGTGGAAGTGATCTTGGAAAAGAAATGGACGAAGTTGTATCTAGAGGTGCACTAGTTTCTAGTGAACTTGTAAAAAGGTTTATGATTAAAACATTTGAATCAATTGATTTGACTAAACCATTTATCTTTGATGGTTTCTTAAGAAAGGTTCAACAAGCAAAAGATTTTGAAGAAATATTAAAAAGTGTTGGATTAGATATGGGTCAAATAATATATATAAATGTTAGTAGAGAAATATTAGAACAAAGATGTTTAAGCAGATTTGGATGTGTTAAATGTAATAAGATTTATAATATTAATAGTAAAGATTTCAAACCTAAAGAAGAAGGAAAATGTGATATTTGTAAAACTGAGTTGACTCAACGAAAGGATGACACAAAAGAAGGATTTTCTAAAAGATATGATAGTTATTTGGAAGAAACATTACCTGTTTTAGATTATTTAAAAGAAAACTATGATATTCTTGAAATAGATGGAACCGCAGATAGAGAAATGTCATATGAAAAGATTTCTAAAGCAATCGGAGCAAAAGAATGATTATAATAAAATCAAAAAAAGAAATTGATTTGATGAGAATTGCTGGACATATTGCAAAACAAACATTAGATTTAATGGAAGAAAAGATTGTAATAGGAATTACTACAAAAGAATTAGATAACATTGCCAGTAAATTCATTAAAGAAAATGATTGCACTGCTTCATTTTTAGATTATCAAGGTTTTCCAGCAAGTATATGTACTTCAATTAACGAGGAAGTGGTTCATGGTATTCCAAGTAATAGGAAACTTAAGAATGGAGATATTATAACTATTGATATTGGAGTATGTTACAAAGGAATGCATGTGGATACAGCTAGAACATATAAAGTGGGACATGTAACAAAAGAAGTTGAACAATTAATGAATACAACAAAGAAATCATTAAATGAAGGAATAAAAATAATACATGAAGGAATAAAACTAAATGAAGTATGTAAAACAATACAACAACATTCAAATGGCTATGGAATAATTGAAGAATTAACAGGCCATGGCGTCGGAAGAGAAATACATGAAGATCCGTATATTCCAAATTATTCAAATAATGAATCAAATATTATCTTGAAAGAAGGAATGACACTTGCTATTGAACCAATGTTTGGTTTAAAGAAGAAAGGGATATTAATGCTTGAAGATGGTTGGACAATAATAACAGAAGATGAAAAACCAAGTGCTCATTATGAACACACAGTATTAGTTACAAAAAACGGATATGAAATAATTACGGGAGAGTGATTAAATGGCGAAAGATGGATATATAGAAACTGAAGGTAAAGTTATTGAACTTTTACCAGGTAGTAAGTTTAAAGTTAAATTGGAAAATGGGCATGTACTAGAAGCCTATGTTTCTGGAAAAATGCGAAGCAATATTATTCGTATTTCTGCAGGAGATACAGTACTGTTAGAAATTCCAATTTGTGATTTAAAACATGGGCGAATAGTTTATAGAAAGAGTTAAGGAGTGAGATTATGAAAGTAAGAGCGTCTGTAAAACCAATTTGCGATAAATGCAAAGTAATTAAAAGAAAAGGTAAAGTTAGGGTTATATGTGAAAACCCAAAACATAAGCAAAAGCAAGGTTAAAAGGAGGAAATATGGCACGTATAAAAAATATTGATTTACCAAAAGATAAAAGAATAGTAATTGGGTTAACTTATATTTATGGTATAGGACCTACAAGAGCTAAAAACATTTGTTCAGCAGCTAAAATTGATGAAAACATAAGAGTAAAAGATTTAACAACAGAACAAATTAATGCATTAAGATCAGAATGTGATAAATTTGTTTTAGTCGGAGATCTTAAACGTGAAGTACAAATGAATATTAAAACTAAAATGGAAATAAGTTCATACCAAGGAATAAGACATAAAAAAGGTTTACCTGTTAGAGGACAAAAAACAAAAACAAATGCTAGAACACATAAAGGAAAACCGAAAACTGTTGCAAATAAGAAGAAATAGGAGGATACCATGGGATATAATAGAAGAAAAAGAAAAGTAAAAAAGAATGTTGTTGAAGGTGTAGCACATATACACTTAACATTTAATAATACAATAGTAACAATTACTGACAATGACGGAAATGTACTTAATTGGGCTTCAAGTGGAACAATTGGATATAAAGGAAGTAAGAAAAAAACACCATTTGCTGCTGGGATGAGCGCAGAAGCTGCTGGTAAAGCCGCAGTTGAAAGTGGAATGAAAAGAGTTAAAATAAGAGCAAAAGGAATAGGATCAGGAAGAGAAACTGCAATTAGATCTTTACAAACTGCTGGACTTGAAATAACAGAAATCGTAGATGAAACACCAGTACCACATAATGGGTGCAGACCACCAAAGAAAAGACGTATGTAATTAGGAGAGGGGAAAATTATGATTAAATTTGAAAAACCAGAATACAAAGTAGAAGAATATATAGAAAATAACTTTTACGGAAAATTTGTTTTAGAACCACTAGAAAAAGGTTTTGGAACAACAATTGGTAATGCTCTAAGAAGAGTAATGTTATCAAGCTTACCAGGAGATGCAGTAACTAATATTAAAATAGAAGGAGCGTTTCATGAATTCCAAAAAATTGATGGAATTATTGAAGATGTAACTGAAATAGTATTAAATGTAAAAAATATTGTATTAAAAAAACATGTTGAAGAAGATAAAGTATTACATTTAAATGTAAAAAAAGAAGGTATTGTAACAGCAGGAGATATTGATAAAGATGCAGACGTTGATGTTATTAACAAAGATGCAATAATTTGTACTTTAGCTAAAGGCGGATGTATTGATATGGAATTAACTGTTTCACACGGAAAAGGATATGTAGAATCAAAAGTAAATAAAAAGAATAATAAAAATCTTCAAGTTGGAGATATTGCTGTTGATTCATTATATTCTCCAATAGAAAGAATTAACTATGAAGTTGAAGATGCTCGTGTTGGACAAAGTGAAAATTATGATAAGTTAATATTAGATGTTTGGACAAATGGTGCAATGTTACCAGAAGAAGCTATTGCTTTAGCAAGTAGAATATTAATTGAACACTTTGAAGTTGTAACAAAACTAAATGAAATAGCTGATTTGACAGGAATTCTTGTTGATAAAGAAGAAAATCCTATTACAAAAACATTAGAAACACCAATAGAAGAATTAGATTTATCTGTTAGAGCTTATAACTGTTTAAAAAGAGCTGCAATTCACACATTACAAGATTTAACTAATATGAGTGAAGCTGAAATGATGAAAATAAGAAACCTTGGTAAAAAATCACTTAAAGAAGTTATAGAAAAAATAAAAGACATGGGACTAGAGTTCCGTCAAGATGATTAGGAGATGAAAATATGGCATTATATAAAAAATTAAATAGAAGAACTCAAATAAGAAGAAGCATGTTAGCTGGTCTTACTAAAGATGTTATTATTAATGAATCTATTGAAACAACTGAAGCAAGAGCAAAAGAAGTAAAAAAGTTTGTTGATAAAATGATAACATATGGTAAAAAACAAGATTTAGTATCAAGAAGAAAGGCCTTAGCATTTTTACATAATGATAAAAATGTTACAAAAAAAATATTTGATGATTTATCTGTTCGTTATAAAGATAGAAACGGTGGTTATACTAGAATTATCAAATTAAAAGAAAGAAAAGGCGACGATGCTTTAATAGTTAAATTAGAGTTAGTTTAAAAAGTTCATTTTGAACTTTTTTTATTGACTTAGTACCATATTTAAGTTAATATTATATTATAGAATAAAGTAAAGGGTAAGGTGAAGGCTATGGAAAAGACTTCAAATAAAAAATCAATAAAAGCAATAGTAATTACTTCGTTATTATTTTTAATTTCATTAGCATTAGGAGGATATGGTTTTTATTTAGATAAAATAGCTAATAAAACATATGATGTTAGTTATTCATATTATATTAAAGGCAAATTAGTTAAAAATATGCCTGGTGAAGATGAGAATTATCAATTTAAGAAATATAAATGTAATAATGGTATTACTGGAAAATGGGATGAAAAGAACTGGAAGTTCAATGCAAAAGCAGAAGCAAATGGAAAGTGTAAATTATACTTTGAAGATAAAGAATATAAAGTTGAATTATTTGCTCCTGATGGCGTTACTATAGCGGGACAATCAAAGTTGAATGTTAAAGTGGATGAACCTGCTGAATTTGAAATTGCGTTATCAGAAAGTGTTTCAATTAAAGAGGTAACATGTACTAATGATCAAGAAGCAATATTTACAAAGGATAAAGTAAGCATTGAAAAATTAACTGATGATACAAGTTGTACAATAGTAACAGAAGATGCAAAATATAATGTAGAAGCAAAAGCAATAAATGGTAAAGTATCTGGTTATAAAAAAGAAATAGTATATGGAGAAAGTGTTATTTATGATATTACTCCAACAAATGGATATTCACTTGATAATGTTGTATGTACTAATGATCAAACTGGTACATGGAGTAATGGAAAATTAACTGTTAACAAAGTAACAAATGATACAGTTTGTACAGTATCATTTAAAGCTAGTCAATATACAGTAACAGTTAAAGCTGTAAACGGAACTCCAACAACACAAACAAAAACAATTGCATCTAATGGTACCATATCATTTGCGTTAACACCTGCAACTGGTACTAATGCATCAAAAATAAGTTGTACAAATGGTCAAACTGGAACATATTCAAACAATAGCTTTGTTATTTCCAAAGTATCAGCAAATACAACTTGTACTGTAACATTTCCATAAACATTAAAACCACTTTTAGTGGTTTTTTTAATAATACTTGTATTTAAAATAAAATAATGATAAATTAAATAAGAGGTTAAATTATGTGGAAAATAGGAAATGTAGAAATAAAAAACAGAATAGTGTTTGCTCCAATGGCTGGAGTATCTGATATAGTATATAGAAAAATTATAAAAAAAATGAATGCTGGATTAATATATACAGAAATGGTTAGTATTATGGGAATAGCATACAATAATAAAAAAACAATAGATATGTTAAAGATTAATAATCTAGAAAGACCGATTTCTCTACAAATATTTGGTAGTGATATTGAATCGTTTGTTTCAGCAGCAAAGTATATAGAAAAAAATATTAAGCCTGATATTATTGATATTAATATGGGTTGTCCAGTACCCAAAGTAGCCGGTAAAAGTGGTGGAGGAAGTGCATTGCTAAAAACTCCGGATAAAGTATATGAAATAATAAGAGCAATTACTTCAAATATAAAAACACCTGTAACAGTAAAAATAAGAGCGGGCTGGGACAAAGATAATATAAATGCGGTACAAATTGCTCAGTTAGCGGAACAAGCGGGAGCAAGCGCCATTTGCATTCATCCAAGGACAAAGACACAAGGCTTTACTGGCATATCTGATTGGAGTTTAATAAAAGATGTTAAGAAAAATGTTTCAATACCCGTAATAGGTAATGGAGATATAAAAACGATATATGATACTAAAAGAATGTTAGATGAAACTAAATGTGATGCAATAATGATAGGAAGAGAATCATTAGGTAATCCTTGGTTTATTAATGAATGTGTTAAATATGTAGAAAATGGTAAAATAATTGAAAAACCGGATGATAAAACAAAAATAAAAATGATAAAAAGTCACTTCAATTTATTAATTAAAGAATACGGAGAAAAAAAAGCGTTACTACTTATTAGAACACATGCTATTTGGTATTTAAAAGGTATTTCTAAAATGAAACCATATAAAACACAATTAGTTAATTGTAATACAAAAAAAGATTTTTTAGAATTAATAGATAATCTTTATAAAATGGTTTAATAAATTAATTAATCGAAAATTAATTAAATACACTTGACAAAAGCCTACAAAAACGCTAAAATAATAAACATAAATCGCTGAAACAGACGAGTAATTATATTTTTATTTTATAGAGAACTAATGGTTGGTGGAAATTAGTAAGGAATTATAATGAATAAAAACTGTGGAGATGGATAACCCCGGGTAATACCGTTAAATATTATTTGAGATATCAATAGTTGATAAGAAAGGTGGTACCGCGTAAAAACGCCCTTTTATTATCAACTTTTTTTATTAAAAGGAGGAAGAAAAAATGAGAGAATTAACAGATCAAGAAATTGCAAGAAGAAACAAATTAAATGAATTTAGAGAAAGAGGTATAGATCCTTTCGGTCATAGATTTGAAGTAAAAGATTATTCAAATGATTTAAAAGATAAATATCTTAATTTAGAAAAGGAAGATTTAGAAAAGAAAAAAGTAACTGCTACTATCGCAGGTCGTATAATGACAAAACGTGGTAAGGGTAAAGTTGGATTTATGAATCTTCAAGATAAGTTTGGTCAAATACAAGTTTATGTTAGAAAAGATGAAATAGGAGAAGATATGTATTATATCTTTGATAAAAATGATATTGGTGACATTGTTGGTGTTGAAGGTGAAGTTATGAAAACTCACACCGGAGAACTTACAATAAAAGCACAAAAATATACACATTTATCTAAATCAATCAGACCATTACCAGAAAAATATCATGGACTACAAGATACAGAAGAAAGATTTAGAAGAAGATATGTAGATTTAATTATGAACGATGATGCTAGAAAAATTGCATTTATGAGACCGAAAGTAATTAGAAGTATTCAAAATTATTTAGATGAAAAAGGATATACAGAAGTTGAAACTCCAATATTAGGTACTATATTAGGAGGGGCAAACGCTAGACCATTTGTAACTCATCACAATACATTAGGAATAGATATGTATTTAAGAGTTGCTACTGAACTTAATTTAAAAAGATTAATAGTTGGAGGAATGGGAGCAGTATATGAAATAGGTAAAGATTTTAGAAATGAAGGAATGGATAAAAATCATAACCCTGAATTTACTATGATTGAGCTATATGAAGCATATTCAAATTTAGAAGGTATGATGGATATAACTGAAGGAATTATAAAAAATGCAGCAGAAAAAGTACTTGATACTATGAAAATAGAATATAGAGGACATAAATTAGATTTAGCAAAACCATTTAAAAGAATTCATATGGTAGATGCTGTTAAAGATGCATGTGGAGTTGATTTTTATAAAGTAAAAGATGATGAAGAAGCAAAAAAACTTGCAAAAGAACATAATATAGAAATTGAAGAACATTATAAATATGGACATATAGTTGAAGAATTCTTTGCTAAATATTGCGAGGATAATGTAATAGAACCAACATTTGTTTATGGGCATCCAACAGATATTAGTCCACTTGCTAAAAAAGATAGTTCAGATGAAAGATTTACTAGAAGATTTGAATTGTTTATTGTTGGAAAAGAATTTGCAAATGCATTTTCTGAGTTAAATGATCCAATAGATCAAAGAGAAAGATTTGAAGCACAAGTTGCTGAACAAGAAATGGGAAATGAAGAAGCAACTGATATGGATGAAGATTATGTAGAAGCATTAGAATATGGTCTTCCACCAACTGGAGGAATGGGTCTTGGAATTGATAGATTAGTTATGTTACTTTCAGGAGCAGAAACAATTAGAGAAGTTATTTTATTCCCAACAATGAAATTAAAAGATTAAGCACTTTAGTGCTTTTTTCTTTTATAAATGGAAAAAGTAAGTGTCCGAAAAGGACATAAAAAAAGACACATATAATTACCTATGATACAATGTAATTGAAAA
>CAZSRL010000019.1:0-14886 GCA_964609615.1 uncultured Muribaculaceae bacterium
CGACCTTCCGGTTTTCAAGACCGGTCCCTTCAACCAGACTTGGGTATTCCTCCAATTATATTATGCTCTGGTTTGCTTATTTATTCACTTCAGCGCAATAGAATTATAACATATGTTTTATTTTAAAGTCAATATCTTCCGTTAAAAATATTAGTTAACGTTAATTTTCATTTGGAAGTCCGTTTTTAAATAAATAACGGAATTAAGTCTGTTTATAGTATAATATACTCTACGTTTCTTTGTAATTATAAGGAGGAATTAAAAATGAAAACGTGGAAACATCTGAGTGAAGAAAATAGAAAAATCATTATTTCTTGTATCTCACATAATAAAAAGTTAATTGAAATAAGTTATTTTATTTGTTATGACCCTAGGGGAATATCAAAAGAAGTTAAAAGAAATAGAAAACCAGTTGATTATGCTGATCAAACAGAAAGTAAATGTCCTAAGCTTAATAGATGGCCTTATGTCTGTACTAATTGTAAAAATAGATACAGAAAATGTCCTTTTGTTAAATTTGTATATGATGCTAAAACAGCTCAAAAGAAAGCCGATGCCAATCTTATTAATTCTAGAAAAGGAATTGATGAAAACAAATCTATTTACCAAATTTCAATTGAAAACAAAGATGATGTTAAAAAATCAGTCACTACACTTTATAGATATGTTAATAATGGATATTTAACTACAAAAAGAATTGATTTACCTTTTGCTGTAAAATATAAAAAAAGAAAGCATAATAAAAAGTATGAATACACTGACAATAAAATTGACAGAAGTAATCATACTTACTTAGACTATTTGTCATACATGCATAAAAATCCTAATTGTAATGTATGGCAACTAGATTTTCTAGGTGCTATCAAATCTGATAACAACAATATTTTATCATTTATTTTACCAAATGTACACTTTACTATACTAGGTATTATAAATAATCCAAATTCTAGTAAAGTTGTTAAATTCTTTGATGATTTAGAAAAATCTATTGGCATTGAGACATTTATTGATTTAATACCCGTCATTTTAACCGATAGAGACCCTTGCTTTAATGATATTGAGGGAATATGTTTTTCTAAAATAACTGGTGAGGAAAGATGTAAACTTTTCTTTTGTGATCCTTATGTATCAAATCAAAAACCAAATGTAGAAAACATTAATAAACAAATAAGAAAATTTTTTCCAAAAGGAAAATCAATCGATAATCAAATGAAAACAACAGTAAAACAACATAATATATCTTTACTAAATACACCAATTAAATCTCTTGATGGCATACTCCAAAGGATGCGTTTGTTGCTGTATATGGTGAAGATTTATTTAATAAAATTCTTGATATTGTCAATGGCGATCGTAAGTGAGTTCATCTTAACCATTGACAATAATACTATTTAAAATATTTAGGCAAATAAAGTTTACCTTTATTTGTTATCAATAAAACAATATTACAAAAAAACGGAAATAAGTATAAAAAACGGAAATAACCTCAGTGTTTTCGTTGTGGAATAATTTATACATATTATTATTATATATAAAACTTTTATCAACCTTATTTCCGTTTTAATGTCAAAAACCGAACTTTAATATGAAAAAGAAAAAAATCCGTAATAAAACGGACTTTAGTTTATAAATTTACGAATAAAGTTGCATTATCTCTTATAAATGTATGTTCAAAATTAAAATTGCATTTTACTATTTAACTAACTTCTTCCGTTAAAATAAAAAAACTTTATAAAATAAAGTTTTTTGTAAAGTTGGTGCCTCAGGCCGGACTTGAACCGGCACGAGCTATAACACTCGCAGGATTTTAAGTCCTGTGCGTCTACCAATTCCGCCACTAAGGCATGCACCATTTCAGTAGAACATATTGATTATATAGTATTTTTTTCCTTTTTTCAATACTTTTTTTAAAAAAAGTGATAAATCACTTTTATTTTAATAATTTTTCAATTTTATCTTTTAACGCGTCATAATCAAAGTCTTCAAATTTTAAAACATCTTCTTTTGAAGCAGATATTCCAAATTTATTAACATTAATTACACATTCTTTATTAGTTGCATATTTATACCATGAACTATCATTACTTGCTTCTAATGTAACAACATTTACAAGTGGTTCTATAATTTCTTTCTTTTCTTCTTCTGGTAATGATTCAAAAACCTCCATACAAGGCATACTTACAACTCTTATATGTGAGTTATTTTGTTCTAATTCTTTTGCAATCTTAATAGCTATATTTACTTCTGATCCAGTAGCAATTATTATACCATTTAAATTACTTATTTCTCTATATACTATATATGCTCCCTTATTAGTAAATTCAGCACTAGAGTTTTCTAATATAGGTAATTTATCTTTACTAATAATTAAACAATTAGGTTTATTTGAATTAAGAATATAATTCCATGCTCCTAAAGTTTCTCTTACATCTGCTGGTCTAAACACTCTCATATTTGGAATACTTCTTAAAGTTCCAAGTTGTTCTATTGGTTGATGAGTTGGTCCATCTTGTCCTATTGAAATTGAATCATGTGTAAAAATAAATGTTGAAGAACAATCCATTAGAGCAGCTAGTCTAATGCTTGGTTTCATATAATCACTAAAGGTTAAAAATGCACTACTAAATGGTTTTAATCCACATAAAGCTAATCCATTTGTAATAGCACCCATTGCATTTTCTCTAACACCATAATTTATATTTTTTCCATATTTATTATCTATTTTAAAACTATCTGAATTTAACTTTGTTTTTGCACTTGATGAAACATCAGCACTTCCTCCTAAAAATAATGGAGTTGAATTACTAATAATATTCATTATTCTATTGTTAGTGTTTCTTAATTCTTCTTCTGGTATTGATAATGATATATTATTTAAATTAATTTTAAAGTCATTTGTCATTAATAGAATATTATTTTTTAATTTTTCATCTTCTTTAATAACAGTTTGATATTTACTTACCCATAAATTATATCCTGGGACTACTCTTCTCATAATATCAGTTCTAAATTTCTCTATTGGTTCTTTTGCTATTTTAAATGGTATTTCATTTATTTCAAAATCTTTTTTTAATTTTTGTATATCTTCTTCTTTAAGAGGTTTTCCATGTACTTCATTTGTCCCCGCTAGCATACTTCCATAACCTATAATAGTTTTTATTTCAATTATGCTTGGTTTATTTACCTCTTTTGCTTCTTTTATTGCATTATCTATTGAATTAATATCTTCTGAACTGTTAACTAAAGATGTATGCCATCCCATTGATTCAAATCTTGATAATACATTATCAGCAAAGACTCCATTAATTGATCCATCTAATGTAATATTATTTGAATCATATAAAACTATTAGTTTAGATAGATTTAATGACCCAGCAAGTGAAGCAGCTTCATATGAGATTCCTTCCATTAAATCTCCATCTCCTACTAAAACATATGTATAATGATTAAATAATTCTTTATTAAAATTATTTCTTAAATATTCTTCTGAGATTGCCATTCCAACAGCGGTTGCCAATCCTTCTCCAAGTGGTCCAGTTGTACATTCAACACCTATACTTGTATCAACTTCTGGATGCCCATGTAGTCTTCCTCCTAATTGCCTATATTTATTTAACTCTTCTACTTTAATAGGATATCCACTTAAATAAAGTGTCGAATAAAGTAAAGCAGAACCATGACCTGCACTCATTACAAATCTATCTCTATTTAACCATTTTGGATTAGTTGGCAATACGTTTAAGTGCTTTGAAAAAAGAGTATACATTATTGGAGCAGCACCTAAACAAATGCCTGGATGTCCACTACCAGCACTATTAATCATATCTATACTTAGAGTTCTTATTGTGTTTATTATTCTTTTTTCCATTTTTTTACACCTCTATTATAAATATATTGTAGCATATTTTATTTTTAAAGTCTTTATAAATATTAATATAAAGCTATTTTATTTTTATTGTTTTTTTAGTATAATGATAATAGTAAAAAATAGAAATGGAAGTATTAAAATGAAAAAAGAAAAAAATAAGAAAAAAAATAAAATATCAAGTTATATTGGAAAATTATTTTCAACAGCAGGTATTTTATTACTATTTATACTTGCTCAAGTAATTGCAGGGATTGTAGCAACTGTTATGGGATATGATGATGCTACTTCATTTTGTGTATTTGCTTTAATTGGATCTTTTGTTTTATCAATAGTATTTATATTAATATACAAAAAAACTCTTATTAAACAGTTTATTGATTTTAAAAAGAATTGGAAAGATTATTTATTATTTTCTCTTATATGTTTTGCGATAGGATTTGGTATTGAAACTATATGTGATTTAATAATAAATAATGTAATATTTAATAACTCAAGTTCTGATAATCAACAAATGGTAGAGAGTTTTGTTACATCATTACCTATTCTTGGGTTTTTATCAGTTGTAGTTTTTGCTCCTATTAATGAAGAAATAGCGTTTAGACTTAATTTTAGAAAACTATTTAAAAATATAATTGCTTTTTCAGTAGTAACCGGTTTAATATTTAGTGCTTTTCATATAGTTGAATTTAATTCATTAAAAAGTTTATTACAAATGATTCCTTACTTTGTATTAGGTTTTACTTTTGGATATGCATATTTTAAAACTAATAATATATTTACAACAATGATTATGCATGCGATTAATAATTTAATAGGCTTTTTATTGGTAATAATGACTGCTTTTTTATAAAAACATATTATTGTTATTCTATGATATAATTATATAATGAATGTGAAAGGAATTTATAAATGAAAAAATTAAAGGAATTAAATACAAAAAAGTTTTTAGATTATTTTTATAAAATATTATTTACTATAGCAGTAATACTTGTTTATTTATGTGTTCCTGTTATGGTTATTAAAATATTTAATAATTGTTTTGGAATTGATAATTTAATATTTACAAATGGTATTGGTACTTTGGTTACTTTATTAATTCTAATATTAATATTTAATAGGACTTTAATAAAACAATATTATGATTTTAAAAAGAACTGGAAAAAATATATGATATTTACAATTAAATGTTGGGCTATTGGATTAGGAATAATGATGTTTAGTAATTTAATAATAAACTTTTTTATTTTTGATGGTAATACAATAGCAGGTAATGAAGAAGAAGTAAGAAATATGTTAATAAAATATCCAGTATATGGACTTTTTTCAGCAGTTTTATTAGCGCCTATTGCTGAAGAAATAGTATTTAGATTAAATTTTAAAAAGTTATTTAATAATGCAATTGTTTTTTCAATAGTAACTGGTTTATTATTTGGAGGGCTACATTTAGTAACTGACTTTAATTCAATAAAAGACTTGTGTTATATAATTCCTTATAGTGCATTAGGTATAGCATTTGGTTATGCTTATTATAAAAATAATAATATTTTTTCTACTATGATTATGCATGCTTTTCATAATGCAGTTGTTTATACATTAATTATTATAGTATATTTAGGAGTTTAATATGGCAAATATAAAAAAGAAAAAAGTGGAAAAAGAAAAGTCACATAATTTTTTAAATTTAATTTTAATATTATTATTAATTATAATTTGTTTATTCTTATATTCTAGATATGTTGCTACCACTGGTGTAATAACTAAAGAATGTAGAGTTGCTAGTAAAGAAATACCTAATAATTTTAGTGGGATTAAAATTATACAATTAAGTGATATTCATTATAAAAATACTACTTTTTCTAAAGATATGAAATATATTGTTAAAAATATTAATGAGTTAAAACCTGATTTAGTTTTTTTTACAGGTGATTTATTAGATTTACAAACTAAATTAAGTGATGATGAAATAAGTACTTTAACTAATTATTTAAATTCAATTGATTCTACTTTAGGAAAATATAGAATACTAGGCGAAGATGATTATAATAATAAACAGTATGATCAAATAATGAATAATACTGATTTTAAACTTTTAGATAATAGTTATGAATTAATATATAACGAAGGTATGACTCCAATATTTTTAGGAGGAACTAGCAGCAGTACTAAAAGTGTGATTGATTTAAATAAAACATTTAGTTATTATAAAAAAAATAAAGATGATACTTATTTAGCTAAGTATAAAATTATTCTTACTCATGAACCTGATAATATAGATGAAATAATTAATTATAATAATGATACTAATTTAATCCTTTGTGGGCACTCTCATATGGGTCAAGTAGTTATTCCGTTCTATGGCGGGATTTTTCTTCCTGAAGGCGCTAAAAAGTATGTTTCAGACCAATATAACATTAATAAAACAAAAATATATATAAGTAGTGGTATTGGAACATCTATATTAAAATATAGATTATTTAATAAACCATCTTTTAACTTTTATAGACTTAAAGCACTTTAAAAAATATATTTCATATTATAAATAAGAAAGGAGTTATTATGAATCCTTATATTAATAACAATCATCCTTATAATAATATGAATAATGATAGATTTTTACCCGCAGGTGCTTTTTTGTTTGGAGCGTTAACTGGAGGAGTTGCAGTTGCAGCTTTTAATCCATATAGACCTAGGCCATATTATCCTGTTAATCAAGGGCCTGCTCCATATGGAATGTATCCTTCATACCCACCACAATATTATCCATATTATAGACCATATTAAAAGAAACTTAAAATTTAAGTTTCTTTATTTTTTTAATCTTAATTTCTTTAATATTTTATTTACTGCTTCTTCTCCAAAAACTAATTCTAATGTTTTATTTTTATATGCGGTAAATAAGAATATTAATCCTCCTATTAATGTGTAAATAATAACAATACCTAACATTATAATAATTCTATTACTATTAATTGGCACAAATATATTTAATATTAATAAAGAAACAGTCATTAATAGAAGTGGTAATATTAATTTCTTTAATATAATATATGTTTTTCTATAATCTAATCCTAGTTGTTTTTTAGCATTTATTAAACCTATTAATATTGTAACTGAATATCCGATAAGAGATGCGGTTAATGCTCCGAAGAATGGAAGCATTCCCATCTTATGGAATAAAATCATAAGTGGAATATCTAATAGAGCATTTAAAATAAATCCAGTAAATGTTGCTACATAAACTATCTTATATTTATTAAGTCCTTGCAGTGCCATTAGTAATACAATATGAATGTTTGATAATACTGCGATAAACACCCCTACTGATAGAATCATTGGTCCATATTCACTTTGACCAAAGAATAATGTATAAACTGGTTTAGATAATACACATAAACCTATAGCCATTGGTATTGATGCGGTTAGGACTATTTGTATTGCTTTATTAAATTGATTGTTTACTTGTTTCATATCTTTTTTAACAAAACTACTTGTAATGTGCGGTATTAAACTAGTAGTAAGACCAGTTGCTACCGCAGCAATAATCATACATATTTTTATTGACCAAGTTGAAACAATACTACTTACTGTTTCTGCTACTTTTGCAGAATATCCTAAATAATACATTCCTCTATTTATTAAAGCCATATCTATTATACAATATACATTTATAGCAACAGATACAATTATTAATGGTAATGAATATATTATTAGTTTTTTTACTATTTGTTTGGAAGATACGTTATCTTTTGTTTTAATTTTATTCTTTTTTATATCTTTTTTATTCTTATTTATTTTTATCCTCAAATATATATATGCCGCTATTCCTCCAATAAATGCTGCAAAAACAGAAGCACCTACTGCATTAACAACTCCCTTATGTAAAACATTAATAATTGTATATGCAGCAGTAAGTATAATAACAATTCTTACTATTTGTTCAATAACTTGACTAATTGAAGGAGCACTTATAAACTTATGTCCTTGTAAATAACCTCTTGTTATTGAAAGCATAGGAACTATTAATAAACAAAATGATACAGCTCTAACAGTAAAAGCAACGTCTTCAATTGTATTACCACCTTGAAGTTTACCAATCATTAAATAGGAAAACTCTTCCGCAAATACAAAAAGTATTAAAAAACAAATAATAGAAACGAATACTGTAATATCTCTTACTATTTTATATGTTCTTTCTTTTGCTTCATACATTTCAAGTGTATTATACTCACTTATTAATTTACTAATTGCAATTGGTAATCCAGCTGTTGTAATACTTAAAAATAATAAATAAATATTATATGAATAAGCATAAAGAGCACCACCTTGTGTTCCAATTATAGAATAAAATGGTATAACGTATATTATTCCTAAAAACTTTGAAAACATTATTGCAAATGTAGCAATAAAAGTTCCTTCAACTAAACTATTTTTTTTCACTATATCACTCTCTATTTCGTTTCATAAATTATCATTGCTGAAAAACAATAAAGTTGTTCTTCAGAAAAAATTCCTACTGATACTTGAAACCTTATATCTATTATATCATCTTCACACTCATTTAAAAATAAATTTATTGCATTTTCTAAATCTTTTTCATGTGAATAATCAAAAAGTTTTACTTTTTTCATATAAAAACACCTCCTATTTATTTTATCAATAAGAGATGTTTTATTTTGTCGATATTTATTTAACAACTATGTTTACTATTTTATTAGGAATAATAATAATTTTAACTATTTCTTTTCCTTCTATATGTTTTTTTACATTTTCTTCATTTAATGCTTTTTCTTGAATACTTTGTTTTTCTTCATTCAATTCAACTTTAATAGCACTTCTTAATTTACCATTAACTTGAATACCAATTTTTATTTCTTCATCTATCATTTTTTGTTCATCATATTCTGGCCATGGCATTTCAAATATTTTATTATTTCCAATTCTTTCATTTAATTCTTCTGTTATGTGAGGTGCGATTGGATTTAATAGTTGTAATAATAAACTATAATCTTTTTTAGTAATATCATTTTTTTCAAATTCATTAGTTAAAATCATTAATGCAGAAACCGCAGTATTATATTTCATATTATCTAAATCATATGTTACTTTTTTAATAGTTTTGTTAATAGAATTTTCTAAACTTTTTGTATATTCATTACTATCAATTAAATTAGATGATAATCTTACTACTCTATCTAAGAATCTTTTACATCCTTTAAGACCATTTTCACTCCATGAAACATCCTTTTCATAATCTCCTATAAACATTTCATAACATCTTAATGCATCTGCTCCATATTCTTTTATTAAATCATCTGGATTAAGTATATTTCCTTTGCTCTTGCTCATTTTTTCATTATCAGAGCCTAAAATCATACCATGAGCAACTCTTTTTTTAAATGGTTCTTCTGTATATACAAGTCCTTGATCATACATAAATTGATGCCAAAATCTTGCATAAAGTAAATGTCTAGCAGCATGTTCCATTCCACCATTATAATAATCTACCATTTTCCAATATTTCATAGCATCCATAGAAACAAATTCTTCATCATTCTTTGGATCCATATATCTTAAATAATACCAAGATGATCCAGCCCAATTAGGCATTGTATCTGTTTCTCTTTTTGCTGGTTTTCCACATTTTGGACAAGTTGTGTTTACCCACTCAGTATTATTAGTAAGTGGACTTTCTCCATTTTCAGTTGGTTCATAATCTGGGGTGTCTGGTAAAGTAACTGGTAAGTCTTCATAAGGTACTCCTACCCATCCACAATCATCACAATGTATCATTGGTATAGGTTCTCCCCAAAATCTTTGTCTACTAAAAATCCAATCTTGCAATTTATAATTAATTTCTTTTTTACCAATTTTTTTATCTTCCAAAAATTTAATCATTTTTTTAATAGTATCTGTTTTTTTATCAAGTCCATTTAAATCTCCAGAATTAACCATTTCTCCATCACCTGTATAAGCACATTTAGAAACGTCTCCACCTTTTATTACTTCTATAATAGGAATATTATATTTAGTTGCAAAAGCATAATCTCTTTCATCGTGAGCAGGTACTGCCATAATAGCACCTGTTCCATAACCCATTAGTACATAATCACTTATCCAAATAGGTATTTCTTCATTATTAACAGGATTAATAGCAGTAAGTCCATTAATTAAAACACCAGTTTTATCTTTTGTCATGTCACTTCTTTCAATTTCACTTTTCTTACTTGCTTCTTCTTTATATTTAATTAATTCTTCATAGTTATTTATATCTGATTTATATTTTTCAATAAATGGATGTTCTGGAGACATAACCATAAATGTTACTCCATATAAAGTATCAGGTCTAGTTGTAAAAACATCCATTACTTCATCATGTTGTTTTAATTTAAATGATACTGTTGCTCCCTCACTTCTTCCAATCCAATTAATTTGTGCTATTTTTACTTTTTCTGCAAACTCAGTTTTATCAAGCCCATCTAATAATCTTTGTGCATATTTTTTCATTCTAAACATCCATTGATTTTTTTTCTTTTTGACAACATTTGTTCCACATCTTTCACATATTCCACCAGCAGAATCTTCATTAGATAATCCTGTTTTACACTTAGGACACCAGTTTATATCCGCTTCTGCTTTATATGCCATATCTGCTTCAAAAAACTTTAAGAATTGCCATTGAGTCCACTTATAATAATCTGGATCAGTAGTAGCAAATTCTCTACTCCAATCAAAAGAGTATCCTAAAGAATTCATTTGATTCTTAAAAACTTTAATACTTTCTTTTGTTGCATCTTTAGGATGTACATTATGAGCAATTGCATATTGTTCTGCGGGTGCTCCAAAAGCATCCCATCCCATTGGAAATAAAACATTATATCCTTGCATTCTTCTTTTTCTAGCCATTGAATCAAGTGCAGTATAACTTCTAACATGCCCTACATGAAGCCCTGAACCACTAGGATATGGAAATTCAACTAATATATAATATTTTTCTTTATCGCTTTTATTTTCAGCCATTCCACAATTAGAATCTCTCCAAATATCTTGCCATTTTTTTTCTATCTTATTAAATTCATAATTAATATCATTCATTATTTTTACCACCTTTTTTTGCATATGTTCTACCTATTATTTCATATATTGAAAATATTAATAACACTAACATTATAAACCCTATTAACATTTGCCATCCAATTCCATCTATTAATGAAACTACAGTTGCACTAAAAGCAACTATAAATGAATTAGCAATAGTAACAGTCCATTTTAACTTATTATAATTAACCTTCCTCATATCCAGTTTAAATCTATATACTAGATAATGTATTTCATTTGTATTTTTACCTTCTTGATATACTTTTCTTTTTCTATTAATAATAAAAACATATACTGCCATTATTATTAAAAAAGAAAATATAAAAAACACTAATAATTCTAAATAACTCATATTTACCTCTTTCTATAAAAAAACTTCATAAATAAAGGACGAATATATTCCGCGGTACCACCTTAATTCATGAAGTTCATGCATCTTTATTAGTTAACGCCTAAATACGTTCTTACTCCAAAGCAAGTTCATAAACATATATTATTTGTTTTCACCAACCACAAATTCTCTTAAAATATATTATTTATTACTACTCTTTTTCTCAGTAACTTATATCATATTATATAATATTTATTTAATATATTCAACTCTTTTTATATTTGAGCAATATATTCAAGAAGTTTTAAAAACATTCTTACAAATTGTTCATCTAAACCTTTTCTTTTTAACCTTTTAATTCTAATTCTTTTCTTTTTAATATCTAAATCACTAAACAATATATTAGCTAAATCAACTTTTAAACTTGTCTTAATTTTTAAGTCATTTATGATACTATCAATATCTTCATTTATTACTCTTACAGCATCCATTTCAATTGCTTTACCTTTACAATTAATAGTTAATTGACTAACAGAATTAACTCCTTCAACTTCAACAACAAAGTCATTATCATCAATGTATTTTTTATAAGGAATTTGATAATTATCAACATATACAACTACATCTTCTGCATATTTAGTGTTTCTAAATCTTACCTTGTAATTTCTTTGCTCTGGTACTATTCCACTTTTACCTTCAAGAGGTCTTATAATAACAGTATAATTGTTAGATCTATAATTACAATCTATATTAGTTATTAAATAGTATCCTTTTTCATACATACTACTTACTCCATCATCTTCATATAGATTAAAACTATTACTCATTCCTGGGAATATATGTATTTCTAAATTCTTTGGTGAAACAGTAGAGTTTAAGTTATCTTTATCTAAAACAGCCATTGGTATAATTGCTCCACTTTTAGCAAATACTGGATAATCTTCATCTTTATAGAAGGTAATGTATCTTTTCCCACCAATAAATTTTTTCCCAGTTTTAAGTTCATACCACGTTCCTGCTGGTATATATATTCTATGAATAACACGGTTCATAACTACATCTTTTTCTGTAGTTATTGGACTAACAAATAATTCGCTTCCAAAATAATATTCATTTTTATATATTGGTTCGTCTAATATTTCCGGATATTTATAATAAAGTGGTTTTATTAATGTGTCTCCAAATTTACTATATTTATAAGCACATGAATATAAATATGGTATTAATTCATGTCTTTTTCTAGTATATTCATATACAACTTTTTGAGTTCTTACATCCCATGCCCACGGTTCTCTTTTATAATATCTACCAGAAGTAGAAGCGAATCTAAATATTGGACTATATGTTCCAAGTTGTACATATCTCATATATAGTTCAGCATCTTCTGTTCCAAATTTATATCCACCAATATCATGTGTCCACCAACTCACTCCTATATTAGAAGCGGTAAGATTTACAAATGGAAGTAATTCTAAAGTTTTCCAATCAACACATGTTTCACCAGAATATAATATTAAATTTCTATGAGGAGCTATACCATGATTTCTACTTACACAAATCCCTCTTTTTTTAGGATCATTTTTATAATCATTATAAAGATAATGATCAAGTACAAATAATTTTTCTTTATTTTTCTTATCGTTTTGATCTAATAAGAATAAATCAACCCCACTTGTTTTTAAATTACCTATTAATTTATTTATAAATATATTTAATGTATCAGTATCAAATACATTAAATGGTATTATTTCTTTTGTAATATTAGTAAATACAGGTTTTATTTCATTATAACTTTTTTCATATGGATATATTCCAGGTGTTGGATCAATTTCTAAACCAACATGCACTGAGTTTTTATGCATAAAGTTTATAAAATCTAATTCATTTGGTAATAATTTATTATTAAAAGTAAAACCACTTTTTATATTTTTTGCTTTTCCATATTCATTATTATGCCATGAATGACCAAGTAGTAATACAGAATATGGTATTCCATTTTTTCTAAAATTTGTGTTTAAATCTTGTATTCTTTGAGCATTATATTCTTCATCTTTATTCCACCATATACCTAATGCATATCTAGGTATTAAAGTTGGAAATCCAGTTAATTTAAAATAATCTCTTAATGCCTTATCAAAATCTTTTCTATATATAAACAAATAAACATCTATTCCCTTACCATCTCTTTTAGCTACTTTTCCATTAGGAGTAAAAATAAGAGTTTCAGAGTCATCTATTGAAGCAAATCCATCTGATGAATAAAGACCTTTATCCATAGATACTTTTCCACTTGTGTTATCTAAACTATAAGTAGTCCCATACACATTTCTAATCTCAGGATGTGTAATATACCATGTTTTATCTGTTCCTTTAAGAGAAACTCTTAAATTAGCATCAGGGACTACTTTTGTACCATAAAAATCTTTTTCCTTTGTATAATTTAATTTAAAATAATTATTTTCTATTTGTAAATATTTTTCATCTTGTTTAACAGTAAATGCTGGGATCCCAAAATTTCTATTAACAGCAAAAAATGAAGGATAATCACAAAACTTTCCATTTTCTTTATATTCAAATCTTATTAAAACATCAGAAAGAATAGTAATTCTATATTTATTACCTTTTAATATAGCTTTACTATTAGATACACCTTTAGTAACGTCAATTTTAAAATGACTTGCTAGTTCACTCATATTACCCTCTTTTACTATATAAATAATAACATATTTTTAAAAATAAAAAAAGTATTATGCGATACTTATTTTATATTTATTTTTTTTTAATACTTTATTTATTTCATCATAAGTATTTAATACTTTTATGCTTTTTATTTTTATAAAATTATTTTTAAGTAAATATTCAGTCATATTTAAGTTATTCATATATTCATAATAAGAACTTAATAATTCTTCACTTAAATTTTCATCTGTACTTTTAACATTATATATGTATTCAATATTATTTATTGGTTCTAATTCAATTTCTCTTATTTTAAGCATATTATTAATTTTATCTATTTCATTTATAAAGAAATTGTTAAATGTTACTTTATATAGTTTTTCTTCATTTATTTGTGCTGTATAAAAACTTTGTTCTTCTGAATCTGTTTTTATTATAGGTAGGAATATTAATAATATTATAATAAATAATAGATAAATTTTTATTTTTTTCATAGTTTCACCTATTAGTATTATTTACAATTATTTTAAATAATTGCTGGTGTTATTTTCCAATTAAAAACCACTAATTAATAATTAGTGGTTTATATTCATTTTGGTGTCCCGTAGGCGATTTGAACGCCTGACCCTTTGATTAAAAGTCAAATGCTCTACCAGCTGAGCTAACGGGACATATTACAAAAAATTATGGTTGCCTCGGTTAGATTCGAACTAACGAATGCCAGAGTCAAAGTCTGGTGCCTTACCACTTGGCTACGAGGCAATATAAGTGGTGGAGAGAGATGGATTTGAACCATCGAACCGATAGGAACGGATTTACAGTCCGCCGCGTTTGACCACTTCGCTATCCCTCCAAAAGTGGTGCCGGAAATAGGACTTGAACCCACAACCTACTGATTACAAGTCAGTTGCTC
>CAZSRL010000020.1:0-14679 GCA_964609615.1 uncultured Muribaculaceae bacterium
TAATATCTAGTTTAGTAAGTAATGAAATTATTAATTATTTTTCAAAATACAAGGAAACAAGTTTAGTTGGTAAGACTTTAATGTTTAATTTATTAACATATCAAACAGAAATTATAAATTGGAAAAGGAATTCTAAATGTAAGGAGTGTGGTACAAATGCAAGTAAATAATTTAAAAATTGGATTTAATAACAATGAAATATTAAAAAATATTAGTTTTCATTTAGTACAAGGTGAAAAAGTTGGATTAGTAGGACCAAATGGTAGTGGAAAATCAACTCTTCTTAAAGTTCTTGCAAATGAATTACAATTAGATTCTGGAAAAGTAAAATTAGAAAACGAAACCATAGCATATTTAAAGCAAGAAATATCTCACGAATTTGATGATTATTCAATAATAGATTATATTAAAAATCAAACAGGTATTGGAAAATTAGAAATTAGACTTCATGAACTTGAAGATAATTTAAATGAAAATAATATGGTTGAATATAGTGATGTATTAGATAAATTTTTATCACTTGATGGTTATTCATTTGAAAATAATTTACAAAATATAATAAATGGATTACATTTAAACAAAAGTTTAGATAGTAAAATTTATACTCTTTCAGGTGGTGAAAAAATAAAGGTTTTATTATGTGCTATGCTTCTTAGTAATGGTGATGTTTTATTATTAGATGAACCAACAAATAATTTAGATATCGAAGCAATTAACTGGTTAGAAAATTATCTTCGTAATCTAAAAAAAAGTATTATAATGGTTTCACATGATGAAATATTTTTAAATAATATTTTAAATAAAATATTTGAAATTTCTGATGGCAAGTTAAATGAATATAATTTAAGTTATGATGAGTATTTAAAGCAAAAAGATCTTGAATATCAAAAAGAAAAATTAAATTACTTAAATGCTATGGAAGAACGAAAGAAAATAAAGATTAGGTTACAAAAGGCAAAAGATTGGTCAAATAAAGGCACATCATCTAAAGCACACAATGATAATGATAAAATTGCTAACAATTTTGCTAAAGAAAGAACTCGTTCATCAGAAGTATCTAAATTATCAAAAGCATTGGAAGATATAGATGTTCCAATATTCCAAGAAAGAAAAAAAATTAATTTTTTCTTAGACTTAGATAATGAAAAAGGAAATAAGAACATTTATATAGATAATTTAATATGTGGATATGACAAATTTCAAACTATTCCTC
Organism: uncultured Muribaculaceae bacterium; assembly: GCA_964609615.1. Lineage (GTDB taxonomy): Bacteria > Bacillota_I > Bacilli_A > RF39 > UBA660 > CAZSRL01. The sequence goes on from CAZSRL010000020.1 coordinate 1,214, forward strand.
TTAACTTAAATATAGATTTCGGGAGTAAAATTAGCATAAAAGGACCAAACGGAAGCGGGAAAACAACATTTATTAAAACAATACTAGGTTTGATTAAACCCATTGAGGGAAATATTGTGATAGGAAATGATGTTAAAATAGGATATATATCACAAGATACAATCATAGATAATAAAGACATTAGTGTATATGAATTTATAACATCAGGAATAGATGAAATAAATCGTTCATTAGTTTTTACTTTACTTAATAATTTTGGTTTTGATTATGACAATAGGGATAAAAAATACCTTGAGTTATCTCCCGGACAAAGAACAAGAGTAAACTTGGTTAAAATTGCTCTTCATAAAATAAATGTTCTTATTTTAGATGAAATAACTAATCATTTAGATAAAGAAGCATTGGATTTAATTTATGAACTTGTAGAATCATATCCAGGAACAATAATTAGTATTTCGCATAATAGAAAATATAATGAAATTTTAAATGCAGATTATTCTTTGGATATTTCAACTGGAAATATAGAATATTTAAAAAATAATACACAAAAAAAAGATAAAAATTAAAATATAAAAAAGTGGATTTTGAGTTAAATAAATCCACTTTTTTTAAATAAAATTTATATAATATCAATTCTTAACACCAACATGTTTAAATTTTTAAATGGTAAAAAAATATCTAAGAATGAATTTTACCGCAATGGAAATATAACAATCGAAAATATGATAATCATCTTACTATTTCGTCATTTTTACTTTTATTATTTTGTATTATATTAATATCATTGTCATCAAGTATCTCTTCATCATACAAGTCATTTATAAAGTTATCATACTTATCAGTAGAGAAGAATTTATTTTGTAAAAACTCTATAAATCTTTTCCATAATTTTTTAAAATATTCTAACATTTCTTCGAGTTTTGATATTTTATCTTCTAACTCATCAATAGTGTCATTTGCAAAGTCTAATTTGTATTCTAATTCATTTATTTTATTATCACGATTTTTAATTCTTTGTTGTAAGTTTTTAACCTCTTTTGAATGATTTTTTAAATCATCTTCATAATGTTCTAATATTGTAGTTAAATCATTAGTTGTCTTTAAATTGGAAGTAGTATCTTGTGTTTGTTTTATATAATCCTTAATTTCATCTATTTCATCATTTGTAATTGAATAATTATTCTTATTTAATTTATTAGGTTTTAAATTATCAATAATATTAGTTATTTGTAAAGATTTATTTTGTAAATTATCTGCTTTATCATTTAACTCATTAAGTCGTTTTTTATTTTTCTCTTGTTCTTTTTTTAACTCCCTATAATTAGTCATGTTTTTAACATTTATATCTTGATTTCTTCCTTCTTCTTTTATTTTTAAAGAATAGTTTAAGTCATATACTTTATTAAATGTACTAATACAATATTCTCTCATTTTATCTTGTATATTTCTTAAACTATCAGTTGTAAAAACATCACTTTTACCAACTTGAACTTCCATACCATTTTTACTACCATCTTTAAAAGGAACACCAACAATATGTAAATGTGGACTAGATTCATCAAAATGTATTGTTGCATTTGCTATCTTAAAGTTAGGAACAATGTTTTCTAAATCAATTATTTGTTCTTTATATACTTCAATCATTTTATGTTTAAAGTCATCATTTTTATTAGCCCAAAAATCCATATCACCAAGTTCAATAATTATTTCACAAGCAAGATCTCTTTTATTATCATTTGAGATATGATTAAAATAATTTTCTATTTTTCTATCGTTTCTTTTTTGTTTTTCATTATACTTAATTCTTACATCTTCAAATAATTCTAAATATAAATTTTTAGTATCTTCTACGACTGATGAAGTACCTCGCACTATACAAATTAAATCTTTATAATTATCATACTTTCTTAAATTATGTTTATCAACTTTTGATAATTGTTGATGAGTTTGTATTGCATTATTACTAAGTGAAGTAGTAGATAGTTTACTACTTTTAGCAAATTGTCTTGCTCGTTTAGTTTTATTTTTATCATTACTTAAATGTAGTGAATATGATAATTCTTCCATAGATTATAACCTCCTTTATTATTAAAATAGAGTTTTATTTATAGTAGGTAATTTTGTTTTTGTCAAAATTTCTAACCCCCTATATATTTTGACATTGCACGTTGTTTATATCAAAATATGGGGGATAAGGTTTAAGCAACCTTATAATCCACTTGTCTTATTTGCATTACTCTAAAACCTCGTAATAGAGCAATACTACATAAGCCATAAGATAAAACATTATGCACTGCATATTATTTTATCTATAAAAATTATTTTCATAATTTTATTTACAAACTTTTCCCACTTTCATTGAAATTACATTTCAACAAAACGTGTTCGTTTGTTATGACTTTTTAGAAAAAAGTTAGCAAAAACTTTATTCATCATTTTCCTTATCAGATAACAATTCTTTAAATTTTAATTCTATTTCTTCTTTTCTTTTTCTAATATCTTCATCAATTTCATATACTCGAGAGTTAGTTCTCTCTGGTATAGTAGTAAACAATTCATCTTTATTTTCTAAAAGAGTTTCTTCACCATCATTTATATAAATTACACCTAATTGTAATATATCTAGTTTATCCATTTTTTTATAATCTTCTATTGGGAATATTCTAACAATATTCCTGTTTTTATAATCATTAAAATAGAATACTTTATTATCATAATAATATGTTGCTTCAAAAGAACCTACATTGTAATATTGCCTTAAAGTAAATACTATTTCACTAACTTTTTCTATTAGTAAATATTCACTAAATCGTAATTTTGTTAATATATTACCTAATATTGCATAATCAGTTTTAGCAAGAAATCCAGCATCATATAATTCATTACAAGGTTTACAAATACTTTTTCTAAAATATACTTCGCCAAGTTTTATTTTTTTGTTGTTAGTATATTCTAGTTCTACATAATCAACATATCTCATTATTAAATCTGCTTTTTCACTCCTTGTATAATCATACCAAGTATGAGTGTTATCTTCATATTCTTCTGGATAGATTAATTGATTTATATAATCTAAATCTCTTTTTATTAATATATCTTCTGGTGTAAATTTAAGTTCATTACATATATCACATTCTTTAATTTTTTCTTCTAAATGTTTAATTGTATTATCAATTACTTCTTTTTCTAAATCATATTCTTCAATCGTGAATGATCCATTAATATATGCTTTTCTAATTCTTTCTCGTTTATCTTGCTGTTCGTTTAATTCTTTTTGTAATTTCTCTTTTGGATTATCTAATTTTGTTTTAATCATAGGAAGTAATGTTTGATTTACAACTGCATCATATTCTTGTATTTCACTTATAAAATTATCAAATAATTTTTCTATGTCTTTTTCTTTAATTGATATTTTACAATTATGACATTGATAGTAGTAATAAACATCACCATTTTTCTTTCTTGTAGCATTTCCACCTAATATTCTATTACATTTAGGACATTTAAGTTTTTGCAAAAATAAGTATTCTTTATCTCGCTTATAATTTCTAGAATTCTTTTTCTTTTGTACTTGACATTCTTCCCATAACTCTTTTGATACAAGAGGTTCAACAACATCTTCATAGTAAGTTGGATTATTTGTTCTTTTCCCATGTACAAAGTCGCCTTTATATATTTCATTTTCAATTATCTTTAATATAGTTGAATCGCACCAATTTGTTTTACCAAACACTTTTTCTTTATTATATAAATTACTTATTGTTTGATATGAATTACCTTCGTGATATAAATTAAATATTCTTATTACTTGATCTTTGGTAGCCTCATTAATTACTAATTTTTTATTTTCGTGTTTATAACCAAAAGGTGCTTTATGAGGAATATTACCAGCTTTAATTGCTCCAGCTAAACCTATTTTAGTTCTTTCACTTGTTCTTTCTATTTCGTTTTGTGATACTGTTGTTAAAAGTCTTGCGACCATTCTCCCATTAGCACTCGTAGTATTTATATCATCATTAGCACAGTCTAAATAGGCATTGTTTTCTTCTAAAAATTTCATTATATCTTCCATATCATAAACTGAACGTGTAAGTCTATCTAGTTTTAATACAACAATAGTATTACATTTTTTATTTCTGATATCTTCTTTTAATTCTTCAAATGCAGGTCTTTTATTACCAGTTTTAGCACTTATTCCAGCATCCTTATATACTTTTTAAATATCATAACCTTTAAATTCACACATAGCACGAAGTCGTTTTTCTTGTTCTGGTAAACTAAATCCTTCACGTGCTTGATCTTCAGTTGATACTCTAATATAAATACCTGCTACTTTCATTTCTTCATTCATGTTTTTTAACACTTCCTTTCATATGTTTGGCACTTTAAAAGCAAAAAGTTAAGTCTAATAATTAAAAAAAGAGGCGACAAAGACTATAAATTGATTATATGTCTTTGACACCTCTTAAAATTTTACATAATACTTGTTTCTTAAATATATTAAGTTTCATATCACAGAGCCCCCTAAATATAAAACTTCTTTTTTGGATATTTATTATATATTATTTTATCTAAAAGTCAAGACATATTGCTTGTTTTAGCCTATTTTAAGGCACTTTTAAGAGAAGTTAGTACAAATATTTATAATTTAGTTTAACTCTTTAATAAAGCTTTCTAAATCCTTTAATTCTAGTTTATTTGATAGATTACCAACATATAAAGTTTTAGAATAGTTAAATGCAAGAAAAGTAATACCTTTAATTATTATTCTATGTGGTTCTATATAACTTAAATTTGATTTATCAATATTTCTAATATTACCATTTATAATAGTAGGTTTGGTATTACAAAAATCACATATAAATTCAATTTTTCTTTTTAAATCATTTTCAATTTCTAATTCTTTTGTAGTAATGCTAATCATAAAATCCATCCTTTCAAAACTTAAACACTAAAAAAGTACCAACTTCTTTTAGAAATTGATACTTATATATTTAAGTCCTAAACTATAAAAGTTCGGACAGATTTCCCAATGGAGCAAGTGAGGAGAATCGAACTCCCATCTCAGCCTTGGCAAGGCCGTATATTAACCATTATACTACACCTGCATAAGAATATATTATCATATATTCTTTTATTTTAAAATAGTTTTATTTTTAGTTTGCTTATTATTTTATAATATTTGTTTTTTTCATCTATTAATAGTTTTATTTTTAATAATAGAACATTTATATTATATATTTTGAAGTTACAAATATTTAATTCTTTAGCTATTTTTTCTATTAATCTAATTGTTATTATTTTATTATTTAATGTTTTATATTCTATTCTTAATTTGTTTAGTAAGTATGGACTTACTTTTTTTATAATGTCATCATAATATTTTTGATTTTTTGGTTTTATATAATAGCTATATCCATCTAGTTTTTCTATTACTTTTAATGTGTCATAATAACCTAGTTTTGTTAGTCTTTTTGAATTTTTTGGATCAAATAGCATAATTGAACCTAGTTTAGCAGCTGGTGTTATATATTTTATTCTTTTATCTTTTGTTCTTTTTGTTATTCCTATTGCTTTTGTTCTAATAGCGTATATTTCATCACAATTTTTTTCTAAGAGCATATCCGTTGGTAAATTATCATACACTCCACCATCCATATAATATTTATCATCTATTATTTTAGTACTTTTAAACACAGGTAAATATGAACTAGCAATTAAGTACTCTACTATTTTACCTTTTGGTATGTCTTTTTTAAATATTTTTATTGGTAATTTATCACTTAAATTAAATGTTACTAATCCAAAATCTATATTACTTTTTCTTATTTTATCTTCATCTATTATTTCATTTAAATAGTTTTGTATTTTATCTATTTTTATTCCTTTTGTTTTAATTAGATGTTTTGATTTTTCTATTGCTTTTGATAAGTTTTCTTTTGTTATTTTTTTATTTAATAATTCTTGAAATACTTCTCCATCTATTCCAAGTAACTTTTCATTATCTGCTTGTTCCCACATTTTTACAAGTTTATTAATATCATTTGTACAAGCAATAGCAGCATTTATTGCTCCTATTGATGTTCCAACATAGGTACTTACTTTTATTCCTCTGTCTTTTAGTGCTTTAATACCTCCAGCATGATAAGCTCCTCTTGCTCCTCCACCTTCTAACGCAACTCCAACCATTTTATTTCTCCTTTATATAATATTTTAAAATATTTATAAACATTCCTAAACAAAGAAGTCCAAATATTATTCCCATAATAACATCAGATAAATAATGAACATTTAAATATAATCTAGTAAATGCAATAGCAATTATAAGAACTATTAATAGTGATATTAAAATATATTTTAATAATTTGTTTTTAATGCTATATTGAATAAGTACTATTAAAAATCCATAGAACGCTACACTACACATTGCGTGAGCACTTGGAAAACTATAACCTATTTCATTAATTAATGCTGACTCGGGTCTTGGTCTTTCAAAAATATGTTTTAAAATTACACTCATAAGTAAAACCCATAATAAATTAGTACTTATTAATAAAATTTTTTGCTTGTTTTTAATAAAAATTAAAAGTATTAACGCAAACGGTACTAAAAACCAAGCGGAACCAAAGAATGTTACTACTTTTACTATTTTTGTTAATACAGTGTTTAAAAAAGTTTCTCTTACTGCACTTAAAAATAATTCATCATATGTTTGTATTAAATCCATAAAGTTATATTTAATAACAATACATATCACTATTATTACTATAAATAAGATAACATATTTTATAATATGTTTTAAGGTTTTAAAACTTTCTTGAGTTACTTCTTTCATTATGCCTCCATAATATTATATTCATTATATCACTAATAAAATTAAAAATATATTAAATAAGCATAGTAACAAGCATTACAATTAAACCTGTTATTACACCAACTATTCTTACTATTTTACTTTTTCCATTTAATAATAGTGGAAGTAATTCAAGTATTGAAATATATATAATCATTCCTAATGTTAATGATAATACAATTCCCAGAACAAAATTACTTTCTAAATATATGTTAAATAACATCATTATAATTGAACCAACGAATGTTGATAAAGATATTATTAGCATGTAAATAAAGGTTTGTTTTTTATTATTATTTGAATTATATATTCCACTAGCTATTAATAAACCAAGTGCTATATTATGTAAGGCAATACCTACTGAGAAAATAATTCCAGTTTTTATTGATAATATAAATGATGAATAAAGAGCCATTCCTTCAATTATATTATGAACACATACAGCAACAGCGGTTATTATAGCAATATGTTTTAAAGTTTTTGTATTACTATTACCGTCATGTGAATGATTTGGAATAAATATATCTATTATTTTTAATATAATTATTCCAATTATTGCTAGTACAAAAACAAGTATATAACTATAAGTTATTGTTATTTTTGAATTAATTAACTCTACTGATTCTGGTAATATTTCTAAGAATCCTAATATTACAAGTACAGAAAATGCTAATGCTATTGAAAATTCAATTAATTTACTAGATTTTTTGCTTTTAAAAACAGGGATTATTCCAATTAACATGAATAACCCTACTATTAAACAAAGTAATAATGATATAAACATATTTATTCCTCTATTCTATTAAATAAATGATTTAAATTATTTATTTTAATATTTTCGTTTATTATTTCTTCTTCCCATTTAAAATCATTAAGACCTAACATATTTTTTATTTTATTTGATGCTTCAGGCATAAATGGATTAATGAAGTTTGCGATGTTTGCTATCATATATACACATGTATAACTAATATTATTAAATTCATCAATATTTTCTTTTACTTTTAACCAAGGTTCATTTTCATCATAAAACTTGTTTCCTTTTTGAATATATTCAAAGATTTGATCAAGAGCTTGTTTTAATTCTCCTGCTTCTATAAGAGAACCAACTGTTTTATATGTGTTAATTGTTAAATCTTTAATGCTTTTATTAATTTCTCCTTCACTAATAATTCCATCAAATTTTTTATTAATAAATGAAAGATTTCTATTAACAAAATTTCCTAAATTATTAACTAAATATGAATTATGAGCATTAATTAAATCTTCATAAGAAAAATTAGAATCTTTTTTTTCTGGTCCATTTGCTAAAAAATAATATCTTGTTGTATCTGAGCCAAATTTATTTACTATATCATTTGCAGTAATTAAATTTCCTTTACTTTTACTCATTTTTTCGTCTTTCATATTAACATATCCACTTGATATCATATAATATGGAAGTTGATAATCTTTATTAATTCCTTTTAATAATGCTGGATATATTATCCCGTGAAAAGGAATGTTATCTTTTCCATGAACAAAATATGTTCTTACATTTTCTTTATCACTTACAAATTCATCAAAATTAATTCCTCTTTGTTCAGCAACTCTTGCTCCTGTTGTCATATATCCTAAAACAGCTTCTATCCAAACATATATTTTTTTATCTTCATAACCCTCAATTGGAACTTCAATTCCCCAATTAATTTGTCTTGTTGCTGCTCTATCTATAAGTCCCATATTAAGAAACTTTTTGCATTCACCAGTAGCTTGTTTTCTCCAATATCCTTGTCTTTTTTCTATTAAATCTTCTAGTTCTTTTTGGAATGCAGATAGTTTAAAGAATAAATGTTTATTGTTTTTAGTAATTGTTTTACTGTCACAAGTACTACATTTTTTATTTAATACTTCTTCTGGTGTTAATGAAGTTAAACAATTATCACATTGTTCAAGTGAACATTCTCCTCCACAATGAGGACATGTTCCTTTTACTTCTCTATCTGATAAGTATTCATTACAATGTTCACAGTAATCTTCTTCTACTTCTTTTTCATATATATAACCATTGTCATATATTTTTTTAAAATATTCTTTTACTCTTTTTTTATGTTCGGGATGGTCAGTTGTAGTGTACATGTCATATGAAAAATTTAATAAATTAAATGTTTTTGTATCTTCTTCATGGTAATAAGATGCTATTTCTTCTGGTGTTTTCCCTTCTTTTTTTGCTCTTTCTGTTATGGGTGTTCCATGAGCATCAGTTCCACTTACATATATTACTTCATCTCCACAACCTCTATAATACCTAGCAATTACATCTGCTGGTAATAATGCAGCTGCGTGTCCTATGTGTAATAAATAATTTCCATATGGCCATGCTCCACCTATTAAAATATTTTTTTTCATAGACATTTCCTTCTTTCGTTTTCACTATATAATTATAGCATTTTTTAGTTATTTTACAATAAAAAAAGCATTATTACGTTGCTTCTAATAATTATTGTATAAATCATATGACATTAATACTAAACTTTTAGAATATTTATTTCTTAGATATTTTATATCTAAATTATCATAATCTAGTCTAACTCTATCTAATGCATCTGAATCTTTTAATATTTCAAATAATTTTTTGCATCTACTTATATTTTTAATTTTATATTTTTTAACTACTTTTTTAAAGCTTTTATCTGCTAAAGCATGTGTTATACATATTACTTTTAATATTTCTTTATCATCCTTATTTAAATCATTTATGTTTTTATCTATTATTAATGAACTTCTATATCCGTGTATTGAATCTTCTTCATCATTTGTTCTTCCACAATCATGATATTTAGCGGCTTCTAAAAGTATTTTAAAGTCTTCTTTGCTTAGTTTATTTAGTACTGATAGTATAAATACATATATCGCTACTCTTTCGTTATGTTTAATGCCATGACCTTCACTTTTATATATTAAGTTTTTGTTAATCTTATTCATAACTTGTATAAAAAATGGATAGTATTGAGATGTTTTTATAATATTTAATCCTTCTTCTATAGTTATGTTTTTAATCTTTTTTAATTTGTCTTTATAATTCATGTATTCATTATAATGAATACATGAATTATCATATTTGATAAATTTTTTTTTATTTAGTATTTTATTTAACGTTTCTAATTCTATCATCTTAATGTCCTCTCTATATTAAATTATATCAAAAGTTAATAAAAATCTCATTAAAAAATGAGATTTATTTTTTTTTGGAGGACCCGACCAGATTCGAACTGGTGATCATGGAGTTGCAGTCCATTGCCTTAGCCTCTTGGCTACGGATCCAAGTAAACATATTATATCAAATAATATGTTAAATTACTAGATTTATTTCACTTTTATCTTATATTCTTTATTTCTAATAGAAATTATTAAATTAACTGTTTTTGATTCTAATACTTCTTCTTTAACCTCAAAATAATTATATGAATTTAATGTATTATTAGGAGTAATATTTTTTATATCTGATACATGTTTTGTTCCATTTATTTCATATTCAACTTTTCCAAATGTTGTTAAAAAATCTCCTATTTTATTATATTCATTTATTTCAGATGTAGTTTCTTTTATATTTAATACACCATTTAATTTAATAACAGCTTTAGCATATTCTCCTACTTCATTACCGGTAATATTCTTTTCACCAATATAACAATCAGTTTTTAGACAATATTTATAATTTACGTTATATTCATCTTTCACTTCAAATGTTTTTAAACTAAATATAGAATTACTAATCTCAGAATCAACAAATTTCACTTCTTCTCCTATGTTTTTTGTTTCAACTAAATCTGTTTCTAATGATTTTTTTGGTTTTAAATTTGTATTAATATATTTTGAATAAAAATTCCCTTTTGTTACATCCATATTATCATTTATTTTTAAAATCCATTTATTTGATTCAACATCTTTATCAATTTTAAAGACCATTATATATTCATTCTTTTCATTTTTATCTAATTTATATCTTTTATAACCTTTACCTAAATCTATAAATGAATTGTATTTTGTAAGTATTGGATAATAATCTTTGTTGTTAACATTTACTTTAATACCATTTAAATCTATATTCTTTTTTGTTCCACTATTATTTGTAATATTAAATTTAATAATTATATATTGTTTTTTTGAATCTATTACTTGACCTTTATAATTTAAATTAGTTAAATATGAATTTGTTATTTTAAATAAGAAACCATCAGCATAAAACTGTCTTCCTTCACTATATGTTTTAGCATTTCTTTTATTATCTAAATATCCTAATAATAAAAATATTAAAACAATAATAGACGCTACTATAAGAATCATTTGTCTATTTTCAACAAAGTAAAAATACATTTCTTTTAAATTTTTTCTTATATTTCTTTTTACTTTATATCCACTACTATTAATAGTTAATTCAAATTCTTCTTCATCTTCTACACTAATATCTAATTCAATTAAATCTTTATTAAAATTAAATTTTTTTAAATCAAATCCTAATCCTCTAAATAGTGCAAAAGCACAAAATATATATTGTGGTATAAGAGCAACAAATGAACTATCTCTAACAATCCTTAATACTTTTTTATCAACTATTTCTGTTTGTATAATTCCTAAATAACTAAAATAATATATAAATAAAATAAATAATGCAAAGTAAAATACTCCTAAAAATAAATAATAATTTTTATTTTTGTCTTTTAAACGCATTAATAAAAATAAAGAAACAGAAAATACAATTACTATAATAATCGCAAAGAATATATATATATCTATATAAGAACCTCTAAAATTTTCTTCAAAGTCAAAATAGTTTCCGTTAACATAATTGTTTAAAAAAGTGTATATTTTATTAGTTTTATATATAATAAAAGATAATATTATAAATAATATTATATGTAAAAACTTAAAGTTTTTTATTAAAAATGCATAAGGTTTTTTTAATATCACTTTTTTCAACTCCTATTATATATATACATTATAATATAAAAACCTTAAAAAAAAAAGAGATTAAGTCTCTTTATAAAAAATCATTTGAGTTGGAAGTAAATATATTGTTTTATTTTGTTTAATTAAATCTTCTTCTGACTTTCCGAATATATTACTTACAGTCTTTAAAGTATCTCCTTCTTTAGTTATATAATACTTTACTCCTTTTTTAGGAATTTTAATTGTTTGATTAGGATATATATAATCTTCTAACTTTAATCCATTTAATTCCGCTAAGAGTTTAGCATTTACATTAAATTGCTTAGCTATTTTATATAAAGTATCTCCACTTTCTATAGTATAATAACTAACATATTCATTATCTTCTCTATAATATTCATACATAACATTCACCTATAATATATTATGTATTTTAATATTATAGGTTACTCATTATATATAAATATAGTATTTTTAAGATTAAAATTCCATTCAAAGTTTTTTACTATTCTTTTATAACCTAATATAGGTTTATATTTATATAAATATTCTTTATCAACAAAATATAAATTATCTTTATATTCATCTATTATATTAACATCTTTATTATATATAATAGTTGATAAATTCTTATTTTCATTATATTTCTTTAATAAACCATTATTATTTAAATAAATATAATTACTTTTATCTTTAATTAAATGATCTAACTTACCTTCATAAACACTTCCCTTTTTAATATTTATTACATAACTCTTCTTATATTTATTATCATATAAATAAACACTATTTTTAAAGCTTCCCTTGATAATACTTTCATAACTTATAGAATAATCAGTTTTAATAACTTCTTTCTTTCCTGAGGTTATATCCACCTTATAAAAAGAAGTAAATTCATGAGATTGATTATAATTAGGTAATAATAAATACTTATTATTTAAAAAACACAAATCATTTGAATATCTATCTTTATTAAACAAATTAATTGTTTTAATATTATTCTCATTTAAAATATAAAAACCATTATATTTCCATATAGCTATATATTCATTCTTATCTAAATTATTATAAAACTTAAAATCCTTACTATCATTAGACTCATCTTTAGATAACTTATAATTATTTTTAATAAAAAAAGACTTAATTATATCACTATTAACTAAAGAATAAGAAATACTACTATCATTATAAAAACACAAAGGATAAGTATCTATTTTATTACTTAAAGGTATAATACAAACATATTCATTATCTTTAATATACTTAATACTATCTATTTGTTTCTTATTAAATTTTCTACCCAGCAAACTATCAAAATTATATGTTTTCTTATCACTAATTTCAAAATAATACTTATTATTTTTATACTGTTCCTTAACTTTATAATTATCCACTTTATAATTAATAACATAATTACTCTTAAAATAATATAAAACAACACTTAATATTAATATAAACATAATTATAACAATAAATAACTTCCTATTCATACAAAACACTTCCTAAAACAATTATAGCATAAAAAAACAATTATATTAATAATTGCAATTTAATTCCAAAAACGCTTGCCCTTCTCAAGAAAAAGTAACTTGAGAAGGGCGTGTTTTTCTTTTTATTCTTTTCTTTTTTCCTCCTTTTTTATTCTTCGCTAATTTTCTCTGTGCCAAAGAGCAAACTCGCTATC
>CAZSRL010000021.1:0-14621 GCA_964609615.1 uncultured Muribaculaceae bacterium
AATAATCTTAAACAACAACCATTAAATAAGAATAATCTACTTTTATCAAATGAAAGTAAATATAAGATAATTAAGTATATTGAAGATATTGAATCTAATAATAGAAATATAAAATCATTAACTAATTATTCGGTATCATTAATTGATATAAAAAATGATTTAAATGATAATTTAAATAAAATATATAAATTAAGTAATGAAAATAAAGAACTTAAAGAAGAATTAAATAATAAAGATGAATTATTAGATGTGGCAGAAAAAAGGATAAATAAATTACAGCTAGATATATTTTCTTTAGAAGATAAATTAAGACAATGGAGATTAAGATTTAAAAAATTAGTTGATTATTTAAGAAATAAAGTATTCGGATTATTTGATAGTAAAAATAAAGATATATATAAAGAAATAGTTGATGATTTACATGATAATGATTTTTTAACTAATGAAGATTATAATAAGATACATATGAAAAATATTATAAAAAAAGTTAACATTGATAAAGAACAAAAGAAAAAAGATGATGATTTTGAATTATAATTTAATAAAAATTGTAGATTTAATGTTATAATAGAAATGAGAGAATATGGGTGATTAAATGAAAACTATATATTAAGTAAAACATTCGGGTCCATTTGTGGATATAAAAAATTATGAAAATTATGAAAATGTTTTATGGGAAGATTATAATAAAAATATGATTTTATCTGTTGAGGGAGAAAAAAGAGCAGAAAAATTATGTGAAATAGAAGAATTAAATAATGTAGAGAGAATATTTGCTAGTGATTCAGTTAGAGCAATTGCTAGTGCTAAATATTTAGCAGAAAAGAATAATATTAAAATTGAGTTGGATGAAAGAATTAATGAAAGAATGTTTGGAATAGAAAAATTAAGTGAATTGCCTAAAGATTTTAATAAATTATCATTTGATGATAAAAACTATAAAATGCGAAGTGGAGAATCATTTAATGATGTTGATAAAAGATTTATTCATTTTATTAATGATTTGTTAAATCAAAATAATAGTAGTTATATATTATTTATACATGGATTAATTTTATTGTCATATTTAGAAACTATTTGCGATTTTACTTTTGATGGAATGAATTTTAATATTAAATACAATGATAAAGTAATATTGGATGGTAATCCAAAAAGTCCTAGTGTTTATAAAATAACTTATAATAATGATAAAGAAGTGATTGATGTAGATATAATTAGATAGGAGATGAAAAAATGACTACAATTTATTTATTAAGACATTCTCAACCTTTTAGAAAATTGTTGGGTGAATATAATGTTAATGAAGTTGAACAATTAAGAAATGAAAAAAATCCATTAAGCGTAGATGGAGAAAAATTAGCAAAAGAAATGAGTGAAAGAGAAGAACTTCAAAATATAGATGTCATTTATTCATCACACTATGTTAGAGCAATGTCTACTGCAAAATATATTACAGAAAAAAATAATATAAAATTAAATGTTGATGAAAGACTTGGAGAAAGAAAATTTGGAGTAGATGATATGGCAGAACTTCCAAGTGATTTTTTTGAAAGACAATGGTTTGATTGGAATCATAAAATTAATAATGGAGAATGTTTAAATGATGTAATAAAAAGAATGAATGAAGTTCTAATTGATATTATAAATGTTAATAAAGATAAAACAATTGCAGTTGTATCTCATGGAACAGCATTAACATTTATGTTATCTAAATATTGTGATATTAAATAAAATGAAGAAACAAGGTTATTAGAAATCTATTTTAATAATAAATTAGTTTTTGATGGAAATTGGAATTGTCCAGAATTATTCAAATTAGAGTTTGATAATAACAATAATTTGATAAATATTGAAAATATAAGGAGATAATCATGGAAGCAAATAAAAATGAATTTAATTATTATATACATAAGAGTCCCGTAGCAGACTATAATTCTTTTTTTCAAAAAGGACTTAAAGATTTAGATACATCTTTTAGAATTGAATCAACAATGGAAAGAATATCTGATGAAGATATTGAAAATGGTTTATTACAAGATATAATGAAAGTTTTAAGAGAAACAGATGAAAATGTCTTTTTAATAAAAATTCCTAAAAGTTATTTCCCTGATAGACAACATAGAAATGGTAATTGGGATGTTCCAATTCCAATATTTTATGAACAACAAGGAACAGACGAATATGGAAGAGAAGGAGTTTATCCAATATTAATACCTAACCTTATTCAGGGATGCTATAACAAGAAAAAGGGATTTATAACAAATGAAAATTATAATCCAGTATTTGATCCAAGTGGATTAAAATTTGCTTACGAGCAATTACAACCTATGAGAAATGCGGGGTATTCAAAATATTATGAGTATGTGAAAAGAAATGCTAGAAATATGAAAGAGTTATTTTATTTTGACAGAGATAATGATACTTGGGGGCCATTTGTTGAATACTATTCATCAAAATTTGGCTGTGAAGAAGTTGTGCTATTTGATGATGATAGAACAAGTAAAAAAACTATGTAAATAATAAGGCGGTGTTTTATGGAACTATATAAAGGAAAATTTTGGGATGTAATATTCGTTAAATGGTGTCAAGAATTTCCTGGTGATTGTATTATATCTTGTAATAAGGAATCTTTAAGTGATTTAACATCAGAAGAGTGGATAGAATTAGGAGAATTAGAAAAAGAATTAGAAAGAATTACAAAAAAACTTTTTAATGCAACTATGTTTAATTTTGCTTGTTTAATGAATAATGCTTATAGAGATAAAGAAAAGCCACATGTCCATTTTCATTTTATTCCAAGATATGATGGTGAAAGAATAATTTTAGGTAAAAAATATAAAGATAAACATTTTGGGTATAATATGTGGAAATGGTCATTAAGCAAGTTTAAGTGTCAAAAAGATATTTTTACAAAAGAAGATAAAAAAGCAATATTTGAATTAATGAAAAATGAATGGAATTTAAAATAAAATTACTATTGTGTTGATAAAGTTATATTGTTTTAGTATAATTAATTCAGTTAGTAAGTATTACTTACTATCATCTTTTAGCCTAGGAGTTGTTAGACCTGCATACGACTGGCACCAGAATAAAAATTTACTTGTACTTAATTGTACAAGTTTTTATTTTGCTATGATATAATATAGGTAAGTATAAAAAGTATTAACATATACAAGTTATTTAATTGAATAAATACAAATCTAAATAAATATAACAAACTATTGTAAGGAGTTTTATTATGAATTTAATTAAGGATAAATGGTGTAAAAATGATATTAAAGAGTTTAACAGTTATTTAAAAACATTTAAGAACGAACCAAGAATAGACTGGGCAAAGAATTTGCTTAAAACTAATCTTCCTTGTTTGGCAGTTAAAACAAGTGATTTAAAAAGTGTTGTAAAAGAAATATATAAAGGTAATTATTTATCATTTTTAGATTTAATGATATGGCATTATTATGAAAATACAGCTGTTAATGGATTATTAATATCTAAAATAAAAGATTTTGAAGTTATGAAAAGTTATTTAGATATTTATTCAAAAAAAGTTGATAACTGGGCATCATGTGATGTACTTACATTTAATGTAAAAGGCAATGAAGATAAGTTTATAAATCTTTGTTTAGAATATTTAAAAAATGACAAACCTTTTGTAAGAAGAATTGGAATGGAAGCATTATTTAAATTGGTAGATAATGAAAATTATGTAAATAAAATATTTGAAATATTAAATAAATTTGAAAAAGAAGAAGATTATTATGTTAATATGATAAATTCATGGTTGCTTTGTGATTTATTTATTAAAAGACGAGAAGATACAATTAAGTTTTTAAATAATAGTAAATTAAATAAATTTACAATTAATAAAATGATTAGTAAATGTAGAGATAGTTTTAGAGTAAGCGATGAAGATAAAAGAATGTTATTAAAATATAAAATAAAATAAATTTAAAAAAAATATTAACTCTCCCCTTAGGTGTAGGTATATCATGTTTTCAGAAAGGAGAAAAATTATGATTAAGATTGGAGATTTTGCTAAAATGTTTAATGTTTCTATAAAGAGTATTAAGTTTTATGAACAAAAGGGGTTATTAATGCCGGCTTATGTTGATATATATTCTGGTTATAGATATTATGATGACAAGAATATTGATGATATGAGAAAATTATTTATTTAAAGAATCTTGGTTTTTCTTTAAAAGAAATAAAAGATTTTAATGATGATAATATAAAAACTAAAATAGAAGATTATAAAAACAAAATTAAACAAATGCAAAAAAATATGAATAGTTTAGAAATTCTTTCTAATAATGAAAGAAAGGGGGAGGTATTTATGAAACCTTTTATTAATGATGAGTAAGCAATCGGAAAATGGGAATTAGTCGGTGTTGATAAAACAAAAGAAGATTTTAAAAACAATAATTTATTAGATTTAGATGATTCTATGAATGATGATGTTAAAATTAAAGAATTATACTTAATGGAAAATGGTGAAGAATACTGGGTTATATCTTGGACAAAGGGAATTATTTATATTTGTGATAGAGAAAATCCTTATGAAAATGAAAATGAATATATGTATGTTAAATTAATTGATCCTACGGATAAAGATGAATACAAAACGTGTATTTATAAAAGAGTGGATAATCATAAATATAAGCAAGATGAAATTCTTGTTAAAGATGATATAAACTTTGATTTTGAAGAAGATGAAAAAGTTATAGGTATTTGGCAGTCAATTGATGTTGTTAATAATCCTGAAATGTTTGATCCAAATAAAAAATTTTGGAAAAACAAATTATTTGTAAATAAAATAGCTTTTTATCCGGATGGAGTTGTAACCTTTACTATTAACGATGATTCTACTCGTACAAGTAGATATTCTAAAAATAAAATAGTTGCTTTTATTTCAGAAGATACATATAGTAAATATACTTATAAAAAAATAGAAGATGATGAATATTTAATTGTTGAGTGGAAATCAGGAGATTATGCTTATGGCAAAATGATAAATTGTTATTATGTTTTTAAAAAAGTTAGTAAATAACAAAAGAGAAATGAACAAGTTTTGTTCTTTTCTTTTTTATGTTATAATTTTTATAGGAGGTTTATAATGGCAAAATGGGATTTAGAATATTTGAAATTATGTAAGAAAATATTAGAAGAGGGAAAAGAAGTAGAGAATAGAACCGGTACTAATACTATAAAGATCCCGTTTTATAATTTTACCTTTGATTTAAAAGAAGAATTTCCAATTTTAACAACTAAACAACTATTTTTTAGAAATGCTATAACGGAACTCTTATGGATTTATCAAGCTGCTAGTAATGATGTAAGATGGCTTCAAGAACGTAGTAATCATATATGGGATGAATGGGAAATACAAGAAGATGGTAAATGGAGAGCAACTCAAATGTTACCTGATAGTAATGGGAAATTAGTTAAAACAAAAATAGAAAAGGATTTTGGAAAAGAAAATGCACATACTATAGGTACTGTTTATGGTTATATAGTAAATAAATTTAATCTTACAGAAAATCTAATTAATAAAATTAAAAATAATCCAACTGATAGAAGAATGCTTATGAGTTTATGGCAAGATGATTATTTAAATACCGCGGTTCTTCCATCATGTGTTTGGTCAAGTGAATGGGATGTAACTGATGGTAAATTAAATGCCAGCGTACACCAAAGAAGTTGTGATGTACCACTCGGATTACCATTTAATGTTACTCAATATTCTGTTTTAGTATATCTACTAGCACATTGTACTGATTTAGAACCTGGATATTTAAATTGGTCTATAAAAGATGCTCATATTTATGTAAATCAAATTGATGGAATAAAACAGCAGATAAAAAGATCAGAAGAATTAGATGATTTAGAAGCACCAGAATTATGGATTAATCCTGATGTTAAAGATTTTTTTGAAATAGACAATTCAAAAGAATTAAAAGATATTAAAATAAGAAATTATAAACACTATGGAAAGATTAATTTTCCAATTTCTCAGTAGAGATCAAATAGAAAAAAGAAGAAAGGAATTATGATATGAAATATTTAGCATTATTACTATATTATTTAACATCACCAATAGCATGGGCTATTATATTATTTATTATTAGTTATTTTGTAGTATTTAGAAAAAAAACTACAAAATATAAAGCAATAATATATTCTGCTATATTTGGTATATTAGCGGGTGACATAATTTTACCAGAATTAATATATTTTATTAGTTTATTGTTTGCATAAAAAAACTATTGATTTTTTTCAATAGTTTTTTTTATGATTTTATTTATTTGGATCAACTAATATTTTAATTTCTTCAGATGTACCAGATGTTAATCTTTCATATGCATCTTGAACTTCTTCGAGAGAAATAATTTCACTAACAAATTTTAAAACATCTATTTTTTTGTCTCTCATTAATTCAATACAAGTTTGAAATTCTTCTTTTGTATATGCAATTGCACCTTGAATATCAATTTCATGTAGTACTGCAACTACTGTTGGAATTGTTACTGGTGTAAGAGAAACACCAACTAATATAACTTTCCCTCCATTTTTAACTGTTGCAAGTGCACTAGATACAGCTGCAGAGTTTCCAGAACAGTCAATTACAATGTCAAAACCACCTTCAGTTTTTGTCATAATATTTTCTACAAACTTTTCATCAGTTGCATTTAAAAATTCATCAGCAACATTTAAGTCAACTGCTTTTTTACCTCTTAATTCATTTGTTTCAGATATTGCTACATAACTTGCACCTTCCATTTTAGCAAACATAGCACTTACTAAACCAATAACACCAGCACCAATTACTAAAACTTTATCTCCAACTTTAGTATCTGCTAAATGTATTGCATGAAGTCCAACTGCTGTTGGTTCAACCATTGCTACTTCATCATCAGTTATATTATCCGGTACTTTTATTACCATATCTTCACGTATGCTCATTTTTGGAGCAAGTGCTCCAGGGTTAGTTAAAGCAAGCCCAGTTGCATATGTCCAAGTTTGTGGACAGTATTGTGGATTTCCTTTCTTACATGCATAACATTCTCCGCAAGGGGATATAGGTAAAGCTGTAACTCTGTCTCCAACTTTTAAATCCTCTCTTGAACCAGGGTTAGTTACAACACCACAGTATTCATGTCCCATTACTAATCCAGCAGGTTCGCCTGCAACCCAATAATGAATATCAGAACCACATATACCACACTTTTTAACATCGATACAAACAGTTCCTTCTTTTTTTATAGGTTCATCAATTTCCTTAATTTCAAATTCTCTTTGTCCTTTAATTGCTACACTTTTCATGTATAACCTCCTTCTACTTTACATTATTATTATATCAAATAATTTAAATATTATAAAACAATAATAAAAAATAGTGTAAAGAACACTTTTATTATCACTAAAAAAAGTGTATAATATAACAAATGAGGAAGTGATAAAATGATTAATATAATAGAAAATACATTATTAATAGCGTTTGAAAAGTTAGGATTAAAAAATGAATTTTGTAAAGTAAATTTGTCAAATAGACCTGAATTATGTGATTATCAAATTAATAGTGTTTTTAATATAGCAAAAGAGCAAAAAAAGAATCCAATAGAAATTGGAGAAGAGTTAGTTAAAGAAATTAATAATATAGAAGATTTTTCTTCTTATTTTGAAAGTGTAGAGTTTGTTAAACCAGGTTTTATAAATATCAAAGTAAGTGATAAATTAATAAATAATACTTTAAATAAAATAAATGAAGATAAAAATATTGGAATAGAAGAAGTAGATAATAAAATAACCTGTGTACTTGATTATGGAGGACCTAATATAGCAAAGCCTCTTCATGTAGGACATTTAAGAACAGCTCTAATTGGACAAAGTATGTATAAAATATTAAAAGCTAAAGGGTATAACGCTTTAGGAGATGTTCACCTTGGTGATTATGGATTACAAATAGGACAAGTTATTTATGGCTTAAAGAATGAAAATATTAAAACAGAGGATATTACTATTAAAGTTCTTGATTATATATATCCTAAATATAGTAAGTTGTGTAAAGAAAATAAAGATATATATATAGAGTGTGAAAAACTAAGAAATAAATTACAACAAGGTGATAAAGAATGTAATGATTATTTTAAAGTTATTTTTGATATTAGTATTAAAGATATAAAAAGAATGTATAAGTTTTTAAATGTTGAATTTGATTATTGGTATGGAGAAAAAGATGCTTTTCCATATATGAAAGATGTTCTAAAGTATTTTAATGATAAAAATCTAATAGAAGAAGACGATGGAGCTTTAATTGTAAGAATCGTAAAAGATGATGATAAAAAGAAAATGCCACCATTATTATTACAAGGAAGTGATGGAGCATATTTATACGCTACTAGTGATATTGCTACTATATATCAAAGAATGAAAGATTTTAATCCTGATTATATATTGTATTTTGTAGACGGAAGACAAAGCCTACACTTTGAACAAGTTTTTAGAGCATGTGCTTTAAGTGGTCTTAGTGGAAATGCAAAACTAGAACATAATTTTAATGGAACAGTTAATGATGCTGAAGGAAAACCATTTAAAACAAGAAGTGGAGATACTGTAAAATTAGATAGTTTAATTAATGATATTAAAGAATGTTTTATTAATTCAAAAGAATCTAATAAAGATTTAAAACAAGAAGATATAGATATTATAGTTAATGCAATAATAAAGTTCGCAGAGCTTCAAAATAATCGTGAAAGAGATTATAACTTTGATATTTCAAAATTTGCAAGTGTTAATGGTAAAACAGGACCTTATATTTTATATACTTCTTTAAGAATAAAAAAATTAATAAATGATAATATTATAGATAATGATATTTTAAGTGATAAAATATATAATAAACAAGATAAAGAATTAAGAATGAAACTATTAGAAATAAATGATGTAGTAACAAAATCAGCTGATACAAGAATGCCTCACTTTATTGCAGATTATTTATATGATTTATGTGTATTAACAAATGCATTTTATCAAAATAATAATATAAATACTTTAACCGATGAATCTAATAAAAATGATTGGATTAATTTATTAAAACTAACATATAAAGTAATAGAAAAATTATTAAGTTTATTAGTAATAAAAATACCAAGTGAAATGTAAGAAATATTCTTACATTTTTTTTTAAAAAAAGAAATATTCAATATAATAAGTGGTTTTATTTGACTTTAAAAGATATTGGAATTATAATAAAACACAATTTATATAATTTATAAGGGGGTTAAAATATGAAAAAATTAAATTTTAAAAAAGCATTAATAATATTTGGAATAATAATAATTCCTTTAATATATAGTACTGTATATTTAAAAGCATTTTGGAATCCATATGGTAAGTTAGATAAGGTACCAGTTGCTTTAATAAATAATGATGAATGTACTAAAAACTGTATGGGAACTAAACTTATTAATGAATTAAAAAAAAGTGGTGACTTTAAATATAGTGTAGTAACTGAAAAAGAAGGTAAAGATGGACTAAATAATAAAAAATATTATGCTACTATTTCTATACCAAAAGACTTTACAAAGAGTTTAAACAACGCTACTAATGAAAACAGAAAGAAAACTGTTGTTAAATATAGTCCAAATAATAAAACTAATTTTTTAGCAAGTCAAATACTAAATAGTGCTGTTGTTAGAATAGAAAATCAATTACTAAAAGAATCAACTGGTAAAATAGTAAATACTTTGTCTAATAAACTAAAAGATGTTCCTAATGAAACATCATTAATAAGTGATGGACTAGCAAGAATTAATAATGGAACAAATATAGTAAAGAATGGAAGCAAAACATTATATAAAGGAACTAACAAATTAAATGTAAATTATAATGAATTTAATAATGGAATAATAAATTTAAACAATGGATCAAATGAATTACTAAATAAATATAAAGTATTTAACAGTGGTGTTAATAAAATATGTGAGGGAACAAATCAGTTAAATACAGAAGCAAGTGGTCTTGATAATTTTGTAAAACTTATTAATTATGATGTAGCTCAATATGGAAAAGCAAATACTTATATTAATGATGGATATAATTTATTAAGTGAGTTATACAGTTCTGGTTTATTAGAAACTAATTTAGAACTAAAAGATAAAGTAAATACTTATTTAAATAGTACAAACTTTTCTAAAGAAGAAGCAACTGCTTTATATAACTCTTTACAACAACTAAAAATAGGAGCAAATACATCTATTCCTAGATTACAAGGAGGTATTAATTCACTAAATACTAATATTAATACATTAAATACTGGATCAAATTATGTTTTAAATGGAATAAACACACTTAATAATGGAATAAATACACTTAACACTTCTTCTGATAAAATAAAATCCGGAATAAATGAATTAAATAACGGGACAAATACACTTTATAAAGGTAGTGAAACTTTAAATAATGGTGTAGTGAGTGCAAAAAATGAAGTTGATAGTAAAATAAATGAAACTAAAAAAGAAACTAAAAAACTAAATGGTTTAAGTTCTTATTCTAAAGAACCAATAAAAGTAAAAGAAAAAACTATAAGTAAAATAAATAATTATGGCGAAGCATTTGCTCCATACTTTATATCATTATCATTATGGGTAGGTGGAATTTTAATTCTTGTAGGATTATATTATGATCCAGAAAGAAGATTTAAACATCTAGGAAGAGATACAGATAATAAATTATTAACAGTTGGTTTATATGCTTTAATTGGAATAATACAAGCACTTATTTTAGGTAGTTTATTACATTTATTCCTAGACTTTAATATTACAAATATATTCTTATATTATAGTTCATGTGTAATAATATCAATTACATTCTTATCAATTATATTATTTTTCTTCTTTCATTTTAAAGATGTTGGGAAGTTTTTAGCAATATTTATGCTTGTAGTACAACTTGCTGCTTGTGGAGGTACATTTCCAATGGAAACTGAACCAGCCCTATATCAAGCAATATATCCATATATGCCAATGACATATTCAGTTGATTTATTAAAACAATCACTTGTTGATATAAATAATGTTTATTTACTAAAAAACTTATCTGTTTTATTTGGTATGTGGTTATTATTTTCAATACTTACTATAATATTTGGTATTATAAAAGAAAAATTTAAAATAAAAAAATAATTATTATTTTAAGACTTAATAATATAATGTTAGGTCTTTTTTCTTTACATTTTTTTAACAAAAAAAATATTTATAATAATTGATATTTTATATATTAAATGATATAATTTATTAGCAAGGAGTTCTGATAGAAGATGAAATTATTGGAAAAAGAAAAAAACGAATATAAAAATATATATAATAAAATTAATGAAAATAAAAAATGGAATGAATTAGCTAATGAAAGACATCATGGAATTACTAGACTTGAACATACTAATAGAGTAGCGTATTTAAGTTTCTTAATGTCAAAGTTATTTAAAATGGATTCTCAAATTGTAACAAGAGGAGCATTGCTTCATGACTTTTACACAACAAAAGACTTAAATGGATGTCCACTTCGTGAAGTACATAAAATACATCCATATGTTGCTTTAAATAATTCTATGAAGTATTATAATTTAACTGAAGTTGAAAAAAATATAATTACTTCTCATATGTTTCCATTTAATGTGGAAATACCAAAATTTAAAGAAAGTATTATAGTTGGACTTGCAGATAAATTAGTAGCGACATTTGAATTTGTTAGATTTAATTCTAAAAACTATGCATATTTTATACTTTTATTTATTTCAACTAGATAAAAGTATTTTTATATGTGTCCCCGTAGCTCAGTTGGATAGAGCGATCGCCTCCTAAGCGATAGGTCGTTGGTTCGATTCCAATCGGGGACGCCAATAATTATTAAGGAGATAAAAATGAAAGATAGAAAAAAATTAATTATAGTTTTACTAGCAATTTTTATAATAGGAATTATAACTTTTATTGTTTTATATAATGGTAAAAAAACAAATGTAATTATTAGTTCTAAATTTACCGCAGTATTAACTGTAGATAGATTAGGTAATATTAAGGATGTTAAATTAAGTACAAAAGATGCTAAATTTATAACTAAAAAATTATTAAAAGGAAAAAACATAGAAGATGCTCCTAAAATATTAATAAATAAAGCTATTGAGAAAAAATATTTAAATAAAGAAGCATATAGTTATAATATGGAAATATCTATAGATTCTCATAATAAAAAAATAATTAATTCATATACAAAAAAAATGAACAAAGGTGTTAAAGGAAAATTAAAAAACAAAGCATTTATTGAACTTGAATATGTAGGTTGTACATGTCAAAGGAAAGAATGTAGTACAATTAAAAAAAGTTGTTAAGGAAGGACAAAAATGGATTTAATAAAAACAGTAATAGATTTTATTTTACATATTGATACTCATTTAGGTGAAATAATAAGTAATTATGGATTAATTACTTATCTTATTTTATTTGGAATAATTTTTATAGAAACTGGTGTTGTTATAATGCCATTTTTACCGGGAGATTCACTTATATTTGCTGCTTCTGCTTTTGCAGCTATTGGTAAACTTAATATAATTGTATTATATATAATATGTTTATTCGCGGCAGTACTTGGGGACACAGTAAACTTTGAAATAGGTAAATTCTTTGAAAATAAAAGTTTAGAAAATTCAAAACTAATAAAAAAAGAATATTTAGAAAGAACACAAAACTTCTTTAAAAGACATGGGGGTAAATCTATTGTAATAGCGAGATTTATTCCTATAATTAGAACATTTGCTCCTTTTGTCGCAGGTATAGGTAAGATGAAATATACTAGATTTATAAGATATAACTTTTTAGGTGGTTTTCTTTGGGTAACAACATTTTGTTCACTAGGATACTTTTTTGGAAATATTCCATTTGTAGAAAAAAACTTTTCATTAGTTGTATATGCAATAATATTTATTTCAGTACTTCCTGTTATAATAACGTTTATTAATACTAAATTTAAAAAGAAAAAATAAAATAAAGTTGAAAAAAATAACTAATATGTGTATAATTAGTTTATAAATCGTTAAGAAAAGGACTAGATTATTAAGTATATTTTTTAAGAGAGTTCATGTTTGGTGTAAATGAATAAAATAAATTAATAGTTACTACCTTTTTAGAGAGTTAATAAACTCCGGTTAAAAGCCGTTATATTAATTAAGTAAATGGTAGGATGGTACCGTGTTTAAACACTCCTTATATGGGAGTTTTTTTAATTATAGAAAGGAATAATATGAAAGATAATAATTTTAATAGTTTAAAACCTAATTTAAATAATTTGCAAAAAGAAAGAGAAGATATGAAAACACAACTATCTAATATTAGAACAAGTGATGGAATGAGTGGTAATAAAATGCCTCAAACCCCAGCCATAACAAATGAAATTAATAAAAGAAGCAATCCAAATAAAAAAACAAATAATCCATATGGATATAATAGAATTAGTGGAAGAGGAGGTATAAAATGAATAATAGAATAGATTATTATGAATTTGAAAATGGAATAGAAAAAAAGATGCAAGAACTTTTATATCAAAAAAAAGTTATATTAAAGAAACTTTATAAAGATGATATTTCATATGAAGAAAGAGATTTTTTAGAATATTTACTATATAAAATAAAAATTGAATTAAATCAATTAGATGAACTTTATAATCCTGTTGTAATTAATGAAGAAAGAAAAGAACAAGTAAAAAGAAAGAGAGGATGGTAAAAATGATCAATATAAAAGAAGATAAAAATTTAAATATATTAAATCATAGTTGTGCTCATTTAATGGCACAAGCTATAAAAAGGTTATATCCTAATGCATTATTTTGGGTAGGACCTGTTATCGCTGAAGGCTTTTATTATGATATTGATTTAGGAGATGAAGTAATAAAAGAAGAAGAACTATTAAAAATAGAAAAAGAAATGAAAAAGATTTCTAAAGATGGAAAAAGAATATATAGAGAAGAATTAACTAGAAAAGAAGCACTAGAAAAGTTTGAAAATGATCCATATAAATTAGATTTAATTAATAATATGGATAATAATGAAATAATAAGTTGTTATACACAAGGAGAATTTACAGATCTTTGTAGAGGTCCTCATGTAGAAACTGTAAAAGTAATAAAAAACTTTAAACTTTTAAAAGTAAGTGGAGCGTATTTTAAGGGAGATTCTAAAAATAAAATGCTACAAAGAATATATGGTATATGTTTTGAAAATAGTGAAGATTTAGAACAACATTTAAAATTACTTGAAGAAGCTAAAAAAAGAGATCATAAAAAACTAGGAAGAGAACTTGGTTTATTTATGATGAGTGAATATGGTCCTGGATTTCCATTTTGGTTACCTAATGGAATGATACTTAGAAATATTTTAGAAAATTTTTGGTATACTGAACACGAAAAAGAAAACTATAATTTTATTAAAACACCTATAATGTTAAATAGAGATTTATGGGAAATCTCAGGACATTGGGAAAATTATAAAGAAAATATGTATACTTCTGTTATAGATGAAAAAGAATTTGCTATAAAACCAATGAATTGTCCAGGTGGAATGTTAGTATATAAAAATA
>CAZSRL010000022.1:0-13539 GCA_964609615.1 uncultured Muribaculaceae bacterium
AATTGTATTCACTCTAAAAAGTTTGTTGTATTAAGAATGGTGTCGTGATAGATGTTTCACAAGGAGATAGTGCTTTAATAATTACTCCTAATAGAAAAAAAGTAATAGTTATAGATGTAGGAGGTAAATTAGTTTATAAACAAGATAATTGGGAAATTAAAAATAAAAATTATTATTTATCAGATACATTAATATCTTTTTATAGATCACTTGGTATTAAAAAAATAGATTATATGTTTTTAACACATGGAGATGATGACCATGCTGGGGAAGCTAAAAGAATAACAGATAATATTGATGTTAAAAATGTAATTATTAATAAAGGAGATGAAAATCATCTTGAAATAGAAATAAAATTTAAAAAAACTATACAAGATAAAGTATATAAAATAGATAATATAAAATTAACTTCATTAAATAACAAAGACTATAATGAAGAAAATGATAATAGTATTGTTTTACTACTAGAAGTAGAAAACAAAAAAATACTATTTATGGGAGACGCTACTATAAAAACAGAAAAAGATATAATGAAGAAAACAAAAACAATAAGAAATATAGATATATTAAAAGTAGGTCATCATGGTAGTACTACTAGTTCATCAAAAGAGTTTATAAAATATACAAATCCACAAACAAGTATAATATCAGTAGGGGAGAATAATAGATTTAATCATCCAAGAGAAGAAGTTTTATATATTTTAAAAGATTCTAATATTTTAAGAACTGATAAAATAGGGACTATAAAGTATAAAATATGTAACAATAATAAAAAATGATTCATATTATATAATACATCATATGATGTTAATATAAAAAAGAGTTCAAATAATTTCGAACTCTTTATTTATTTAATAATAAGTTTTAAACTGATCTTGTTTTACCTGTTCTATTCCAACCATATAGAGATTTAAAACTACTCCATTTGTATTGATATCTAACAACAGTTTTACTTGTTGCTCTTACTTTTTTAGTTACAGTTTTATAACAACTATTATCTTTTTTAGTATAACCATCTGGACATTTATATCCAACAATATGAGCTGGAACTGTTGTTAAACATTTATTGCCTTCAAGTATAGCACTTGTATCTTCACAATAATATTTATCATCAGTTTTTTCTGTTTGACAACATGATTTTCCTTCTAATGCCCAACCAGTATCACAACTATATGTTGTATCTCCTTTTACTTCTGTAGCCGGAGTACTAACAACTTTACTACAAGTTGAACCTTCTATCTTATATCCATCTGGACAAGATAAGTTAGTTGATTCTGTAGCTGGTGTTACAACTGATTTAGTACAAGTATTATTATTTCTACTATATCCACTAGGACAAGTTATACTTGATACTTTCTTAGTCATAGAAGCATATTTCTTTGAATAAGTAGCACTACGTGTATAATATCTATATCTATAGTATGTTACTTTTCTTGGACAGCTTCTACTATATTTCCCATTATTACATGGATAAGCTTTATAACTTCCAATATAGTCTAACCAAGATGTACTGTTTTTATATTCACGACTATAAGTTCTTTGTGAATAACTTTTCTTGTACTTCCATGAAGTATATCCACTTTTAACTTTTTTATAACATGAGCTTCCACTTTTTGTATATCCACTAGGACAACTTGTACTATAATTTACAGTTGCTGCAACTGTTGAAGTACTATAACAATAGTTATTGTTTTTAGTTGTTCCATTTGGACAGCTATAGTCAGATCCTTGAGCTGCTGTTGTTGTTTCTGTTTTTTCACAAGTTGTACCGTTTAAAGTATAACCTGCTGGACAAGTATAAGATATTTGTCCTTCAGTTTTAATAGCATCAATACAAGTTTTCTTTTCTCCACCTTCTACTTTAGAAGCATCAGTTGATTTAGTAGATTCTTTTTCCCAAATTTCTTCAGCAGCTTTTCTGTCACTGAATACTTCAGAATAACAATATCTACCTTTTAAATGATAACCTGCTGAGCAAGTATATTTAGTTGATTCTACTTCTCTTACAAATTGATATTGTAAATTAGTAGCAATAGTATTTTTACAATTTCCATCTTTACAGAAATCATAACAACCAATAGTTTCAACTATAGATTTAGTTTCTCCACTACAAGTTAAACTAACTTTCATTTTCCATTCGTTACCAACTTTAGTAACTTTTACATAACTCTTTTCAGCACTACAAGCTTTATTGTTTTTATCCATAAGTGGTAATAACATATTTTGATCATACATTTCTTGTAACGTTAATTTTACAGAGTCTCCTTCTTCACTTGGCATTCTATCTTTAGTAAAGTATGCTTTAGCAGCAGCCTTCATTTCATTTAAATTATCTCTAAATACTTTATCAACTAGTACTGTTAATTTAGAATTAATAGTATCTAATTTATCATTAACATTATTATTACTATTATTAGTTCCTCTAGGGAAGAACCACATTAATATTAATATAATTATGATTAAAAATATTATTTTAGATAATATATCATACCAATTTATATTTCTTTTATTATTTTCCATAATTTTACCCCCTTAACAACTTCTTACTTTAATTTTATACTTGCCTGTTATTAATTTATTTGTATCTTCTTGAATTCTCATTAATTGATTTAATGGATCATCTTCATAAGTTAAATCATCATCTTGTTCTTTATCATCCATATCATAACAAGTATTTTCATGACCTAATGGTTCTTGTTCAAGCCATTCTTTAGGAACAGCATTTTTTAGAACTTTTTCTCCGTTGTCATTTTTAATTGTCATTTCGTCTGTTAGAGATTGTGCTACAAGTGGATACACTGCAGTAAAGATATAATCTATAATAATTGTATTTACTCCAGCATCATTATTAATTACTTGATTAGCTGGTATATCTCCAATCATTAAAGTTGAATCTTCTTCACTAAATGTAAGTACAGTAGTTTTGTATAAATCTTTAACTTTATTAGTATTAGTTGGATCACTTAACACAGCATCAATCTTTTGTTCAAATAATTGTAATAAAATATTTTCATAAGATCCTTTTTCAAACTCATCTGAACGGTGAACCCAATTAGTTATGTCATCTAAGTCTTTATCAAAAAGATCAGTATTAGACATTATACCAATAGCTGCTTCTACCTTTCTATCAAGACCAGTATTATAGTCAGCTGTATAATAACCTCTTTCCATAAAGTCGCTTTCTACATATTTGTTTTCCCAAGGCTCTCCATCTAGAAATCTTATAACGTCAGCATAAACTTTTTCGTCCATTTTAAATAATGGCGCTCTTTCTTTAGCAAGTGCAACAATTTCATCTTCTTCCCAATCACTATAGAAATTTTCAGTTTGTGTTTTTGTTGAATCTTCTGGATCTTTACTAGGTTCATTTGAACATCCTGCCATTGAAGTGATAAGCATTGCTGTTAGAATTGATGGTAATGCTATTTTCTTTAATCTGTTTTTTATGATTTGTATTTTACCTAATACATTATTATCAAGTTCTTTAAATTTTGCTCCTTTTAAATTTTTGTTATTCATAATAAATAACCCCCTTCTTACAGTTATGTTTGAGTGATTTCTACCTCTTCATAACTAATGGTTTGATATTATACAACAAATGTTTTACTTTGTCAATACTACCAGGCCATTTTAAATAATTTATATATGAAACATATTCATTCATATATTGCATGATATTATACCACAAAAACACCATTTAGTCAAAAATTATCCCTATTTATAACGTGAATTATACATATTGTTTTAAAATATATTTACAAATATAATAAAAATGATAAAATAATTTATGTCTTTAGAAAAAGGAAAATATATTGTATAATGTATAAAGGTGATGCATATGAATGAGTTTAATAGTTTAGAACAACTTTATTATAGATTAACTCCAGCTTTAAATTCTAAAGTTGATGAAATTAAAATAAAAGGACATAACTATGTTAAACAAATTGATATATGGAATTATTTAAGTAATAATGAATGGAATAATAAAAAAGATTTATCATTATATGAAATGGTAGATGATATATTAAATGCTGATGATAAAGAAATAAATAATTATGTATTAAATATATTAAATACTCAAGAAAGAAACTTAGACTTTTTAGATGAAGGTATATTGTAGGAGGAGAAATATGAAAAGTAATAAAGTTAAATTTATATTAGTAAGTATAATAATGGCTCTTTTAGTAGCAATTACTATTGTTGCTTATAAACCAGTACTTAATAATTTAAATTATGGATTAGATTTAAAGGGTGGATTTGAGGTTTTATATCAAATAGAACCATTACAAAAGGGTAATAAAGTTACTGATGATATGATGAAGTCAACATATAAGGCTATATCAAATAGGGTAGATACTTTAGGTGTTAGTGAACCTGAAATTACTATTGAAGGTAATAAAATACGTGTTAAATTAGCAGGTGTAACAAATGAAAAGGAAGCAAGAGATAGACTTAGTACTCCAGCTGTTCTTTCGTTTAGAAACACATCTGATGATTTACTTATGAATGCTGATATTTTAGGTACTCCAGCAGCTAAACTTGATTATAATTCACAAAAACAACCAGTTGTTTCACTAAAAATAGATGACAAGGATAAATTTTATTCTGTAACAAAAAAAATAAGTGAGTCAACTGATCAAACAATTGTAATTTGGTTAGACTTTAAAGAAGGAGTAAATAGTTTTAGTAAAGAAACATCTTGTGGTAGAGATGGAAATATGTCTTGTATATCAAACGCAACTGTTAAACAAGCATTCTCAAGTGATGTAATAATAGAAGGTGGTTTTACAGTTGAAGAAGCTCAATCACTTGTTGATCTTGTAAATTCTGGTAGTCTTCCAACTAAACTAAATGAAGTAAGTTCTAAAACAGTTGATGCTTCATTTGGTAGTGATACATTAAAAGTAGCGGGTATCGCCGGAGTAATTGTAATGATATTAATAATATTAGTAATGACTCTAGTATATAGATTTAGTGGATTTATAAGTGGTTTATGTATGCTTATATATTCATTCTTAGTATTCTTAGTATTTATTCTAATAGATGGAGTATTAACTTTACCAGGTATAGCTGCTTTGATACTAGGTATAGGTATGGCTGTTGATGCTTCGATAATATCTTTAGAGCGTATTAAGGATGAGTTAAGATATGGAAAGAGCTTAGAAGCATCTGAAAAAGAAGGTAACAAAAGAAGTTTAACAACAATTATAGATGCTAACATAACAACATTTATAATAGCTTTAGTATTATTTATATTTGGTGAAAGTTCTGTTAAAGGTTTCGCAACAGTTTTAATGATTACAATAATTCTTACTATAATAACAATGGTATGTTTAAATAGAGTAGTTATTAAAGAATTTGTAAAAACTGGTTTCTTTGGAAAAAGAATAGTAGCGTTTACTGGAATAAATAAGAAAAATATTGTTAAATTAAATAGTAAAGATAAACCAAAAGAAATATTTGGAAAACTAGATTTTGTTAAACCTTATAAATTTTTCTTTGCAGTATCTATAATAGTATTATTAATTGGATTTATATTTTTAGGAGTAAGAGGATTAAATCTTGGTATAGACTTTACAGGTGGTAGTGATATTTCAATTAAAAGTACTGAAAATATAAGCTTAAGCAATACAAAAAATATATTAAAAGATTATAAAATAGATGAATCAGAATTAGTTAATAAAAAAGAAGCATATGTTAAAATAACAGATACTTTAAATAAAAATCAAATTAATGAAATAAAAGATGAATTTAAAAAAGAAAACATGAGTGCTGAAATTAGTGTAATTAGTAATATAGTAAAAAAAGAAATGGTAAAAAATGCTATTATTAGTGTAATATTAGCGTGTATAGGAATACTTATATATGTAGGATTTAGATTTACATGGAAGTTTAGCGTAGGAGGAGTTGTTGCTTTAGTTCATGATGCTCTTATGATGATAGTATTCTTTGCTATGTTATATTATGAAGTAAACTTTATCTTTATCGCAGCTATTCTTACAATACTTGGTTATTCTATTAATGATACTATTGTATGTTTTGATAGAGCTAGAGAAAATTGTAAAAAATTATATAATAATGAAGCTAAAAGTAGAGATGATTTAGTACAAGTTGTAAATATAAGTATTAGAGAAACATTATTTAGAAGTTTATTCACAGCTTTAACAACTATGATAGCGGTATTAGTTCTTATAATATGTGGTGCTAATGAAATATTTAACTTTAATATTGCAATACTTATAGGTTTAGTAGCTGGATCATATTCATCAATATTTATAGCGATGCAAATATGGTTATTATTAGAAGCAAAATCAATAGGTAAAGAAAAGAAAAAACCAGTATATGATGATGAACTTGAAGAAAAAACAATTAAAGGAATAAACTCATAAAAAGGAGTAATTATGAACGAAAAAAAATCGTTTGATGATATTAAAAATCTTTGTTCAAAATATATGAATGAAGAAGAATTAAAAATAATTCAAAAATATTATGAACAATCAATTATAATTTATAAAGATATGAAAAGAAAAACAGGGGAAGATTATATACATCATCCCCTTAATGTTGCTTACATTCTTGCTTGTTTAAAAATGGATCCTATATCAATAGGATGTTCACTTATACATGAAGCAATTATACAGAATAAAATGAGTGAAGAACAAATAGAAAATATGTTTGGTAGTGAAAGTTTATCTATAATAAAAAGCTTGACTAAACTTAGTAATATAAAAAGAACATTTAATAAAGAAACAAATATAGAACATGATAGAAGAGTTATAGTTGGACTAGCTGAGAATCCAAAAGCATTATTTATAAGGCTTGCTGATAGAACAGATAATATGAGAACTTTATATGTTTTTGATAAAGAGCATCAAAAAGAAATTATAGAAGAAACAGAAAACATATTAATTCCAATTGCTCATCGTTTAGGAGTAAAACAAATTAAAAGTAAATTAGAAGATTATTGTTTTAAATATTCTAAACCTGAGTTTTATGATGAAATAAAAGAAATGATAAATGCTGATGAAAAAGAATTAAACGATTCGCTTAAACAAATGAAATTAGAACTTAGTGATTTACTGCGTGAACATGAAATTGATTTTGAAATAACATCAAGAGTAAAAAGTATTTATGGTATAGGTCAAAAGTTAGAAAAAGGAAGACGTTTTAGCGATATATATGATTTATTAGGGTTAAGAATATTAGTTAATAATACAGAAGAATGTTATTTAATAATAGGACTAATTCATTCTAAATATAAAGGTATTGCTAAAAGATTTAAAGATTTCATAGCAAAACCAAAAGAAAATATGTA
This sequence comes from uncultured Muribaculaceae bacterium, assembly GCA_964609615.1. Taxonomy (GTDB): domain Bacteria; phylum Bacillota_I; class Bacilli_A; order RF39; family UBA660; genus CAZSRL01. The sequence continues at coordinate 7,316 of CAZSRL010000022.1, forward strand.
TAGAAGTATACATACAACTGTATTTGGACCAGGTGGACATATGTATGAAATACAAATAAGAACATATGAAATGGATGAAATAGCTGAAAAGGGAGTAGCGTCACACTGGAGTTATAAAGAACATACAGATGGTAATATGAAAAGTACTTTAGAAAATAAATTAGAAAAGTTTCGTTCTTTAGTAGAAAGCCAAGATAATGAAGATAATGAAGACTTCTTTAAAAACTTTGAAAGTGGACTTAATAAAGAAGAAATATATATATTTACTCCTAAAGGAGATATTATAGAGTTACCTATAGGCGCTACTCCTGTTGACTTTGCTTATAGAATACATTCAGAAATAGGAAATACATTAGTATCTGCTATAGTAAATGATAATATAGTAAAACTAGATTATAAATTAAATGATGAAGATATAGTAAGTTTAAATACAAAAGAAGGAAGTGAACCAAATAAAGATTGGTTAAATTTTGTCGCAACAGAAACTGCTAAATCAAGAATAAAGTCATATTATTCAAAACAAGAAAAAGAAAAATATATTAATTTAGGTAAAGATTTATTATCAAACTATTTAAAAAAACAAAAAAAACCTATTAAAGATATATTAAATGATGAAAATATAGAAAGAGTTATTAAAGAATTAAAACAAGATAATTTAAATGATTTATATTTATCAATAGGAGCATTAAAATTTACTCCTCAATATATTTATAATAAACTTATAAATAAAAAAGAAGAAGAACTTAGTGATGATGATTTAATAAAAAAAGTATTAAAAAATAAAACAAATACAGATAATAAAACAGACTTTATTATAAGTGGAGAAACAGGTATTTTAGCTAGTAGTGCTACTTGTTGTAATCCAGTATATGGAGAAGATGTAGTAGGTTTTATTACAAAAGGATATGGAGTTAAAGTACACAAAAAAGATTGTATTAATATAAAAGAATCAAATAGATTAATAGATGTAGTATGGAATATAGAGGGGGATAATAAATATAGTACTAAATTAAATATTTATGTTGATAGTAAAACAGAAAAAATGATAGATATAATGGCTGTTTCTACTAAACTTAATGTACAAATAACATCTATAAAATTAATTAAAAAAGATAAAACATATTATGAAATAGTTTGTGAAGTAAAAGATATTGATACATTAAATAAATATATATCTTTATTAAATAGTATAAAATTTGTTACAAATGTAGAAAGGATATAATATGTTAGTTGTATTACAAAGAAGCAAAAATAGTAAAGTAATTATAAATAATAAAATAAATGGAAGTATAGAACAAGGACTTGTTATATTAGTAGGATTTACTAATGGAGATAATGAAACTATTATTGATAAAATGATAGATAAAATAATAAATCTTAGAATATTTGAAGATGATAAAGGATTAATGAATTTAAGTTTATTAGATATAAAGGGTAGTATATTAAGTATTTCACAATTTACTTTATACGCTAAGTGTAAAAAAGGAAGAAGACCATCTTTTGTAGATGCACTTGAACCAAATGGAGCAAGTAGATTATATGATATATTTAATAATAAATTAAGAGATAAACAAATACCAGTAGAAACAGGTATATTTGGTAGTGATATGTTAGTACAAATAAATAATGATGGACCAGTTACTATAGTATTAGATAGTTCTCATATATGTAAATAAAGGAGATTATAGAGGCTTAATAATATAAAGTAATCATATATTTGACTTAAAAATAAAAGTATATTATAATTTACCTATAAAGCAAAGAGGAAGAGGAGTAAGTTTAATTATTCTTTAAAGAGAGAGATATGTTGGTGTAATTATCTTAAGAAAATAAACCGAATGTAGCTTCTGAGTTAATTTCTGAAATTAGTAAGAAATTACGGTTAAAGCCGTTATACAAAAAAAGTAAATAAAAAGGATGGTACCGTCTTAAATGACTCCTTGTACCATCCTTTTTTATGTTTAAAAGGAGAGAAGAAAAATGTTAGAGAAAAAATATAATCATTTAGAAGTAGAAAAAGATTTATATAATTTTTGGTTAGAAAAAGAGTATTTTAAAAGTAATGATAAAACAAAGGATCCTTTTTGTATTGTAATACCACCACCAAATGTAACAGGTAAATTACATTTAGGTCATGCTTGGGATACAACACTTCAAGATATAATAATAAGGTATAAAAAAATGAATGGATTTGATACTCTTTGGTTACCGGGAATGGATCATGCTGGTATTGCAACACAAGCAAAAGTTGATGAAAGGCTTAGAAAAGATGGAATAAATCCTAGAAGTTTAACTAGAGAAGATTGGCTTAAACATGCTTGGGGATGGAAAGAAGAATATGCGCAAACTATTAGAAAACAATGGGCAAAACTAGGTTTATCACTTGATTATTCAAAAGAAAGATTTACTTTAGATGAAGGATTAAATGATGCTGTTACAAAAGTATTTATTGATTATTATAATAAAGGATTAATTTATAGAGGAAAAAGAATTATCAATTGGGACCCTATTCAACAAACTGCTCTTTCTAATGAAGAAGTAATTTATAAAGATATCGAGGGAGCTTTTTATCACATTAAATATATGATAGAAGGAACAAAAGATTATTTAGAAATAGCAACAACAAGACCTGAAACATTATTTGGAGATACAGCAGTAGCAGTTAATAAAGATGATGAAAGATATAAAAACCTTATTGGAAAAAATGTAATACTTCCAATAGTAAATAAACCAATACCTGTTATAGCTGATGAACACGCAGATATGGAATTTGGAACAGGAGTAGTAAAAATAACCCCAGCACATGATCCAAATGATTTTGAAGTAGGACAAAGACATAACCTACAAAGAGTTATTTGTATTAATCCAGATGCTACAATGAATGAAAATGCCGGTATTTATAATAAAATGGATCGTTTTGAGGCTAGAGAAAAACTAGTAGAAGATCTAAAAAAACAAGACTTACTTATAAAAATTGAAAAGATAAAACATAGTGTAGGACATTCAGAAAGAAGTGGAGTAGTAGTTGAACCATATTTATCAAACCAATGGTTTGTTAAAATGAGACCACTTGCAAATAGAGTACTTGAAATGCAAAAAACAAAAGATAAAGTAAACTTTGTACCAAAAAGATTTGAAAAAACATTAAATCACTGGATGGAAATATCATATGATTGGTGTATATCAAGACAACTTTGGTGGGGACATAGAATCCCAGCTTATTATAAAGGTGATGAAATATATGTAGGTACAAATCCACCAGCTGGATTTGTTCAAGATGAAGATGTTCTTGATACATGGTTTAGTAGTGCTCTATGGCCATTTAGTACACTTGGTTGGCCAAATGAAACAGAAGATTATAAAAGATATTTTCCAAATGATTGTTTAGTGACAGGATTTGATATTATATTCTTTTGGGTTGCTAGAATGATATTTTCTTCACTAGAACTTACTGATAAAATACCATTTAATGATTGTGTTATACATGGATTAATTAGAGATAAACAAGGAAGAAAAATGTCAAAATCTTTAGGTAACGGAGTAGATCCAATGGAAGAAATACAAAAGTATGGAGCAGATTCACTTAGATACTTTTTAGCAACTTCTTCTGCCCCAGGAATGGATTTAAGATATGATGAAGAAAAAGTAAAATCCACTTGGAACTTTATTAATAAAATATATAATGCATCAAGATATGTATTAATGAATTTAGAAGATTTTAAAGAAGAAAACAAAACATTAGAAAACTTAAAAGAAGAAGATAAATGGATACTTAATAGATTAAATGAAGAAGTGAAAATAATAACAAAACATATGGATAAATATGAATTTAATATAGTTGGTACTCATCTTTATAACTTTATTTGGAGTGATTTTTGTGATAACTATATAGAACTATCAAAAAGACAAATGGATAACACAACAAAAACAGTATTATTTGAAGTATTAACAAATATACTAAAGTTATTACATCCATTTATGCCTCATGTAACAGAAGTTATATATCAAAAACTTCCTATACATAATGAAAGTATAATGATTACAAATTATCCGACATATAAAAAAGAATATATATATAATAATAACTTTAAAACAGTTATAGAAGATATAAGCAAAATAAGAAATCTAAAAAAAGAAAACAACATAGAAAAAAATACATATTATGAAGTAAAAACAACCGAAGAATTAAAAGAAATATATAACTTTATGTTAAAACTAACAGATAATAACACTAAAAAACCTACAAACTCAAAAGAATTTAAATATAATTCAAACAATATAACAATAACATTCTTTAGAGACAATACTCTAACAGATAAAGAAAAACAAGAAATACAAAATGAACTAGAAAAATTAAATAAAAACATAAAATCAAGAGAAAACCTATTAAACAATAAAAACTATATTAACAATGCTCCTAAAGAATTAGTAGAAAAAGAACAAAAAACACTTGAAGAACAAAAAAACAAAAAAGATATATTAATATCAAGATTAAAATAAAAAAAATTATTGAAAGTATTACATAATGGCGGAAGATGAGACAACAAAAATAGAAACTACAAATCCATATGAAAAGCAAAGAACTAAATAATAGTTCTTTGCTTTTAATAAATATTCTTAAAAAATTGACTTTTTATAAAGAAAAATGTATAATATAAACGAATTTTAAAAAGGGGAAGAATATAATGAATATAAATGAATATACTAATTTAATTAAAAAAATAGATATATATACTGAAGAAGAAGAAAAAAATATGTTTTTAAAAAGTAAAACTGATTCTAGTATAAAAAATGAAATAGTAGAGATTATTTAAGATTAGTTCTTTTTTTAGCACAAAAACATTCTATAAATTGTAATAATGTATTAACAGAAGATTTAATACAAACAGGAAATGAAATTTTAATTAAAGCTGTTAATAATTTTAATCCTACTTTAGGATATAGATTTTCAACATATGCTTATATTTCAATTGAAAGAAAAATGATTGATTATATTAATAAAAATGAATATGGAGTAATAAAAAAACCTCATGCTATAACTGAAGATATTAAAGTATATCAATCATTTATATATAATTATTATAAAAAAAATGGTGTAATACCAGATAAGAACGAAATAATGAATTATTTAGATATAAGTGAAGAAAGATTATTAACAATTGAAAATATTGTTAATAATAAAAATGAAGAAGATAATACATCAAGAGGCTTTGATAATACAGAAAATGAAGTTTTTGAACACTTATTATTAGAAGAATTAAATGAAATTATATATGGTGAAGATTCACCTTTATCATTAAGAGAAAAAATGATTCTTGAACATAGATATGGATTAAATGATAAAATATCAAAAAATAAAAAACAAACAGGAGAATTTTTTAATATCTCATATGCAAGAGTTAATGATATTGAAAAAAAAGCTTTAGAAAAAATAAGACAACAATTCAAAGTAAACAGCAAATAAAAGAACTCACATTTGACATAATGTGATTTCTTTTTTATAATATGCACTTATAAAAGGAAGGAAAATAAAAAATGAATCAAAAAGAAAGAATGTATACACAACGTTTAGAATTTCTTCATATGTATTTAAGAAATTATGGATTAAGTAAATTTCAGATAAATAGTTTAGTTGTTTATAATCCTAAAATATTACAAAAAGAAGAATATGTTAGAAATTTAGAAAGAATCTGCTATGTTGCTAAAGCAAACAACGCAGATTTAGACCAAGTTATAAACAATATAAATACACAACCAGCTATACTATCTAATAAGAGAATAGTAGATATTAATTTTGCTTTATTAGGAAGTGTAGGTTTAGATAAACAAGCATTAGAAAATGATTTAAGTCCCGTTTGTCAAACACCAGAGTATTTATACAGAAAAATTCAAGTTTTAAAAATGAATTTTGCTTGCTCATTAGATAATATAATACAATTTTCTTTAAATTCACAATGGAAAAAACAATTAAAAAAATATGCAGAACCAAAATATTCTTCAGGAGTTGAATATGAAAAGAAAAAAATAAAAGTTATTATTAATGAATATAATCAACATCTATCTGAATTAATAAATTCTGAAGAAAATAAAGAAAATAAAGAAAAGATAAGATAAAAAACACTTTATAAAACTATAAAGTGTTTTTTAGTGTTTTAGTTAAAAAATTTAATGACCTAACATAAACCTAAATGCTATAATGAATACATACAATAGATGGTTTTAAT
>CAZSRL010000023.1:0-13125 GCA_964609615.1 uncultured Muribaculaceae bacterium
CTGATTACAAAACTAACTGCACATCAATTGTGCACTTTCAAATTTAATATACAGAAGTAATAAAAAAACTAAAATTATAATTAAATCTATTGATTTCGCAGTTTATTATGATATAATAATGAAGTCAACAAATTACTATGATTAATTATTAATCATGGCGGAAGGAGTAATATAATGAAAAAGGGAATACATCCTGAATTAAAAGAATGCAAAGTAGTGTGTGCATGTGGAAATGAATTCGTAGTTAAATCTACTTTAGAGGAAATGCAACTTGAAAAATGTCCTAAATGTCATTCATTCTATACAGGAAAACATATGACTGCAAAAACTGGAAATGTACAAAAGTTCAAAGACAAATATGGAATAAAAGACGAAGAATAAAATAAATTAATAAGAAGGTGCATTTATGGTAATAGGAATAGCTAGTGATCATGCTGGTTTTGATCGAAAAACTAAATTATTAGAATTTTTAAGAAAAAAGAATTATGATGTAATAGATTATGGAACAGATTCAAATACAATGGATGATTATAATGATTATTGTGAAAAACTTTGTAAACATTTATCAAACAAGGATATAGATTATGGAATACTAATATGTAAAACAGGTGTTGGGATGAGTATTTGTGCAAACAAAATAAAAGGTATTTATTGTGCAAAAGCAGATAATAAAAGAGAAGCTACTTTATGTAGAAAACATAATGATGCAAATGTTCTTGCTTTATCTTCTCAAAAATGCTTTTTTAAAACAAAATCAATGGTTCTTGCATTTTTACATACTCCATTTTTAAATGAAGAAAGGTTTGTTCGTAGAATAAACAAAGTAAAAAAACTTGAAAATAAATAATTGAGGTTATTATGAAAAACAAAATTTTAGTATTATTAATAATATTTTTAATACCAATATTAGTAGTTAGTTTTATATTTAAAACTAACTATTTTTTTGATATAAAAGAAAATAATAAAAATAAAATAAAGATAAATAGTAAGAAAAAAAAAATAATAGTAAATTTAAAAAGTAATGGACAAGAATATAATTTAAATTTAGAAGAATATATTATTGGAGTTGTTAGTTGTGAAATGCCTGCGAGTTTTAATATAGAAGCGTTAAAAGCACAAGCGGTTGCTTCTAGAACTTTCGTTTTAAAAAGAGAAAAAAATAACACTTATAGTATAGAAAATAGTATAAATCATCAATGCTACAACAATAAAACACAATTAAAAGCAAAATGGGGAAATAACTACGAAAAATATTATAGTAAAATAAAGGAATCTGTATATAATACAAGAGGAGAATATTTATCATATAATGGTAAAATTATAAATGTATTTTATTTTGCAATGTCCAACGGGTATACAGAAGATTGTGAATATGTATTTAGAGAACATAAAGATTATTTAAAAAGTGTAGAATCTAAATGGGAAGTAAATAGAAATGATTTTATTGATAAAAAAGAATTTACTGAACAACAAGTTTTAAATAAATTAAAAATTAATGAAAAAAGAATAACAACGTTAAAAATATTATCAAGAACAAAAACAAATAGAGTAAATAAAATAAAAATTAATAACAAAATTATAAAGGGAACAGTTTTTAGAAAAAAATTAAATTTAAAATCAACTGATTTTGACATAATAAAAAGTGAAAAAACTATTAAGATAGTTACCAGAGGATATGGACATGGTGTAGGAATGAGTCAATATGGAGCAAATGGAATGGCAATAGAAGGAAATAATTATAAGCAAATATTAAAATATTATTATCAAAAAGTAAAAATAAAAAATGTATAAATAATAAAAAAATGTAAACACTTGTAATAGGAGAGTGGTTATGAAAAATAGTATAAGAAAAAAAATGATAATTCCAGCAATTTATTTTATATCTTTTTTATTAGTTAGTTTATGTGTGATAATAATAGGTAAAGGAGTTAATTATTATTTAGAACAAACAGATAAGACAAAATATGTAGAAAAAGAAGTATTAGACAATTCACAACCAGTTGTAAAAGAGGAAATAAGTACTATTATAAAGCCTTACGAGGATAAAAATGTAACAATAGGAAAATACTTTTATGATTATAAATCAGATGCTGAAAAACAAGAAAAATCAATAGTATATTATGAAAATACATATATGCAAAATTCTGGAGTTGATTATATAAGCGAAAAAGAGTTTAATATATTAAATATTTTAGATGGAGAAGTAATTACTATAAAAGAAGATAAGAATCTAGGAAAAATTGTAGAAATAAAACATGATAAAGATATCATTACAGTATACCAAGGTCTTGATAAAGTACTTGTAAAAAAAGGAGATAAAATTAAACAAAGTGATGTTATAGGAACAAGTGGTACTTCAAAAATCAATCCAGATTATAAAAGTTATTTACACTTTGAAGTATATTATAAAGGAAAATTGATAGATCCAGAAGGATTCTATAGTTTAAATATAAATGATCTTTAATAAAAAGGTCTTTTTTTTTGCAAGAAAAATATATTTTAATAGGGGGAAGTAAATGAATAGAGAAATAATTGAAAGAATTAATAATGAAGCAAACTATATGGTCGAAACAAAACAAACGATGAGAGAAATTGCAAAAAAATTTAATGTTAGCAAAAGTACAGTTCACAAAGATCTAAGCGAAAGAATAAAAAAAATATCTATAAAACAATATAAAGAAATAGAGCCTATAATACAAGAACACTTGGAAACAAGACACATAAGAGGAGGAGAATCTACAAAAAAAAAATATAAATTAACAAAATGACTTCCAATATCATAAAAAGTATGATATATTTATTTTGCTGTTTGTTGAATATAAAGAAATAGGAGTTGTAAGTGTGATAAATTTTGTAGTGGTTGAAGATAATTTGTTTCAACAAAAAACCATGTCAAGGCTCATAACAAAGTATATGATGAAAAACAAATACGAATTTAAAATAACAACTTTTTCCGATTATACTAAAGAATTAGAGCATACAATTCAAAATATAGATAATCATCATATCTATTTGCTAGATTTTGAATTGCCGAGTGCTACTGCTATTGATGTTGCAAGAAAGATTAGAAAACGCGATTGGACAAGCCCAATTATAGTGAATTCTATTCACGGGGGAGCAGAATATAATACTTTTAAACAAAAGTTGCAGATTCTCGACTTTATATGCAAACAATTTGAACTAGAAAAAAATATGTTTGAATTATTTGATATATGTATTGATCAACTAAAAGGACCAAATTTTTTTAATTTTAGAATCGGAGGAGTAGATTATAATATTAATTTTAATAAAATATTATATGTTTATAGAAGCCCAGGTGCTAGGAAAATAACAGTTGTAACAGAAAATAATGAATATGACATGAATATTTCATTAGCTGAAATAAAAAAAATACTAGGAGACAATTTTAAGTTTTCTCACAAATCATGTATTGTAAATACAAAAAGAGTTGAAGTATATGAATGGAAGGAAAATAAAATAATTTTTGATAATAATACTCAGACTGATTTATTATCACGAACTCATAAAAAGGAGTTGAGTAGTATTGTTATGGTATGAAAACGTTATATTTTATTTAGCAGTTGTATTTAGTCATTTAATATTATCTTATTCTTATAAATTAATATCTAATAAACAATATGAAATTAATAAAAAGTATATTATTATAGTTTTAATAGCATCTGGTTTTTCAACTTTTAATGCATATACAAATTATACTATATCCAAAATATTAATTCATTTCCTTATAATAGTGATTATGAATAAAATTATATTTAAAGATAGCTGGAAAAAAATATTTTATTATTGTTTAGTAATTTATGGAATAGGTTTATTAATTGAGTTAATAACCAGCATTACTTGTGTTTTTTTACCGTTTAATAACATAAAAGCAATAGATGAAAATGTCTTTTTAAAGTTTATTTTTACCTTTTTTATTATGGGGTGGTTATTTGTTATTTGCAAGTGGAAAAAAACAAGACTATCAGTTAATAAAATGTGTTCATTTTTAACAAATACAAATGATTTTATTACTATTTTTATATCTATAATTTTAATAATAGGTTTCAGTATAACAACATTTAAAACCGCAATAGACTATACATCTATTTTTCGTTCTTTAACAAATATGATTTTAACTTTAGTCTTTATAACGTGTTTATTATATTTAAGTAAACAAAAGGTTGAACTTGAAAAAGGAATACAAAAACAAGAAGAATTATTAGACTTTATAAGTGGATATGAAAAAATAATAGATAAAGATAGAATTAACAGACATGAAATGTTGAATAATCTTTTAACTATTAAAAGCTTCCCAAATAAAAATTCTAAAGAATTTGATAATATAATGAATACTATTATTGAGTATTATAATACTAATGGAAATAACACTATTCGTAATCTTTATAATTTACCTTCAGGGTTAAAAGGAGTTGTTTTTTACAAGGTAAAAGAAATGCAAAGTTTAGATGTTAAAGTTATTAGTAATATTTCCGCATCTTCAATTAACTCTTTTAATAGTATAGATCCAAAATTATATGTTAGAGTATGTAAAATAATAGGAATATTATTAGACAACGCTAAGGAAGCGGTATCGCTTGCTAAGAAAAAGGAATTAGTGTTAGATTTTTACAAAGAAGACAATGATATTGTTCTATGTATTGAAAATACTTATGAAGGAAGCGTTGATTTAAAACTTATAAACAATCATCAGTACAGTACTAAAGGTAAAAATAGAGGATATGGATTGTATATAATAGATAAGATCGTTAAAAAGAATAATAGATTAAAAATTACTCAAAAAATACAAAACGAAAGATTTGTAACAACATTATTCATTCATTTATCATAAAAAAACAAGATTTAACTTGTTTTTTTATCTTACTAAACTTTCAGGTATTTCTGGTTCATCTAACCACATGATTACACATGCACCAGCACCTAAAGTAGCAACAATCGCTCCAAGAGAAGCAAATACTTTAGCCATCATTAATTCCTTCCTTTCGTTCAATTAGAAAGATTTGTACAAAAAAGTTTATAATTGTTATATTTTAAATTAAATATTTTATAACTAATTGGTAATATCATCAATACTTCAATAATCATAGAAAACAAAATAATATTTTCTAAAGAGCTGTTTGTTATAAAAAACAAGATTATTGAATAAATGATGGCGCTTACAGAGCATAAGACTTTATATGTTCTTCTTCTTTTTGTGCTTATAATAGGTCTTTTTTCTGTGTCAGCTGGAGCATACATAATAATTAAAAGTATACAAATGACAGAAATAATCATAACAATTGATTTAGGAATTATCACCAACGTGCTCAATAATGGTGCTCCTAAAAAAATAAGTAATGAAGATAACCAGCAATGCCAACTTTTTTTAGTATGTAGTCCAAAACCAGTGGTTCTTAAAATATTATAAAAAATCATTAACAATAATAATTCTTTTAAGATGCCAAATATATATGCTGCTAAAAAGATAACAATAGTTTTACTAATTACTAAATAGAGACTTTCAATACCATATTGTATTTCCAATGATTTTGTTTTGGAATAATGGTACTTATTATTTATTATTTTCATTATTTTATTAACAACATACTTCTTCATTTCCAAGTTTCCTTCCTAATTTTATAATAATTTAATTTTTAAAAATATTATAAAAATTGTCATTAAATAACAAAATAATGTTATAAAATAAAACAATTATTAAAAAAAAGTTAAAATAATCATATTATGTACGTTTTTAATCATTTTAGACAATAAATTATTAAAATATAATTAAAAAGATTTATAAATAATTAAGTGAAAAAATGTCGAAATTATTAGAACGATATGTTTTGAAATATTAAGAAAAATTATTTATGATTATTAAAGAAGAAGGGAAGGTGTAAAACGTGAGAAAAGATAGAGTTAAATGGTTCAACAACGAAAAAGGTTATGGATTTATAGAAATTGTATCACAAAGAGATGAAGATATTTTTGTTCATTATTCATCAATTCAATGCAATGGATATAAAACTTTAAAAGAAGGCGATTTAGTAGAATTCAATTTAATAAACACTGCAAAAGGTAAACAAGCAATTGATGTAAAAGAAGTTAAATTAACTACTGTTTAGTAGTATTTTTTATCATTCTATGTTAGTATAAAAATAGGAAGGTGATAATATGAAAATAACTATAAGAGGAGAAAAAATGGAAGTTACTCCAAGCATCAAAGAATATGCAGAAGAAAAAATTTCTAAAATAAATAAATACTTAGAAAACCCAGATGAAGCCGCAACTAAGATCGTATTAAAAATTAGAGGTAGAGACAAAATAGTAGAGGTTATGATTAAAACAAATTCATTTGTTTTAAGGGCAGAAGAATCACATTCTGATATGTACGCAGCAATAGATTTAGTAAGTGAAAAGCTAGAACAACAAATAAGAAAAAATAAAAACAAAATCAAAAGCAGAATAACAAAAGAAAAACCAAATGATTTTGTAGAATTTGAAGTTGAAGAAGAAGAAATAGAAGATACACAAATAGTAAAAAGAAAAAATATTGAATTAAAACCAATGGATGAAGATGAAGCAATATTACAAATGGAATTGATAGGACATTCATTCTTTATTTTTAAAAATATTGATACAGAAAGTATATGTGTAATATATAAAAGAAAAGATGGACAATATGGTTTAATAGATACTAAATAAAAGTATCTATTTTTTATATAATTTGATATAATTAAATGTGGATGGTGATAACATGAGTTTATTAAACAAGATATTTGATCACGACGCTAAAGAAATAAAAAAATTCGATAAAATAGCTTTAGAGGTTGAATTATTAGACGAAGAAATGTCAAAGTTAAAAGATGTTGAATTAAAAGCAAAAACAGATGAGTTTAAATCAAGATTAAGTAACGGTGAAACTTTGGATGATATTATTGTAGAAGCTTTTGCAACAATTAGAGAGGCTGCTTTTCGTGTGTTGGGAGAAAAAGCTTTTCATGTGCAAATAATAGGTGCTTGTGCAATACATTATGGAAATATAGCTGAAATGAAAACTGGTGAAGGAAAAACATTAACTTCAACTTTACCAGCATATTTAAATGCTCTTGAAGGAAAAGGAGTACACATTATAACTGCAAACGAATATTTATCTACACGTGATGCCGCATGGATGGGAGAAGTATTTGGATTTTTAGGATTAACTGTTGGATCTAATACAAAAGAAAAAACACCTGTAGAAAAACAAGAAGCATATAACGCTGATATAACATATAGCACAAACAACGAAATTGGGTTTGACTATTTAAGAGATAATATGGTTCAAAGAAAAGAAGAACGCGTTCAAAGAGGCTTAAACTTTGCTATTATTGATGAAGTCGATTCAATATTAATTGATGAATCAAGAACGCCACTAATAATAAGCGGAGGAGTAAATAAAGGGAATGACTTATATATTAAAGCTGATACATTAGTAAAAAAATTAAAAATAGATGATTATAAATTAGATGAAAAAATGAAAAAAGTTACTTTAACAGAAGACGGAATAAAGAAACTAGAAAAAGAATTAAATGTTAAGAATTTATATGATATAGAAAATAGTGATATTGTTCATAATATAGATAAATCTTTAACTGCAAATTATGCTTTTAAAAAAGACGTAGATTATGTAATAGACAATGATAAGATTGTAATTGTTGATACATTCACAGGAAGACTTATGCACGGTAGACAATATAGTGAAGGGTTACACCAAGCATTGGAAGCAAAAGAAAGAGTAACAATAAATGAAGAAACAAAAACTTTTGCTACAATAACTTTTCAAAATTTATTTAGAATGTACAATAAACTTTCTGGGATGACTGGTACTGCAAAAACAGAAGAAGAAGAATTTAGAAACATTTACAATACTTTTGTAATAGAAATCCCTACAAATTTACCAATAATTAGAAACGATATGCCTGATTTAATATATTCAAGTATGAATGGAAAATATAAAGCGGTTGTTAATTATATAGAAGAATTAAATAAAAAAGGACAACCGGTTTTAGTTGGAACATCATCTATAGAAAGTTCTGAAATAATAAGTCAATTATTAAAAAAGAAAAATATAAAACACGAATTATTAAATGCAAAAAATCACGCAAGAGAAGCGGAAATAATAATGAATGCTGGAGAAAAGGGATCAGTTACTATCGCAACAAATATGGCAGGTCGTGGGACAGATATAAAGCTTGGAAAAGGTGTGATTGAACTTGGTGGATTATTTGTAATTGGAACGGAAAGAAACGATTCAAGACGTATTGATAATCAGTTGAGAGGTAGAGCAGGAAGACAAGGAGATCCAGGAGAAACAAGATTTTTCATTTCAATGGAAGATGATTTAATGTTGAAGTTTGGTTCTGAAAAACTTAAAGGACTTATGGGTACACTTGGAATTAAGGAAGAACAAGCAATTTCTAACAAAATGATATCTAAAAATATAGAAGCAGCTCAAAAAAGAGTTGAAGGATACAACTTTGATATGCGTAAAAGTTTACTAGATTTTGATAATGTTGTAAGTAAGCAAAGAGAAATAATATATGAAAGAAGAAATGAAGTACTAGAAAACGAAAGTGTTAATGATAGAGTATTAAATATATTCTTTGAATATGTAAGACATCAAGTAGAAACACATTTACCTCCTGAAGATAAACTAATCAACAATGATTTAGATAATATTTGCGAACATTTTAATTCAAATATATTAAAATCAAGAAAAATATCTATTAAAGAACTATCAGAAAAAACAACAGAAGAAGTTATTGATTTAATTTATAATATTGTTGTAGAAGACTATAACAATAAGCTAAAAGATATTCCTGAAGAAATAAAAGATATGTTTGAAAGAGATATAATGTTGCATATTTTAGATAAAAACTGGATGGAACAACTAGACGCAATGGAAACATTAGAAGAAGGAGTTCGTTTGAGAGGATATGCCCAAACAAATCCACTTCAAGCTTATGCTCTTGAAGGATTTGAATTATTTGATAATATGATGGCATCAACAAATGCAGAAATATCATTATATTTATTAAAAGCTGAAATAAGAGAAGACAGAGAACCAAAGCCAGTTAAAAAAAAGCAAAATTACCAAACAAATGATAGCGAAGAAGGAGTAAAAAAGTCTCCAAAAAGAGTAAATAAAATAGGGAGAAACGAACCATGTCCATGTGGCAGTGGCAAAAAATTTAAGAACTGCTGTGGCAAATAGCCATCAAACCCCGCAAATAAAGGCTTTGCGAGGGTTTTTATTTTTCTCAAATCTTCAATATTTTATAAAAAAGGCACTTTAGATACGATTTAGATACGATTTTTTCGTATCTAAATCGTATCTAATCACTAATTTTCACTAATTTCTCATTAACAAACCCTTATAAATAAAGGGTTAAAATAAAAAGTTACCCTTGCCAAAGCGATAGTGTTAATTTTAAGTAAAAATAAGTTTTTGATATTGATTTATGGTATAATTTTAATAGATTGAGGGTGATATAATAATGGCGTTAGATAATAAAGGATTAAAAGCAGCTAATAAGGGAAAGAATGATGAATTCTATACTCAATTTGAAGATATTCAAAGAGAAGTAAATGCTTATCTAGAATATAACCCAAATGTTTTTAAAGACAAAATTATTTTACTTCCTTGCGATGATCCGGAATGGAGTAATTTTACTAAATTTTTTGCCCAAAATTTTGAAAGATTTGGTTTAAAAAAATTAATAAGCACAAGTTATGCGAATGATTCAAAAGAAGATGTTTTTATTCAATTATCATTGTTTGAAGAAAACAGTCCACATTTTGATAAGAAAAAGACAAATTCACATGGTAAGATATTCACGTTAGATAGAGATAAAGATAAGTCGGGAAAAATAGATATAAATGACTTAGAATGGGAGTATCTTGATGGTTATGGAGATTTTAGAAGTAACGAAGTTAAAAAATTAAGAGATGAAGCAGATATAATAATTACTAATCCACCTTTTAGTTTATTTAGAGAATTTGTTGCTTGGATATTTGAAGCAGAAAAAGATTTCTTAATAATAGGTAATCAAAATGCAATAACATATAAAGAAATATTTCCGTTAATAAAAGAAAATAAAATGTGGGTAGGTAATAGATTTAATCAACGAGTAAATGGCAAAAATATGACATTTATGGTTCCAGATTCTTATAAAATGGTAGGTACCGAAATGTATAAAGATAATAAAGGAAGAAAATTTATTAGTGTAGCAGGAACAGGTTGGTTTACTAATTTAGAACATGGTCGTAGACATCAACCATTACAATTGATGACAACCAAAGATAATTTGAAATATAGTAAACATAAAGAAATAAAAGAAAGAGGATATCCTAAATATGATAATTATGATGCGATAGATGTATCATTTACTGATTCAATACCTTCTGATTATAAAGGAGTGATGGGGGTTCCTATTTCATTTCTGCCTAAATATAATCCGGATCAATTTGAAATTCTTGGTTTAGCCCCAGAAAGAACAGAAGTACCCATTCTTAAGATATTTCAGTATACTAATGCTATACAACACAATAGAAACGGAACTACTCAAAGTGGTAATAAAGTTAATGATGGTCCTGTATTAAAACATAAAGAGAAGCCAAATAGCTTTCCGTATTATACAGCAGAAAATACAGATGGTTATTTAACAGTATTATATGCAAGAATATTGATTCAATGGAAAAAAGGTGCTCCAGGATTTGTTGAAAGTGAGGAATAATAATGAAAACAATATTAAAAACTGATTTAACTGTAAAAGATATTAACGAGGGATTTGTTTATAATGAATATGAAGGTAAAGGATTGTTTGGCTGGGGAGGAAGATTAACTATTCAACCAGAGTATCAAAGAAATTATATTTATGCTGATGGTAAAAAAGATGTGGCAGTAATCGATTCCTTACTTAAAGGTTATCCTTTAGGGCTTTTATATTTTGTTAAAGTTGGAGAAGATAAATATGAAATTTTGGATGGACAACAAAGAGTAACAAGTTTTGGAAGATACATAACAAGTAAATTTGCTATAAAAGATGAAAATGGAATGGAACAATATTTTGATGGTTTATCTGAAGATAAAAAGAAAAAAATATTAGATTCACAACTTACAATTTATATATGTGAGGGAGAAGAGTCAGAAATAAAAGAATGGTTTAAAACAATTAATATTATAGGTGTACCTTTAAATAATCAAGAGTTATTAAATGCTATATATTCAGGACCTTTTGTAACGAAAGCTCGTGAAGAATTTTCTAATTCAAATAATGCTAATATTCAAAAGTGGAGTGCTTATATAAGAGGAGATGTTAATAGACAAGACTTTTTAGCAACAGCACTTAATTGGGTAAGTAAAGGCAATATTGATAATTATATGAGTCAACACCGATTTGATGACAATATTAATGAATTAAAAACATATTTTAATAGCGTTATAACTTGGGCATCAACAGTATTTAAAGATGTTAAATCTGATATGAGAGGACTTGAATGGGGAAGATTATATGAAACATACCGTAATGTTTCATATGATCCAAATAAAGTTTCAGAAACACTATGTAAATTATATTCTGATCTACAAGTACAAGATACTAAAGGAATTTGTGAATATATTCTTGGTGGATGCAAAGATACTAAATTATTAAATATTCGTGTGTTTGATGATAATACAAAAAGGACAGTTTATGAAAAACAAACACTTGATGCTGTAGAAAAGAAGATTAGTAATTGCCCATTATGTGCTTTAGGTAATGATAATAATAAAAATAGAATCTGGGAAATAAGAGAAATGGAAGCAGATCATGTAACAGCTTGGAGTAAAGGTGGTTCAACAGATATTAATAATTGTCAAATGTTATGTCAGATGCATAATAGGGCAAAAGGAAATAGATAAGTGGGTATTAATAAGAGTGTATTTGATGACTCTATGGAAATTGTTACTAACATACTAAATAAATTTGATATTTCTGATAAAGAGCGAAGAATTAATAGAATTACAAAAATATATAATAATATGTTGAAAAACAATGCAGTTGATAGAGAATTTTATTCGTTGGCTCATGAATTAAAAAGTTATGAGTTTATTAGGTTGTTTTGGGATGCTAAACTATCAAATGATACAAAATCAAAACCAGGGCCGGATATAAGATATGGAAATAATCAAATTGAATGTGTGTGTTGTTCAGAAGGGGAAATATTAAAAGCTGGATTTAAAAAATATTCAATTAACCATAGTAAGAAAAAGTCTATGGTAATAGATTATAATAAGAAAAAAGAGTTTTTATTGCCAAGAATTACAAGTTCGCTAAAAGATAAAAGAGATATAATTGAAGATTATATTAAACGTGGTATTATTAAGCAAAATGAATGCGCCATAATATTTATCTCGCTTGGCGAGCTTAATATAGAATTTAATGCTGGAGATTATGGTATGAATATTTTAGAAGTATTAATAGGAAAAGGTTGCCTTTGTATTACTTTTGATAGACACAAAGAAAAATTTGTTGATAGTTATTATCAGCATATTGAAAATATTCAAAAAAATAATGGTAAGAAAATTATTGACATATCAGCTAATTTTTTTAATAGTGAAAACATTAATATATCTGGAATAATATTTTCTACTGCACCAATTTATGAACAATATGATTTTAATAATACTTTTTTATTTTTAAATCCATTTGCTAAAAATCAAATTAATGTAAAAGATTTTAATGATATTATTTATTGGCAAATTATTGAAAATGATGAATATGTTCCGATGAAAAACACAAAAAGAATTAAAATTAATACTAAAATATGGTAATTAAATGATAACTTTTTTAGATACGATTTTAGATACGATTTACCATAGAAGCGGAGCGGAGCCGAGTGAATCACCATCAAGACTTTGCCTGTAAATAAAGGAAATGTGCATCTAGAGTGGAGCCAAACAGAGCAATTTTTTTAGCCATGTGGAAGTGGCAAAAAATACAAACAATGCTGTGGAAAATAAATTAAGCTCGCTGTTTACGCGAGTTTTAATTATCTCGACCTACTTGGTCGAGATTTAAAACCACGTGCTATGCACGTGAGAAT
>CAZSRL010000024.1:0-12982 GCA_964609615.1 uncultured Muribaculaceae bacterium
AGAGAAATTTTAGAAGAAGCTGGAGTTAATTTAAAACTAGATGATTTGAATCCTTTTATGACTATAAAATATTTAAATAGAAATTATCCTGAAGTTGGAACAACTACATTTACAATGGCCAATTATTATACACTAATCTATGATTTAAAACCGAACTTAGATAAAATAAAACTTACTGATGATGAAAAAGAAGGAGATTTTAAACTAGAATTTATTGATAAGAACAAAGCTTTAGATATATTAGAAAAATCTTTAGATAATGCAACAAGAAAAGGTGTTACATTGGACACAATTTTAGTAATAAAAAAATATTTAAATAAATAAGAAGAAAAATTATTGTTTAATATTGGCACACGAACTTATGTTTGATATAAATACAATAGGAGGTGCAATATGAATCAAAATAAAATGCATTTAATAAGTAAAATATTTAATAATGAAACTATTAGGACTGTATGGGATAAGGAAGATGAAAAAATATTATATAAGTGTTGTTGATATGGTTGGAGTATTATCAGAAAGTGATCGACCAAGAAAATATTGGAGTGATTTAAAAAGTCAACTATTAAAAGAAGGAAATGAAGTGTCCGAAAAAATCGGACAGTTGAAACTTAAGTCAAAAGATGGCAAATATCGTTTAACTGATGTATGTGATATCGAAGAAATGTTTAGAATCATTGAGTCAATACCTAGTAAGAATGCAGAACCTATAAAAAGTTGGCTTGCTAAATTAGGAAGTGAAAGAATTGATGAAGTCTTTGATCCGTCTATTACTGTTGATAGAGCAATAAATACATATAGAGTTAAAGGTTATGATGAGACATGGATTTCAAAGAGAATTAAAGGATTACAAAATAGAGTAGAACTAACTGATGTTTGGAAAGATAATGGTATTACAGAACCTTTTGAATATGCTATATTAACTAATGAAATTTATAAAACTTGGTCAGGTATGACTGCAAAAGAATATAAACAACATAAAGGACTTCGAAAAGAATCATTAAGAGATAATATGGATAGTATTGAAGTAACACTTGCTGATTTAGGAGAAGAAGCAACTAAAAGAATTGCTCATAAAAAACAAGTTAAAGGATTAAAAGAAAATATTGAAATAGCTAAAATAGGTGGTAATGTTGCAAAAATTGCACGTGACGAATTAGAACGTCAATTAGATGAAACTGTAATAAGTGGGGATAATGTTTTACCTTATAAATATAAAGATAATAATTTGTTAGAACATAAATAATTGATTGACTTTAAAATAATAATTAAAAAGTCGAATGCATTCATATTTAATTATGGTTAATAATTATAAAAGAATATATCTAACAATTACATTTTAGCTTAAATAACTAGCTTGTGGTATAATAAAATTAAAGAGGTGATATTTTGAATATTAATAAAATTTATAATGAGATTATAAATGATAGAGAAATTATTGAACTTTATAAAAAAATTGAAATATATGAAAAAGAAACAGGAGGTTGGGCTTTCCATAATATGGAACATATAAAAAATGTAACTGAAATTGTTTCCAAAATATTACAAGACTTAAAATTTGGTGATGTAGTAATTACTAAAGCAAAAATTGCTTGTTTCTTACATGATACAGGTGCAATACAAGGAAAAGAAAACCATGCTGAAAGAAGTTATGAATATGCAAAAAACTATTTTTCTAAAAAAATTGATTATGAAGTACTTTCTAATGTATTAGAAGCAATAAGGATTCATAGTGATGGTTTTGATACTGATAATATTATTGCTTTAGCTCTAATTTTTGCAGACAAACTCGATATAAAGAAAACAAGAATATCTGAAGAAGGTAAAAAAGTAGTGGGAAATCGTCAGTATTCTCATATTGATGATATAAATGTTTCCATAAATTCTAATTGTTTAAATATTAACTTTTTAATAGATGATAAAGTTGATATTAATGAGTTAAACGAATATTATTTTACAAAAAAATTGTTTAAAGCAATAAAATCATTTTCTAATAAATTAAATCTTAAACAAAGAATAACAATTAATGGTCATAAATGGAATGAATATTATTCATTTATAGAAATAGTCTAACATAAAGGGGCAAGGACACGTATGTCCTATTAATACTAAGATAATAAATCATCATATTTATAGACATACATATAGTCCTTGTTATACATGCTGTGAAGAAAATGAAGTATGTAATATACAAGAAGGTTGTTGCAATAAGTTTTAAAATAAAAACAAGTAAAACTTGTTTTTTATTTTAAAAAAATAGGATATTAATCCTATTTTTAATTATTGTGAAACAACATTTACTGTGTATATTTCACGTTCCAATCCATTAACTAATTTCACTTCTAACAATATATTTAATGGTGTTAAGGTATCTGCTGCAAATGTTAATACATTATTTGCTAAAGTAACACCAGTTGGAAGTGCACCAATAGTGCTTGTAGTTACTACTGTTCCCGTTGGAAGCCCAGAGAAAGTTATTGTTCTTGGAAATTTTTTCATTAAATTAATTTTATATAGTTTACAGTCATTTGTAATTGTTGTTGTATC
Source organism: uncultured Muribaculaceae bacterium (assembly GCA_964609615.1). Classification (GTDB taxonomy): domain Bacteria; phylum Bacillota_I; class Bacilli_A; order RF39; family UBA660; genus CAZSRL01. Next base: position 2,548 of record CAZSRL010000024.1, read on the forward strand.
AATATAATCCACTTGATTTAAAGTTATTTTTAAACTTAATGTATTAACACAATCATTAACACATAAACAATCTTTAAATAACTCTAATTTCCCCTGTAGAATAGTTTCTAATCTAGTTATAGAATTAATTGTAGTTTGTACTGATTCATTTACTTTTAAAACATCACTTTTGTTTTCACTTTCTAATATTTTTTGTATTTTTTCTCCCTCAGCATTTAAAATATGAGATAAAGCTGTTTGTTCTAATGCAACTGACTCAACAATATCAGTAATTGAATCTTTTCTTTTAATACCACTTGACTTAATAATTGGCATTGACATTTTTTCGCCACCTTTCTCTTTAATATATGAATAAATTAATATATTAAATATATTATTCAACTAACAGTTTTATAAAATAATGCATATAATAAAATGAAATTAGGTGTAAGTATGAAAATAATAAAAAAAAGAGCATTACAAAGTTGTAACACATTTAGTAGTGGAATATATAATAAATGTTTTTATAAAATGGTTAGTCCCAATTTAAATTATGTTAGTTTGTATGATAAGTATTTAAATTATTATGGATTAATTAATACATGTGACTCATATTTAGCAATTTGTATACATAATAATTGTTTTTTAGTATCAAAAAAAGATATAAAAGATAAAATATATGTGTTAAGTGATTCTTTTATAGAACAAGATGAAATATGTTTAAAGGTTCCCAAAGAATATTTAGATAATATTATATCTTTATTTTATGACTCAGATAATAAAAAAATATTAATCTCTACTAAAAAACATGTTTATTCTATTACTATGGATGGTTATTTTATAAAAATAGAATTTAATTGTTTTAAAAATAATGAAAATAAAGAATGTGTAAAAAATTTAAATGGATGCTGTCAAATGATTCAAAAACCAAAAGAAATATGTAACAAACACATAACATGTATAGGTATTTTTTGTAATAAAAAATATATTGGTATAAACAAAGATAATTCTGCATATTTGTTAGAAATATCAAACAATGGAAACATTATTAATAAATATTATATAGATGATAATATAACTATTAATTCTATTATTAATAATAATGGATTTTTAAACTTGCTTATAACAAAATGTGGTAAATATAACTATATATATTATTTAGATTATAAATGTTATTGTCAGAGTAAAAATAATGAATGTAAAAAACATGATTGTAAAAAAGAAAAATGTGATGTAATTGAATCAATTGCTTTTATGGAAACATCACTATCACATATATTAAATGCTGAAGGGGAAAAGTTGCAAAAGGTATTAAAAGAAACAAATAATGTATGTGAAATATTAAAAATAAATGACTCTATTAATAAAACTATAATGAATACAACGTTGTTAGAACAATTATTATATGAAAAATTAAAATTAGTTTGTAATGATAATTGTTGTAATAAAGATAATGAAAATAAATAAAATATAATAAATTTTTATTTATTTTTTTTATGATATAATAAATTATAAGAAAGAAGTGATAATATGGCTATAACAAAAACTAATTTTATTAATTATACTAGATGTCCTAAATATGTTAATTTAGAAAATGTTAGAAAAGATAAATTAAAAAGTAATTTATCATTAGAAGATTATAAAAAAGAAGAAGAAAATGAAAAATATAATGAAATATTAAATGAAATGTTTAATTCTAATGATGGTATAGATATTGATTTAACAAAGAAAACAGATGAACAACTAGAAGCAATGATGGATTATTATAAAAAGGTTGAGTTACTAGCGGGTAGAGAAGTTAATAAATTATTTGGTGGTAAAAGTATATTTAGTGAAGAAACATATAATCAAGAAAGTTTTGATTTTACTAAAAATGGTTTACGTTATTTATGTTATGTTGATATATTTAATGAAACAGATGATGAAATTAATATAATTGAAGTAAAAGCAACTACTTCAAATAAGCTTTTAAAACTAATTTATGGAAAGAAAAATACTGCTAAAAAAACATATCCTAAATATGGTTTATTTAGTGAAAAAAATGGAATATATTATTTAAATGAATGTGAGGATTTAGAAGCACAAAGTAGTTATAATACAAACATTAATAAATTAAAAAATAGATATAGTGATGAGGGGAAATATATATATGATTTAAGTGTTCAAAGATATATTATTGAAAATGATTTAAAACAAAATAAAATTAATAAAAAAATAAACTATTATTTATGTGTTCTTAACCATAAATATATTTATGATGGTAAAAGTGATTATGAAACTGATATTAATGGTAATAGTATAATTACATTATTTAATTTAAATAATTTAACTAAACAAATGATGGATGTAATTGATAAAGATAGAATACTTTTAGAACATTATTTTTTAGATAAAGAACAATTAAATAAACCATGTTTTTGTAAAGGATGTGAACTTAAAAAAAGAACACAATGTATTTATAAAGATATTTGTTATAAGGAAATACCAAATACAAATGCTTGTTATAATTATGTTGATTTTAGATCTTTTAAAGATGGAAAAGATAAATATAATAAATATGATTTATTAAATCTTGGATATAAAAAACTAAGTGATATACCATATAGTTGGATTATTAGTAAAAATCATAGAATACAAAGAGATTCATATGATAAAAATGAAGAATATATTAATAAAGAAAAAATTAAAACGGGATTATCTTCATTAAAATATCCTATATATCATTTAGATTTTGAAACATTTCCTTGTCCTTTACCTAGGTTTAAGGGAGAAAGTCCTTATATTCAATCCCCATTTGAATTTTCACTTCATATAGAACATTCACCTGGTGAATGTGATAAAGATAAAGATAATTATGTTTTTTTAGCAAAAACAGAAGATGATGAAAGAGAAGAACTAATAAAACAATTAATACAAAGAATCGATACAAAAAAAGGATGTATGTTAGCTCAAAATGTTGGATTTGAAAAATCTAGAATAAAAGAATTAGCAAATATGTTTCCTAAATATCATGATGAACTTATGAAAATATATGATATGGGATTTGATTTATTATGGCTTGTAAGAGCAAATAAAGAATTATATACATCACTTGGTTATACAGAAAGTGAAGCAACAGAACTTAATTATTATCATCCTAATTTAAGTGGAAGTTATAGTATAAAAAAAACATTACCTGTGTTTAGTGATTTAAGTTATAAAGATTTAGATATTGGTAATGGAACAGAAGCTCTTGTTGAATATTCAAAGTATCATTTGAAAACACCAGAGGAATTAGAAAAAACTAGAAATGATTTAATAGTTTATTGCAAACAAGATACTTGGGCTATGGTAGAAATATTAAAAGGGCTTAGAGAAAAAGTAAAATAAAGAATATGTCAACAATTGTCAAATTGGTTGTCACTTTACTAAATTATAAGTATAATTAGAATAGAAAGAGGTGGCTGAATTGATATATCCTTCTATAGATAAATTATTAAACATCGTTGATTCAAAATATACTTTAGTTCATATAGTATCTTCTAGAAGTAAAGAAATGAAAAAAAATAAACATTATCAAATGAAAGAGGAAGAGTATAAAAGTGCTAAGGAAATAGGAAGAACGTTAGAAGAAATAGAAAAAGGACTTATTCATATTAAAGAATAAGTTCTTTTTATGTTATAATAAAAAAAGAAGGAGTGCAAAATGAAAATAGAAAAATATAGGAAACTTAATAATGGAAAATATAAAATATTTTTTGAAAAAGATACTAATTATATATTATATGAAGATGTTATATTAAAACATAATTTACTATTAACAAAAGAAATTGATTTAAGCACTCTTAAAGAGGCTTTAAAAGATAATGAATGTTATGAGGCATTTAATATTAGTTTGAATTACATAAGCTATAAAATGCGTACTAAAAAAGAAATAAAAGAGTATTTAATAAAAAAAGATATAGATAATAATACAATAATAAAAATAATAGATAAATTACAAAAAGAAGGATATTTAAATGATCTATTATATATAAAGTCATATATACATGATAAATTATTATTAACAATGGATGGGCCATATAAAATAAAAAATAATTTAAAAAAATTAGAATTAAATGAAGACTTAATAGAAGAAGAATTAAATAATGTAAAAACACAGTGGAATAATAAATTAGAAAAATATATAGAAAAAAATAAAATAATAAATAAAAAATATTCAAACTATTACTTTAATAAAAAAATAACAAACGATTTAATACAAAAAGGATATAGTAAAGAAATGTTTACTAATCTATTAACAGTAGAAGAGGATAATGAAGAAATAAAAAAACAAGAATATGATAAGATATATAAAAAATTATCAAAAAAGTATTCAGGAACACAACTAGATTATAAAGTAAAAAATGAAATGTATAAAAAAGGTTTTATTATTTAATTTTTAATTATTATATTAAATAAAATAAGAAAAAGAGTTAAACTCTTTTTCTTATTTTTTGTTTTTCAAAATTAATTATTTCATATATTTCCTCAAAACTATTTACTCTTAATACAGAATTATAATCAGAATTATAATTTGTAGAAAAACAAATAGTAGGAATAATTTCTCGTATATGATCAATATTATCCATTCTATCTTCAATATATATATCTATTTTATTTTCTTTACAAGCTTTTGCTTTTTCTAAAGGACTAGTTTTATTAAGACAAAAAGTTATATCATCATAATAAATATTATTTCTTTTTAGTTGATGTTTTAAATAATCTCTCATAATTATACTCAATGGATTAACTTTTGTAGTGCAGCTTCTAGAAGTTATAATAGATATTTTATCTCCATCCTCATGTAGTTTATTTGTTATTAAACTAGCTCCTTCTCTTGCTTCAAAAGAATGAATATATTTTCTAAGATGTTTGAACCAAAAAAGTAACTCTTTATTTTGTGAACAATTAAAAACTTCTTTTATCCCATAACCATTTTCATTTTCAACATCATTATTATATTTTTCTTTAAAAAATGGAATACCATAATCAAATTGAAACTTTTCAGTATCAAATAATACACCATCTACATCAAAACCAATATTCATAAATCTCCCTCTTTTTTGTAAATAATATAATATCATAATATAATATTATGTCAATAAAAAATGGACTAGTTTTTAATCCATTTTATATAATTATTCTTCTGAATTATTATTGTTATATAATGCATCAATAGCTCTATTATAAGCTTTTTTTAAACTTGAATCTTTAATATTCATTTTATACTTTTCTCTTAAAGCTTCTAGTGCTTTATAACTAAGCGTAGTATCAGAACTTAATTTTTCTTCCGCTATAGTTTTTTTAATATCATCTTTAACTTTACTAAGAGAAGATTTCTTCTTTTGAGCTTGTTTTAAAATGATATGATAGCCATATGTAGATTTAACAGGGGTTGTTGTATATTTGCCAACTTTTAATGGTATAGCACCTTCAATAAACCCTTCATCATATCCATCTCTATTTATATAACCAAGTGAACCGCCAGTATTTTTAGTAGCATCATCTGCACTATATTTTTTAGCCATATCACTAAATTTAGCTCCATTATTTAATTCTTTAATAACTTTTTGTGCTTCTTCTTTAGCTTTCTTGTCAGCTTTTTCTTTTTCACTGTCAGTTGCATCTGAACTAACATTAGGTGATATTAATATATGACTAAGTTTCATATCACCAACAATTTTTTCATTATAATATTTTTCTACATCAGTATCACTTATATTTTCACTTACATATGAATCAATCCATTTATTTCTTTTATAGTTGAGTTTTAAATATTCTTTTAATTTAGCTTCACTATCAAGATTATAATATTGTTTAATATAAGTTTCATATTCCATGTCATTACTTTTAGCAGTAGATTTAATTTGTTCTATTGCTTCATTAACAGATACAGCTTCTGAAGAATCATTATTTTTAGAATTTTTATCTCCATCGTTTTCATTACCATATTCTTTTTCTAATAAATATGTATCAATTAAATCAACTATTTCATCTTCTCCATATTTTTCTTTTAATAAATTATAAACATCATTAGCACTAATTGCCCCATCATTAAATGATACTGCAGCTTCCTCTCCATTTTTTAGTTTTGCACTACAACCACAAATCATTAATACACTAATAATTACAAGTGCAAATAAATAAATTTTCTTTTTCATTTTATCCTCCTAAAGGTTATAATAACAAAAAAAAGATAAAAACACAATAAATAGCACTCACATAATTAAACTTTTTCCATAAAATAAAAGTGAAAGATAATAAAGGAGGAATGTTTTTATGAGTAACTGTGGATGTGGCGCAAGTGGTGCTGCTTTTGCATTAGTATTATTTATTTTATTAGTAATCATACTAGGTGCATTTATTTAGCGTAAGGAGGTGTATTAAATGTCATGTTGTGAAAAACCAAAATGCGGATGTGCGAATAATAGCTTTTTTATAATAATAGTTTTATTTATACTACTAGCTATAATCTTTGGATTTGGCTGTGGTTGGTAAAAAGAGGATATATCCTCTTTTTTTTAGAATAAATAAATTGATTTCTTAAATGCCGTATGATAACATATTTATTTATGAGGAGTGGTAATTATGGATCAACAATTAAAAAAAGGTGATGTATTTTTTACAGAAATAACAAATTTAAGTGGATATGGAATATATCATAATACTGATACTCTTGATGTTTATAGAATAGAAGCTTGTGGAAAAAACACAAACGAATATATAAGCGAGTATCAAGATAATAATTTCTTAATAGCAATTAAATATTTAGGTAACGCTATATTTGAAGAAATGACAACTAATGAAAAACTAAGTTGTGATAAACTAAATGACTCTAAACTTTTTGTTAATAATTATTATTATGATGATAAAGAAAAAAGTTATATACATTTAACTTATCAAGATTATAAAAAATATTTAAGAAATAATGTAACATTAAGAGAAAATGAATATGATAAATTATTACTCCAATATATAGAACATATTTCTAAATATCCCTTGGCAATATCATTTGATCTTTATGAAGTTACTGAAGAAACAAAAAAAACATATTTAAAATATAGCAACGAAACAAGAAAAAGATTTATTAACGAAGCTAAAAAAAATTCTGCAATTGACGCAATTGAAATAATAAAAGAAGTAACTAATAATATTGCTAGTAAAGCTTCCAAAGAAGAAATCTCTAATTTAGATCATCAAATAAATGAATTTAAAAGAAGAAAATAATAAGTTTATCTTTCTTTTTTATTGTATAAAAATTATAAAAATGATATAATTTTCACAGGTGGTAATATGGAAATGAATAAAAAAGTAGTGTTAACTGGTATTCAACCAACAGGGACTATAACACTAGGTAATTATATAGGTGCTATTAAACAAATGAAAAAGTATCAAAATGAATATGATTCATTTATTTTTATAGCAGATATGCATGCTATAACTGTTCCTCAAGATGCAAAAACACTACATGAAAATATAAAAAGTTTAGTTGCTCTTTATATCGCAAGTGGAATAGAACCAGAAAAAAACACAATATATATACAGTCTGAAAACAAATATATTGCTAATATAAGTTGGTTATTAGAATGTAATACATATTATGGTGAATTATCACGTATGACACAATTTAAAGATAAAAGCTTAAAGAACGTAAACTTTACTGCTGGATTACTTACATATCCAATTCTAATGGCTGCTGATATCTTATCAATGGACGCAGATTATGTACCTGTAGGAATAGATCAAAAACAGCATGTAGAAATCGCAAGAGATATAGCTGGAAGATTTAATAATAAATATGGAGATACTTTTGTATTACCGGAACCTCTTATAAGTGAATCTGGTACTAAAATAATGGATTTACAAGATCCAGGTAAAAAAATGAGTAAAAGTAATCCTGATAAAGGAACAATAAATCTTCTAGATAAAGAAAGCGTTATTAGAAAGAAAATTATGTCTGCAACAACAGATTCTGGAAAAGAAATAAAGTTTGATCCAGATAATAAACCTGGAATATCTAATTTAATAAATATAGTTGTAAGTTTAACAGAAATGACTAAAGAAGAAATTGAAAAGCAATTTGAAAATTCAAATTATGGAACTTTTAAAAAACATGTAGCAAATATAGTAGTAGAAGAAATAACAAAAGTTCAAAAAAAATATTATGAAGTAATTGATAGTAAAGAATTAGATAAAATATTAGATGCAGGTAAGGGAGTGTCAAGTAAACTTGCCGAACAAAAACTAGAAGTAATGAAGAAAAAGATTGGAATATATAGATAACAATAAACCTATGAAATTATTTTATAGGTTTTTTTAATTCTTTTATAAAATACCTCTTGACACATTATACTATGTGGTGTATAGTATAAGTGAATGGAGGAGATATAATGGACCCACAACTAAAAAGAGGAGTTCTTGAAATGTGTGTTTTAGCCTATTTGAAAAAAGGAGATTCTTATGGTTATAAACTAATAAAAGATATATCACCATATATAAAAATTTCTGAATCAACACTTTATCCTATATTAAAAAGGTTAGAAACAAATAAATTAGTTGATATATATACTAATGAACATAATGGAAGATTAAGAAAATATTATAAAATAACAAAAAAGGGAATTAGTGATATAGAAGATTTTAAAGATGAATGGGAAGCAATAAATGAAATATATTTAAAAATAGTTAAAGGAGAAGAAAAATGAAAAAAGAACAATTTTTAAACAAATTAAAAGAAAAATTAAATAAATTACCAAAAGAAGAAATAGAATCTAGAATTAATTATTATGATGAAATAATAAGTGATAGACTAGAAGATGGATGTAGTGAAAAAGAAGCAATTAAAGCATTAGGAAATATAGATGAAATAGTAAACAACATAATGTTAGATATGTCTATTCCTACATTAATGAAAGCAAGAATAAAAGAAAGTAAAAAAACATTAAATAAAACACTATGGATAATACTTGCTATAATAGGGTTTCCATTATGGTTACCAATACTTGCTTCTATATTTTTTATTATTCTATCAGTATATATTGTATTATGGAGTGCGATACTTAGTTTATATGTAACAAATTTTGCTCTAGGAATATCAGGTATAGTAATGTTTATAAGTGGAATAGTCTTAAGTTTTACAGAAACATTACCACTTGGATTATGTACAGTTGGTATGGGAATAGCCTCTGTTGGAATATCAATTCTTTTAATAAAACCTTGTATAATTGTTGCTAAAAAAATAATAAAAGCAACAGCGTGGGTTGGAAGAAAAATAAAATCATTTATTATTGTAAAGGAGGATAAATAATGAAATCAAATAAAATATATATAATAGGAGCTATAACATTAGTACTTGGAATAATTATATTTTTTATCGCATCACTAATGGTTGGATTTAACTATAATAAACTAAGTACAGATAACTATGTTAAAAAACAATTAACATATGAAACATTAAATAACTTAAATATAAAAGAAAAAAATAATAATATAAAAATAATAAAGTCAAACGATAACTTAATACATATAACATATTATAAAGGAGAAAATGAAAAATATAAAATTACTAAAACAAAAGATACACTAAATTGTATATCAAGTTATAAAAAAATAACAAAAAATAATTGGTATGATAACATATCTTTTAACTTTAATAATATAGATACTACAACTATAATAAAAATTCCTCAAAATTATAACGAAAACATAAATATAACAACAGATGGATACTTAAAAATAAATAATATAAACTCAAATAATATAAATATTAATACTAAATATGATGATACTAACATAAACGGATTAAACGCAACAAACCTTTCTTTAAAATCAAAAAACGCTTCATTAAACTTAAAAAATATTAATATTAAAAATAATGTAGATTTAAAAACAACAAACGGAGATATAGATCTAGAAAATATAAACTCAAATAATATAAATACAAAAACAACTTCTGCATATATAAAACTTAAAAATGCAAATATATTAAATAATGCATTACTAAAAACAGACAACGAAGATATTATTTTAAATAATGTTAATATAGGAACAAAACTAGAATGCAATGCAAAAAATGCAAACATCAAAGGAACAATAAATGGAAGTATAAAAGACTTTAATACAACAAGTAAAACAACAAACGGAAAAAATAACTTACCTAAACAACTTAATATAGGTAAAAAAATACTAAACATAAATACAACAAACGGAGACATTAATATAAAATTTACAAACTAATAATAACTAATAATAAAAGAGCATTAATGCTCTTTTATTATTGACCTAAATAAACCTAAATGCTATAATGAATACATACAATAGGTGGTTATAATATGAAACAAAAACTTAAAAACATATTAAATAATAAACTATTAGTAATAGAAATATTAGTAATAGGTATAGTAATATCATTAGGTATTGCTTCTTTTGCTTGGTT
>CAZSRL010000025.1:0-11583 GCA_964609615.1 uncultured Muribaculaceae bacterium
TTGTGAGTTTCTTCGCTTAATTGTTCTCTACTAAGTCCTCCTCTATTACCAAGTGATTCTGCATGTGCTCCTTCTCCATAGTTTTTTCCTCCATGATGTGAACTTCCAAAACCAAATTGTGCGTTTATTTCTGACAAATTGTCATTTAATGCTCTTATATCTTTTTGATTTAAATCAGCTACTTCTTTTAATTTAACTTCTATTTTACTTTCTAAGTTTTTTGTTTCAGTTAATATTTCTTTAATTTCGCTTTCTAATAAAGATATTACATATTCTTTATGTCTAAAAGTTTTTGGAATACTACTACTTTTTATTAATACAGCTTTATCATATGCATTTCTTAAGCTATTAATTCCTCTTACCATTTCAGGTAAGGCAGTACTTACTATATTATTTCCATTAATATGTGTTTTTCCACTCATTTTACTCACTCTTACCCATTATTTTCCGCAGCTAGTTTTTTTAATTGTTCCTTTTTTTTTGATATTGCGGCTCTCATTGCTCTATTTTGATTTCTTAAAGAACTTATATGTGGTTCTATATCAGAAATAATTGTATCTATATGACTACATAATTTATTAGTTTTATCTATTTCACTTTGTATACTATTTTTCCCGATTGGAGTTCCACCTAAAATAAAGTTTTTTTCAAAACTTGATTTTGATGATTGTAAATGTTGAACAGCGCTTTTTAAATTACTTTTTATATTTGTTAATTTTGTTCTTAATGTAGGATATTTTATGTTAATAGCTTCTTTATTTTTTTCAATTTCAGAATGTAGTTTTCTAATTTGGCTTCTAAGTCTTGCTTGATCATTTGAATAAGCTATTGCATCTTTTTGTTCTTCTGTCATAATTACCTCCACTAAAAAATTTATACACAAATAATTATATATACCCATTAATTACTACTTTACGTGTTTTGTCATAATAATATTATAACATATTCTGTTGGTTTTTTAATCTTTAAATAATTTTGTTAATACTGGTTTACCTAATTCATAGAATATAAATCCTAATATGTTAAATAAGAATACTATTATTAATATATTTAAATCTATTGTAGCAATATGTATTAATCCACCTATTGGTGTCATAAATATTAGTAATTCTATTATAAATATTACAATAAGACCTATATTCATTGCTTTATTAGAAAATAATCCTTGATTAGATATTTTTTGTTTTAAATTACGACAAGTTATTGCATATATTAATTCTTGTATTACTATTGTTAAAAGAGCAAGAGAAGCCGCTATATTTGAATTATAATATGATAATGCTATAAAATATGTTGCAAGAGCAAAAACTGTTTCAACTATAGCGGAATATATAATACAAGAATATATAAATGGAGTAAATATTGGTTTTTTAATATCTCTTGGTTTTTTATCCATTATATTACTTTCTGCTTTTTCAAATGATAAACATATACTAGGTATTGTATCTGTTATTAAATCTATAAATAATATATGTATTGGAAGTAAAATAATATTACCAGTTATCATACCAATAATAACAACAAATAACTCAGCAAAATTACTAGATAAAGAATAAACAATATTATTCCTTATATTACTAAATATTCTTCTTCCTTCTTCTACTGCATCAACTATTGTTGAAAAAGAATCATCTAATAATATAATATCCGCTACTGATTTAGTAACTTCTGTTCCTGTAATACCCATACCCACTCCAACGTGTGCATCTTTTATTGCAGGAGCATCATTTACTCCATCTCCAGTCATTGCTACTACTTTGTTATTTGCTTGCCATGCTTTTACAATTCTTGTTTTATGTTCTGGATTAACTCTAGCATATACATTATATTTTTTAACAACTTCAATTAATTCTATATCAGAATAATTATCTAATTCTTCTCCTGTTATACCTTCTGAGGTGTTTTTCATAATACCAACTTCTTTTGCAATAGCAGAAGCTGTTATTAAAGAATCTCCAGTTATCATTATAGGTCTTATTCCAGCTTTATAGCATCTTTTAACAGCGTCTTTGACTGTTTTTCTTGGCGGGTCAACGATTCCTACCATTCCAATAAAAATAAGATTATCTTCTTCTTTAAATACATCATCTACATTTTTAGGTTTACTTTTTAATTCTTTATATGCAAAAGCAATAACTCTAAGAGCATTTGAAGACATATTATATTCTTCACGTTTTATTTCTTTTATTATTTCATCAGTTATTTTTTTCTTTTTATTATCTTCTTTAACGTAATTACACTTAAGTAAAAGATTTTCTAAACTACCTTTAAGTAAAATATAATTTTTATTATTAATTAAATTAATAGAAGACATCATTTTTCTTTCACTATCAAATGGTGCTTCTAATAATCTTTTATTTTCTTCTCTTATTTTAATAGGATCTATTTTTTTAGTTTTTAAATATTCATATAAACATGTTTCAGTTGGATCCCCTATTAATTTATCATTATCTATTATAGTTTCATTTGCTAAAGCAGATATATAATGAAACATTTCTTCATCACTTATTAAAACTTTTTTTACTTGCATTTTATTTTGTGTTATTGTACCAGTTTTATCAGAACATATAATATTAGTTGATCCTAATGTTTCAACAGCACTCATTTGTCTAACAATTGTTTTCTTTTTAGCAAGAGATGATGTCCCAGTAGATAATGCAATTGTAATTACAGCTGGTAAACCTTCTGGTATTACAGCAACTGCAAGAGAAACACAAAGCATAATTGTTTCCATAACGTGATAATCATTTACCAAACCATAAAAATATACAAATATTAAAATAAAGAATATAAATATAGTTAATTTAGTACTTATTTCTTTCATTTTAATTTGAAGCGGTGTATTTACTTTATATGGTGTATTTAATGATTTAGCAATTAAACCTAATTCTGTATTCATTCCTGTTTTTGTTACAACCGCTATACATGTTCCTTTTACTATATTACAACCAGAAAATATCATATTGTTTTGTGACTGTAATTCATGTCTTCCAGTTAGTTTTCTACTAATTTTTGATATTGGTAAACTTTCTCCTGTAAGGGGAGATTCATCTACTTTAATATTATTTTGTTCTATTATTCTTGCATCAGCAGGAACTATATTACCAGCTTCTAATAATATAATATCTCCTGGTACTAAATTATCGGAACTAATAACTGTTTCTTTACCATTTCTTTTTACTTCACAAGTAGTATTAGAGTACTTTTTTAATGATTCTAGTGTTACTTCTGCTTTTGTTTCTTGAATAAAACCTACAAAAGCATTTACGAGTACTACAATAGCAATAATAATTGAATCAGTAAAATCATTAGAATATATAACACCATAAAGAAATGTTACAACCGCTACTATAATTAAAACAATTATCATCATATCATTAAATTGTTCAAAAAATCTCATTAAACTAGATTTCTTTTTAGTTTCTGTAATAACATTATTCCCATATTTCATAAGTCTATTATTTACTTCTTCATCAGTTAAACCATTTTTACTGATTTTAAGTTCTTTTAATAGTTCTTCTAATGATTTGTTATAATCTTTCATAATAGCTCCTTTATTATCTATTTAATTATATCACTATTATTATTTAGTATAAAGGGTTTATTATTCTTATTTACAACAAAAAAAGTGGTAAAAACCACTTTTAATTACTATTATAATTCTTCTTTATTCTTTTTAGTTTTTATTAAATAGAATATTCCGATACCTATACCAATAACTGCGATTATACCAATTATAATGTAAGTATAAATATCATCCCATGTTTGTGGGTTAATTGAAGAAACTTTTGTTAATACTTTTGAAGTTTGACATGCTCCATCATGTGAAGATATCATTACTTTATATGACTTTGTACTATCTAATGTAATACTTGGAGAAGTATAACTATATGCATTACTCTTTAATTCAGTTGTACCCATTAATACTGGAGTACTTCCATCAAAGACAACAACTTCTATAGTTGCCCCATCATCCCAAGTTAATGTCCCATTTACTTTTACAACATTATCGCCATAAGTTGCTGATGTAATTTTAGGATTTGCAGCAGCATCTGCGAACATAAATGGTACTGCTAATAATACAAGCGCAAATATTATTTTCTTAATTATATTCATTATTCATCACCTGCCAAATCTGATTCATACCCTTTTTCTGTACCATAATCTAGTACTGGTAACTTAGAACTGTTAAGTGCAGTTTCAGTTATAAATATTCCAACTGAAGTAGCATCAGCATATGCATCTCCATCTTTAATTATTGTTGTTTTATAATTAAATGATTTTCCAAGTGTTAAGCTTGTTCCAATTGTAGTACCAGTTGGACTAACTGTTCCATCTGTTGCTTTAAATGTATTCATTCCAATTATTTTTCCATCTTTATAATACATAACATTTAAATATGGTGTAAATTTAGAATTTACAGTACAACCGCTTGATGTTGCTTCTGTACAGAAACCATGACTAGCAAGTCCATAATATGTTGCATATGATTCCTTCTTAGTTTTATCAGTTGTTACTTCAACTGCTATTTTTTCTAAATTAATTGTTTTAGTTACCTTTGTTCCACTACCTAGAGTTATTTCTAACTTTACTTCAGTTAATGGTTTGTAATATTGATATAACGCAGTATTATTATCTACGTTTACAGTTAAATTACATACACTTTGAGCTGTATATGCAGGACAACTAATTGTTACACCATCAGTTTTAGATGTAATATTTGTAATTGTTTGTCCACTTAATAATTTTAATCCAATATTATTTACTCCATAATATGTTTGTAATAGTGCACTACTTTGATTAGTCAAAATTAAAGGACTATTATCTGATAAGAAACTTGAATATTCTCCTTCTCTAGTACTATTTCCAATTACAGTATCAAACCCTAAAAAAGTCGATGTTGTAAATACTAACTCCCTATCCGCTAATTGTACTTTTACTGCTCCATACTTCTTGAAGTTATCTGTTAATGCAACTGTTGGTGTTGTAGTTGTTGCATTCTTAACACTAGCTGTACTAGTATCTAAATCTCCAACATAACTTATGCTAAGATAATTATCAGTGTCAGTTATCTTAGTAGTTAATGTTCCAAAATCTATTGTACAACCATTGTCACAATTTGTAGCAAGGCTTATATTTACTCCAGTAGCTGTATTTGTTGCAAGTTCAACCCTAGTTCCATTAGTAGGTGTTACTCCAATAGTTACATCACTTAATGCTTTTACATTACTTGGTAGTAAAAACGAAAAACCTATTGCTATTCCAGTCATTATAATGCCAGTTATTATTTTCTTCATTTTAAAAATACCTTCTTTCTATTTTATTAACTATATTATACCATTTAAATATATTTAAATGCAACAATTAATGAAAAAAAATGTAAAGTAATTAAAATGGTAACTTCACATTTTTATTTTTAAGTTGCTTCATCATTTTTTTCATTTGTTCAAATTGATCTAATAATCTATTTATTTCTTGTACTGATGTTCCTGAACCTTTAGCTATTCTTTGTTTTCTACTAGCTTTAATTATTTCAGGTTTTCTTCTTTCTTCTTTTGTCATTGAGTATATTATAGCTTGTGTTTTACTTATTACCTTAGGATCTATTTTAGCATTTTGTATTCCCATTTTTTTTGCCCCAGGTATCATTTTTAATACATTTTCAAGTGGTCCAAGTTTTTTTATTTGATTTAAAGTTTTAAGAAAATCCTCTAAATCAAACTTTCCCTTTTTCAAATTAATTGCTGTTTGTTCAGCTTCATCTTTATCTATAATATCTTCTACCTTTTGAGCAATGGTAAGAATATCACCCATACCAAGTATTCTCTCAGCCATTCTTTCTGGATAAAATTCACTTATTCCATCTAACTTTTCACTATCCCCAACGAGTTTTATTGGAATATTTGTTAAATGCCTAACGCTAAGAGCAACTCCACCTTTTGTATCTCCATCCATTTTTGTTAGAATACATCCAGTAAGAGATACTTTTTTATTAAAACCAGTTATTACATTAATAGCATCTTGACCCATCATAGCATCTACTACTAATAATATTTCATTAGGTTTGACAGCATCTTCAATATTTTTAATTTCATCCATTAATTCTTCATCTACGTGTAGTCTACCTGCGGTATCAATTAAAATATAATCAAAATTATTATCTTTTGCATATTTTATAGAATTTTTTGCAATCTCTACTGGATTCCCTTTACCTTCACTATATACTTCTATATTAAGTTCTTTTCCTATATCTTTTAATTGATCTATAGCAGCTGGTCTATATACATCACACGCCACTAATAAAGGTTTCTTTTTATATTTTTTTCTAACCATATTAGCAAGTTTTCCAACAGTAGTTGTTTTACCACTACCTTGAAGTCCTACTAACAAAGTTATAGTTGGTGTTTTGTTAACCTCTAAATCTTCTTTATTTCCTCCTAATAATGATACTAATTCATTTTTTAATATAGAAATAAATAATTCACTAGGTTTTATACTTTTTCTTACTTCTTCACCTAATGCTTTTTCCTTTACTGAATCAGTAAATTCTTTAACTATTTTATAATTAACATCAGCTTCTAATAAAGCAAGTCTAATTTCTCTCATTACACCACTTATATTATCTTCAGTTATTAAACCATACCCTTTAATTTTATCTACTGCATTTTGTAATCTATCAGATAAACTTTCAAACATTTTACCCTCCTTATAATATACTATTTAGTTGTTCTTTTATGTCTTCTTCTTTGATTGTTTTAATTACTTCTCTTAATTTATTATTCTTTTTATAAATATTTAAATTGTCTTCATAATACTTAAGCTTATCTTCTACTACATTAATAGTTTTACTAATAATAGTTCTACTAACATTAGTATTTTCTTTTATTTCACTTAAACTTAAATCTTCATAATAATAATATTCAAAATATTGTTGTTGTTTTAATGTAAGTAAAGATTTATATATTTCATATAAACTTATAATATATTCCCTAGTTTTCATTTACATCATTCCTTTAAATAATCCATATACATATTTTTCAATATCAAATTCCATTAAATCCTCTGCTTTTTCTCCAAAGCCTACAAACTTCACTGGAATATTAACTTTTTCTTTAATAGCAAGTACAATCCCACCTTTAGCAGTTCCATCTAATTTAGTAAGTATTATTCCAGTTATTGGAGTAATTTCTTTAAATGATTGAGCTTGTGAAATTCCATTTTGCCCAGTTGTAGCATCTATAACAAGTAATACTTCATGTGGAGAACCTGGGATTACTCTATCCATTATTTTATTTATTTTTTCTAACTCCTGCATTAGATTTACTTTATTTTGAAGTCTACCAGCTGTATCAACAAGTACTACATCAACATTCTCTTTTTTTGCTATCTCTAGTCCGTCATAAACAACACTAGCGGGATCCTTAACATCTTTTCCATAAAATAAAGAAGATGTTTTCATAGCCCATTCTTTTAATTGATTAACAGCGCCAGCTCTAAAAGTATCTCCTGCGATCATCATAACTTTTTTATTATCTAATTTTAATTTTTGAGCAATTTTAGCAATACTAGTTGTTTTACCAACACCATTTACTCCAACAAACAACATAACTGTTGGTCCATTATTATTTGTTTTTAACTTACTACTTATTACTTCATCATTAACATAAATTAAAAACAATTCATCTACTATTACTTCTTTTAAATATTCAA
This sequence comes from uncultured Muribaculaceae bacterium, assembly GCA_964609615.1. Taxonomy (GTDB): domain Bacteria; phylum Bacillota_I; class Bacilli_A; order RF39; family UBA660; genus CAZSRL01. Next base: position 7,711 of record CAZSRL010000025.1, read on the forward strand.
AATTAGTTATATTTTCTTTTTTTACTCTATATTTTAATCTATCCATAAAATCCATAACTGTATTAATACCAACATCTGCCATTATTAAAATATTTTCTAATTCTTCATAAAATTCTTCATTAATTTTAGTATGTTTAATTCCTAAAACATTTATTTTTTCAACAAAATTATCTCTTGTTTTTTCAAGTCCTTTTTCATATGTTTTTATTTCATTATTTGTTTGTTCATTTTTAGTTTTAAATAACTTTTTAACTTTATTAAACAATCCCATAAGTATGTTTCCCTTTCTTTAGCAACTTTTAACTTTTAAATATTTATCTATTTTTTTAACTTCAATTAATTTAAATTTAGTTGTAACATTTAAAGCTTCTTCATTTTTTTTGTAAAAAGAACATGCATAACTTCCTTTAACACATATATATTCAACTGTATTAGTTCTATTCTCTTCAACATTAAACATTGATACTTTTAATGGAGCTTTAATTGTACTAGGTAAAACAATTCTTTTTAGTTTATATGTATCACTAAAAGCATGATTTCCAATCTTTTTAACTCCTTCTTCCATTATAACAGTTTCAATATTACCGTACATAAAAGCAGCTTCTCCTATTGTTTTAACATTACCAGGTATTTGAACAAATTTTAATCTTGGAGCATATCCTAAATCTGATGCAAAAGAATTTTCACCTATCTTATCAATATATACTGGTATTTTTAATGATTCATTTTTACCAAAATATTTTATGATTTCCTTGTTCTTATATTTAATACCATAATTACTACATGGACTTGAAGATATTTTATTAAAAATAAGAATAGATCCTATAACAATTACAGCAATAACAATAAAATAAATTATTGTTTGACTTATTTCACTTTTAGTTTTTTTTCTTTTCATTTTTTACCACTTCCTAATGATAATTTTATCATGATTATAAATCTTCTTCAAGTTGACATTGATTATTTTATAATGTATAATTGTTAAAGTTTAAAAGAACTTTTATTTTTTTATTTAGAAAGGGGAAAAAATGAAAACAAAAAACGATATAAACGATACCAAAGTCTTTGCTTTGGGTGGTTTAGGTGAAGTAGGAAAAAATATGTATGTATTCATGCATAATGATGAAATTATAATAATAGATGCTGGAGTTATGTTCCCAGAGGATGCTCTTTTAGGAATAGATTATGTTCTAGCGGATTATACTTTCTTAAAGCAAAATGAAAAAAAGATTAAATGTCTTATAATAACACATGGACATGAAGATCATATAGGAGGAATTAGTTTTTTATTAAATGAAGTTAATATTCCTAAAATATTTGCTCCTAAAGTTGCTCTAGAATTAATAAAGAAAAAACTTATAGACAAGCAAGTAACATATAAAAACTTAGTAGAATATGATGAAAGTAAAGTAATTAAAACAAAATATTTTAATATAGACTTTTTTATTACTACTCACTCTATTCCAGATTCATATGGAGTAATTCTTCATAGTCCTAATGGAATAATTGTATCAACTGGAGACTTTAAATTTGATATGACACCAATAGGGCCTATGGCTAATTTACAAAAAATAGCTAAATTAGGAGATGAAGGAGTTAAATTATTACTTAGTGATAGTACTAATGCTTTAACTCCAGGTTTTTCAAAAAGTGAATCTATAGTAGATGAAGCCATGGGAGAAATATTTGCTGTTAGCACAGGAAGAATTATTGTAGCTACATTTGCAAGTAATATTTATAGACTTACTCATATTATTGAAACAAGTAAAAAAAATAATAGAAAAATTGCTATATTTGGTAGAAGTATGAAAAATAATATTGATATTGCTGTTGAATGTGGCTATATTAAAGAAAAAGATATATTTATTTCAGGTGAAGAAGCTAATAAATTACCTTCTAAAGATGTATGCTTACTATGTACTGGTTCACAAGGTGAACCACTAGCTGCTTTATCTCGTATCGCAAATGGAACAGATAGAAATATTACTCTTATGCCAGATGATTCAATTATATTCTCTTCATCACCTATTCCAGGTAATGCTCTTAGTGTAAATAGAATTATTAACAAAATATATTTAAAAGGCGCTACTGTATACACAAACACAGAACTATCTGATATTCATACAAGCGGTCATGCTAAATCAGAAGATTTAAAATTATTATTTAGATTAATAAAACCACAATATTTTATGCCTATGCATGGTGAATATAGAATGTTAAAAGCAAACGCAGATTTAGCTAGTTCATGCGGAGTTAAAAAAGAAAATTGCTTTATATTAAAAAATGGAGATATGTTAAGTATAACTAAAAATGGTGTTAAAAAATCAGGTACATTCCCAGTTAGTGATATATATGTTGATGGTAATAGAATTGGTGATATTGGTAATATAATAATTAAAGATAGAAAAATGATGTCAACAGATGGAGTTTTAGTTGTTATATTAAATATTAATCCAGTTACTAAAAAACAATTAATAAATCCAAATATTACTACTAGAGGATTTGTTATTGTAAATGAAAATACTCAATTAATAAAAAATATTCAAAGTAAAGTTAAAACATTAACTGATACTTTCTTAGAAAATAATAGTTATTTAAATTATACTGATTTAAAAAATTATATAATACTAGAAATTAATTCATACATAACTGAACTTACTGGAAGAAGACCAATAATACTTCCTATGATATTAGAAGTTAATAATAATAAAAAAACTGCTACAAAATAGCAGTTTTTTTTAAAATAATTGTTTCTTTCTTTTTTTTGTGTAATTATTTTCTAATTTTATATTATCCCAATAAGCAGAATAATCTTCTGTGTTTTCTTCAATTAGAGGTTCTTCTCCAATTTTTAAAATAATAATATTTTTTAATAAATTTTTAGTAAATAAATCACCATTAGATATCCTTAATGTTAATTCATTTATTATTTTATTATATCTTAATTTCATTGAAACATCATCATATGTACCCATTAAAAAATATGATGCTTTTGTTTCTTTAAAATTTATATTTGCTTCATCTACAATGCTACTTAATTCTTCCTCAATCGTTTCTTTTATTTCTAATAGTTTTCTTTTCATTCTATCGCCTCACATATCTAATAAAATTAACTACGAGAAATTATACTAACATAAAATATAATACTTGTAAATAAAAAACAGACAAATGTCTGTTTATTTAGCAGTTTCTTCTGCTCTTGTTTCTCTTATTACAACAACTTTAATTGTTCCTGGATATTGAAGTTCTTCTTCAATATTTTCTTTTATTTCTCTTGCCATTTTATAGCTTGTTGTATCATCAATCTTATCAGGTTTAACAATTACTCTTAATTCTCTTCCAGCTTGCATTGCGAATGTTTTTTCAACACCTTCTATTTTATTACCAATAGCTTCTAAGTCTTGAAGTCTTTTAATATAATTTTCTAATGAATCATTTCTTGCTCCTGGTCTAGCAGCAGAAAGTGTATCTGTTATTTGAATTAATTCTGAAATAACACTTGTTTTTTCTTTGTCACCATGATGAGATTCAATCGCATTTATTACAGTTTTATCTTCATGATATTTCTTTGCAATAGATGCTCCTATTTCAACATGTGATCCTTCCATTTCAAAGTCAATTGCTTTTCCTATATCATGTAATATACCTGCTCTTTTAGCAAGTCCTACATTTTCTCCAATTTCACCAGCTATAGTTCCAGCAAGTGATGCAACTTCCTTTGAATGTTGTAATGCATTTTGTCCATAACTAGTTCTAAAATATAGTTTACCAATTAGTTCTACTAAATTTGAATCAACTCTTGTTATACCTAATTCAAATAAAGCTTCTTCTCCTTTTTCACGAATTATAGTTTTATAATCTTCACATGTTTTA
>CAZSRL010000026.1:0-11047 GCA_964609615.1 uncultured Muribaculaceae bacterium
TGCTACTTACTCGTTTTGATTCAAAACTAAAATAGTTGAAAAAAAGACTATTTATGGTATTCGGGTGGTGCAGCAGGAACCGGCTTATAAACAAAAATCAAAGATTTTTAAAAATTCTGTTGAAATTTAAATGCTATACAAATTTAAGGCGATAAATCAAAATGGAATTTACTCTTGTCCTATAAGAGAGTCTGGCTTGCAGGGGTTACCCTGCATCTCGCAGTAAAAGGGCAGTTTCCAGCCCATGGACATGTATTTGCTGCGATATTCCTGAGCTTTATCATAGGAGACCTGATAGCCATACCCTTCGGCTACTTATCTGGAAAAAATGCGGCGAATAATTGAAAGTTTCGGCTTTTGTAAAGAGATTTTTGAATTGTAACCTCTTATATTTTTTCAACCTTACAGAGACGGATCAATAGCTATTATTTCTACCCATAACGCTTTAATTTTTAAGTCCATCACAGCTTAAACTATCTTTGCTATATAGCTCAAACTATCTCTGCTATACAGCTTAAACTATCTCTGCTATACAGCTTAAACTATTTCCGCTACCTTCTTTTTCGAAGCCTTAAAAGCTTCCTTTGCCCTTGACTCAGTAAGGCCGGCGCCCATTGCAATTTTCAAAGCGGTTTCGTCAGTGATAAGGTTCTCGGGACATAAAAAACTTCAGAATAAGCAGTGAAAAGATATGTAAATCATAACTCTGTTCTGAGGGAAATGAACACATTTATTACTTTTAATTGTCATCGTTGGATAGTTACTATAATAAGAAGATGAAAATGCATGAACCAAAACGGAAAACACATTTCGGCCCGCATAATGGACCCAGAAAGCGGGGAACGTAATATCAGCGTTGTCCCGAACTACTTGAAATTCGTTAACAACATTTTCAATCTGCAAAGGTTCTATTTCGTGTTCAGCCGATCATCCCGGAGTAAGTATTCATTGGTGGTATGAAATGGCTCTAAAAAAATCCGAACTTTACTCTTCTCTCTGGTCCAGCTGCGATGAATTGCGCGGTGGAATGGATGCCAGCCAGTACAAGGACTATGTACTTGTCCTGTTGTTTATCAAATACGTCAGCGACAAATACGCTGACATTCCTTTTGCACCTATCAATGTCCCTGAGGGTGCAAGCTTCAAGGATATGGTCGCACTCAAAGGCAAACCTGATATCGGCGATCAGATCAACAAAAAAATAATCGCCCCACTGGTCAATGCCAACAAGCTGTCTGACATGCCGGACTTCAACGACTCTGCCAAGCTCGGCAGCGGTAAGGAACAGGTGGAAAGGCTTACTAACCTTATTGCCATTTTCGAGAATCCTGCCCTTGATTTCTCAAAGAACCGTGCCGAAGGCGACGATATCCTGGGCGATGCCTACGAATACCTGATGCGTCACTTCGCAACGGAAAGTGGAAAAAGCAAAGGCCAGTTCTATACTCCTGCCGAAGTCAGCCGAATTATAGCACAGATACTCGGAATCCGCTATGCCGATACCACAAGCTCCACAACAGCCTATGATCCAACATGCGGCTCCGGTTCACTTCTTTTGAAAGTTGCAGACGAGGCAAGGACCAAGATAACCCTGTACGGCCAGGAAAAAGATGCAACCACTTCCGGTCTTGCCCGCATGAACATGATCCTGCACAACAACCCCGAAGCTCTTATCGTGCAGGGAAACACCCTGACAGACCCCAGGTTCAAGGACAGGGAGACGCTCAAGACCTTTGATTACGTCGTTGCCAATCCACCTTTCAGTGACAAGCGGTGGAGCACAGGACTGGACCCGCTTAAAGATATTTACGAACGTTTTAAGCCATTTGGAATCCCACCTGCCAAGCAGGGAGATTACGCTTATCTGTTACATATCGTTCGTTCACTCAAGAGCACGGGCAAAGGGGCATGTATTCTGCCGCACGGTGTTCTGTTCCGTGGCAATTCCGAAGCCGAGATCCGCCATGCTCTCGTGCGCAAAGGCTACATTAAGGGTATCATCGGCCTGCCAGCCAACCTTTTCTACGGCACAGGCATCCCTGCATGTATTATTGTTATTGATAAGGAAGAGGCTCAAAACCGTAAGAGCATTTTTATGATCGATGCCAGTGCGGGTTTCATGAAGGACGGCCCCAAGAACCGACTGCGTGCCCAGGATATCCACAGGATAGTGGACGTTTTCACAAGGCAGGCAGAGATCCCGAAATACTCGCGGATTGTCAGCTTTGAGGAAATCGAGAAGAACGAGTTCAACCTCAACCTTCCACGCTACATTGACAGCCAGCAGGATGAAGACCTTCAGGATATAGAAGGACACCTGCATGGAGGAATCCCATGTGCAGATATTGATGCCCTCCAGAGTTACTGGAATATCTGTCCGCAGCTTCGACAGACCCTGTTTAAAGAGAAGCGCCCCGGCTATCTGGAGCTTGCCGTGGACAAGTCAGCTATCAAATCCACCATCTACGAGCACCCGGAGTTTGCAGCTTTTATCGCTGACATGAATGCACATTTCGCTGCCTGGCGTACAAAAACTTCTGATGTGCTCAGGCAGTTAGAGCCCGGCTGCCACCCGAAGGAAATCATAGACGAGCTTTCCGAAAACCTGCTCGCTCATTATGCAGATAAGCCGCTCATCAGCCAGTATGATATTTATCAGCACCTTATGGACTACTGGGCTGAGACTATGCAGGATGACTGCTACCTGATAGCGGATGAGGGCTGGAAGGCTGATACTTACCGCATTACCGAGAAGGACAAGAAGGGAAAGGAGAAAGACAAGGGCTGGATCTGCGACCTTGTGCCAAAGCCGCTTATCGTTTCCCGCTACTTCGCCAAAGAGCAGGAAGCTATCGATAAACTCACTGCTGAGCTGGAAAGTATTACTGCCAGCATGACAGAGCTGGAAGAAGAACATGGAGGAGAAGAAGGCGCTTTTTCCGAACTTGAAAAGGTTAATAAGGCAAATGTCGCTGCACGCCTGAAAGATATAAAAAATGTCGCTGCACGCCTGAAAGATATAAAAAGCGATAGGGAAGCAAAAGAAGAAGCTGCTGTCCTCAATGACTGGCTGAGACTTGCCAATGAGGAGGCAAACCTCAAGAAGCGCCTGAAGGATGCTGAGACTTTACTCGATTCAAAAGCCTACCACTATTATCCAAAGCTTACTGAGGACGATGTCAAAACGCTGGTTGTGGAAGATAAATGGCTTTCTTCACTGGATATAGCCATTCATGGAGAAATGGACCGGATCAGCCAGTCCCTTACCCAGCGCGTGAAAGAGCTCGCCGAACGCTACGAAATCCCGATGCCGCAGATGACTGACCGCGTGGCTGAACTGGAAGCAAAAGTGAACCGACACTTGGAGAGGATGGGGTTTAGGCTATGAGCGCGGAAGGCATCGCCGAAAATATCCCACCTGGCTACAAACAGACGGAGGTGGGGGTGATACCGGAGGATTGGAATGATCCAAAACTCGAAGATATTGTAAAAGAGGAATCTCCAATCTGCTATGGTATCGTTCAAGTTGGCTCTTACACAGCAAACGGTATTCCTGTGCTTGCTATCAAGAATCTTAACTCTGACTATACCACCAACATTCATCGCGCATCAGTTGAAGTAGAACGTCCCTATCTCAGAAGCCGTGTTTATCCAGAAGATGTTCTGATTTCAGTAAAAGGAACAACAGGACGTATTGGGATTGTACCACTTGGATTTTACGGGAACATCAGCCGTGACCTTGCCCGACTTCATCTTCGTGAAGGTATTGTTCCTAAGTTCATCTTCCAAATGCTTCAATCTAACTTGATGCAACAGCATCTAGGGGTGGCTGTTGTTGGTACAACGCGAATGGAACTTTCGATTTCTATCTTGAAAAAGGTCAGAATTCCATTCCCACCCACTAAAGCCGAACAAGAATCCATCGCCGAAGCCCTTTCCTATACGGATGCCTTCATCGAATCCCTTGAGCAGCTCATCGCCAAGAAACGCCAGATTAAACAGGGCGCCATGCAGGAGTTGCTGACTGGTAAGAGAAGGCTGCCGGAGTTTGAAATCAAAAGAGGTTACAAAAAGACTGAAGTGGGGTTGATTCCAGAAGATTGGAATCTTGATTGCATAGAAAACCTCGCCCACATTACTACTGGAGGAAAGAACACTCAAGATCGAGTAGATGACGGACAATATCCGTTTTTTGTTAGGTCCCAGAAAATTGAGCGCATTAATTCCTACTCCTATGATGGGGAAGCAATCCTGACAGCTGGCGATGGAGTTGGAACTGGAAAGGTTTTCCACTATATCAAAGGTAAATTTGATGCTCACCAACGTGTTTACCTAATTTCAGAGTTCAATTCTCAAATAGACGGCTACTTCTTCTTTCTCTATTTCAGTAATCACTTCTACAACCGTATCATGCAGATGACTGCAAAATCATCTGTTGATTCTGTGCGACGCGAAATGATTTCAAGGATGCTTGTCCCTCTTCCGTCACTTTCCGAACAAGTAGCTATCGCAACCATCCTCTCCGACATGGACTCAGAGATCACCGCGCTGGAGGAAAAGCTTGCCAAAGCCCGCCAGATCAAGCAGGGTATGATGCAGGAATTGCTTACAGGGAGGATTCGATTAATATGAGCACTATAGGCAAGCCAGAAAGAGCCACTCAGGACCGAATAATCTCTCTTTTTCATGACGAGCTTGGCTACCGTTACCTCGGCAACTGGATTGACCGTGAAGACAACAGTAACATAGAAAAAGGACTGCTCGAAGCCTACCTGACAAAAAGCGGCTACACCCCCACTCAGATCGGCGTCGCACACCACCTGCTGAAAAACGCAGCGAACCGCCACAACCAGAGCCTCTATGGCAACAATCAGGCTGTGTATAGTCTTCTGCGCTACGGCGTCCCAGTGAAAACCGAAGCATGCAAGGTTACGGATAGCGTTCAGCTCATAAACTGGCAGGAACCGGAGAAGAACGATTTCGCTATTGCTGAGGAAGTAACCCTCAGGGGAAACCGTGAGCGCCGCCCCGACATTGTACTCTACGTGAACGGCATCGCAGTCGGCGTGCTTGAACTGAAAAACAGCCGTGTGACCATAGAAGACGGAATCCGCCAGAACCTGTCAAACCAGCAGCCTGAGTTTAACGAATGGTTCTTCAGCACCGTGCAGTTCATCTTTGCAGGCAACGATTCTGAAGGCTTGATGTATGGCGCTATCGGCACTCAGGAGAAATTTTTCCTCACATGGAAAGAAGATGAAGAGGACAACAGCCGTTTCAAGCTCGACAAATACCTTCTCAAAATGTGCAGCAAAAACCGACTCATAGAACTGATGTATTACTTCGTTCTCTTTGACGGCGGCGTGAAAAAGCTTCCCCGCTTTCACCAGTACTTCGCAATCAAAGCAGCGCAGAAACATGTCCGGCAGCACATGGGAGGAATTATCTGGCACACGCAGGGGAGCGGAAAAAGCATTGTCATGGTGCTGCTTGCCAAATGGATTCTGGAAAATAACCCCAATGCACGCGTGGTTATCGTAACTGACCGTGATGAGCTGGACAAACAGATAGAAGGCATATTCAATGATGCAGGAGAGACTATCATACGCACCGCCAGCGGTCGCGAACTGATGAGCCAGCTCAGTCAGGCTAAACCCCGCCTCCTTTGTTCCCTTGTCCACAAATTCGGGCGCAAGAGCGCTAACGATTTTGATACGTTCATAAAGGACCTGGAGTCCCAACCCAGCAAAACAGTAGGCGAGGTTTTTGTCTTCGTGGACGAGTGCCACCGCACCCAGAGCGGGAAATTGCACAGGGCTATGAAAGCGATTATGCCGAGTGCAGTCTTCATCGGTTTTACCGGAACGCCGCTTCTCAAAAAAGATAAACAGACCAGCCTGGAAGTCTTCGGAGGCTATATCCACACCTACAAATTCAGTGAGGCAGTAGAAGATAAAGTAGTCCTCGACCTGGTTTATGAGGCACGAGACATCGACCAGCGTCTTGGCTCCGAACAAAAAATTGATGCATGGTTTGAGGCAAAAACAAAAGGGCTCAACGACTGGCAGAAGGACGAACTCAAGAAACACTGGGGCACCATGCAGAAATTGCTCAGTTCACGTTCACGCATGGATCGGGTGGTAAATGACATCATATTCGATTTTAGTGTAAAGCCCCGCCTGTCAAGCGAACGCGGGAATGCAATTCTTGTAGCATCAAGCATCTACGAAGCCTGCAAGTACTTCACCCTTTTCCAGAAAACACCTTTCAAAGGCAAATGTGCAGTGGTAACCTCTTACAACCCTCAGGCTCAGGATGTAACAAAAGAGGATACAGGCGCAAATACCGAGACAGAAAAAGAGTTCGTCTACAGCACCTACACGGAACTGCTTAAAAATATCGAAACCACTCCGGGCATGACTAAGACCGAAACCTACGAAGAGAAAGCAAAGTCCCTGTTCATCAAAGAACCAGCGAACATGAAGCTGCTTATTGTCGTTGACAAGCTTCTCACCGGATTTGATGCTCCACCCTGTACCTATTTATATATAGATAAGTCAATGCAGGATCACGGACTTTTCCAGGCTATTTGCCGTACTAACCGTTTGGACGGCGAGGACAAAGACTTCGGATATATCGTGGACTACAAAGACCTGTTTAAAAATCTGGTCAACGACAGGGGGACCGGAGCACTTCAGGTCTACTCTTCCGAACTGGACCGCAGCGCAGGCGGCGTCGATCCTGATGTTTTGATGCAGGACCGCCTTAAAAAAGGCAGGGAACGACTTGATAATGCCCTTGAGGCTCTTGCCCTGCTCTGCGAACCTGTTGAGCCGCCAAAAGGCGAACTTGAATACATCCACTATTTCTGCGGCAATACGGAGATCCCAACCGACCTCCAGGAACACGAAACACAACGTGCTGCACTCTACAAAGCCACTGCTTCACTGGTCCGTGCTTATGCCAACATTTCTGACGAACTGGAATCCGCCGGATACAGCAGTTCAGACACTGCCCGCATTAAGCAGTTGCTGGAGCATTACCTGAATATCCGCGAGATCATCCGCAAAGCGAGTGGGGAAAGCCTCGACCTGAAGGCTTACGAAGCGGACATGCGCCATTTAATCGACACTTACATAGAGGCATCCGAGCCCAGAAAGGTCTCATCCTTTGAAGACATGCCTCTGCTTGAACTGATCGTAAAAACAGGCATCGACAAAGCCATCGTAACCCAGCTAGGTGGATTAAAAGGAAATAGGAATGCTGTTGCAGAGACAATTGAGAACAATGTCCGCAGCAAAATAATCAAAGAACACCTGAACGACCCTGCTTACTATGAGAAAATGTCTGCTCTGCTGGACGAAATTATAGCCGCCAGGAAAGCTAAAGCCATCGAATATGAAGAATACTTAAAAAGAATTGCTGATCTGGTAAAGCAGGTAGAAGCCGGACATGAGGATGATATTAGCGAAGTTCTGAAGAAAAGCCCTGCATTGAGAGCTCTCTACAACAATCTGCAAAACCAAGGAGGATATTCCGAGGATCTGGCAAAGGAAAGCGATGAATATGTAACTCCTCACGATAAGGTTCTTGCACTGGCACTCAGGCTCGATGAAACGGTAAAAAGGGTCAGGTCTGATGATTGGCGCGGTATTGAACCCCGTGAACGGGTAATCAAGAAAGCCATACATGATGTCTTGAATGATGTAGACGAGGTAGAGCGCATCTTCTTAATTATAAAGGCACAAAAGGAATACTGATGACCACGCAGATTGAACTCGGGGATATCACAGTAGACGTAGTGCTCAAGGATATCAAAAACATTCACCTGAGTGTGTATCCTCCTAATGGCAGAGTCAAAATATCTGCGCCCCTGCGAATGGATATAGATACAATTCGTGTATTCGCTATCTCCAGGCTGGGATGGATCAAGCAACAAAGGAAAAAGTTCCAGGAACAGGAGCGTGAAACTCCTCGCGAGTATCTGGACCTTGAAAGTCATTACGTGTGGGGGAAGCGCTATTTGCTCAAGGTGATCGAAGTCAATGAAGCTCCATCAGTCGAATTAAAACACAGCAAAATGATCCTGCGGGTGCGTCCCGGAACAGACGATAAAAAAAAGCAGTCTATTATTGATGCATGGTATCGCGAGCAGCTCAAAAAAGCTATACCGCCATTAATTGCCAGATGGGAACCACTGCTGGGCGTGAAGGTAGAGCGGTTCTTTGTGCAGCGGATGAGAACAAAATGGGGAAGCTGTAACCATAAAGCACGTAACATCAGGCTCAATACCGAGCTTGCCAAAAAACCAGAAGAGTGTCTCGAATATACCATTGTGCATGAAATGGCACATATACTGGAGCCAACGCACAATTCTCACTTTATCACGCTAATGGACCAGTTCATGCCAAAATGGCAATTTTGCAGGGATAGATTGAATCAATTACCTGTTAGGCATGAGGACTGGATTTATTGATACAATTTCCTAGAAGCTTGGATTAAGAAATTAATTCTATTTTCCGTCTCAAGCTCAATGCATTTTTTATAAAATTTAGAAGATATTGACTCCGCAGTAGTTCATAAATCGCTGCGATTTGCCTGAAAACCGTTATGATTCTTAGAATATATAAACCAAATTGTCGTGAACCGTAGGAACCTGTCACAAAACCGTAAAAAACACGATACACTGGCTTAAATTTAATAAAAAGAAGAACTCCATAAAGTTTTTAGCTTTTTAAAAACTTGGAGTCCTTTTTTTCGTTATCACTAAGCAGTGATATTGTTCTGAAACGTGTACTTAATGTAGTTTTTTATTTATGCCTTGGCTTGTCAAACTGTGATATAACCTCTAAAAACGTCGTTACTTATTTTAAATGCATCGATGTCCGGTTTATAGTCTCTTGAACATTATTACTCTGCCTACCCGTAGTCTTGTCAATAGCCCAAATGGTATAGGTTCCAACTGGGCTTGCAGTAGTACTTTGATATGAATAACTGAGAACTCCTGAACTGGAAGCAGTCAATATTGCAGCAGGAAATTCAGTATTATCCGGCTTTCTTACATGGAATTCTATTGCTCCATTGGGAGTATATCCGTTTCCATTGAAAGTGAATATCGTTCCCTGCCTTCCCGAACTTGGTGAAACCATTAACGTGACTGGAGAGGCCTGAGCTATTGAAACTTTGAAGTCGGGATCGTTCTCAGCATTACCACCCGCATCCTGCCAGAATCCAGTAGCACCATTTGAATTCTTTGCTCTTGCGCGCCATTTGTATACACCATCAGATAAACCTGTATATGTTACAGAAGCTGTGCTGCCAGAAGCTACCAATGGCGAGAGGAATGTGGAAGTGCCAGTAAATTCTGTATTAACAGGTTTAACTTCCACTTCTAATTGTACGCTATTTCCACCTGGGTCTGAAACACCACCTGTCATGATGATAATGTTTTCAGTAGTAGTGTCACCAAGAAGTATCCCAGTTATTCCATCGGACTTGTATTGAATAAGGTCTGTTGGCTTATTCGGAGCTTGTAACTCTTGTGGTGTTCCCCCATAATATAACTGTAGGCCATGCAATATTGCAGTAGCTGATTCCTGTTGATATTCTGGACTGGCCAATTTTTGACGATCATCTGAATTACTAATGAACGCGAGTTCTATGTTAATTGCAGGTGTTTGTGTTATTCCCGTAAACTGATCTGCGCCTAATACCCAATATGATCTCGTTCCGTACGCATATCGAATAGGACCAATCCTATTACCCGCCGTGTCAAGATGCGATGTTACCTCTCCGTATACCTGATTAGCTAAACTCTTAGCAGCATCTCCGTTAGATGTACCTTCCTTTGGATAATAATATACTTCAGTGCCACTCGGTGTAGTTTTGTCATTGGAATTGCAATGAATGGCTATAAAGATGTCACAATTATTATTTTGTGATGTTTCCCATCGTTGTTTATGAGCTGGATTAATATCCGTTTCTCTAGTCAGTATAGGTACTGCACCTTCTGCAGTTAGAAGTTCTTTTAATTTGAGTGCGATATCTAGATTTACATCTTCTTCTTCCAAACCATCCCGTGTGGCACCTGGATCATAGCCACCGTGCCCAGGATCTATACAGATCCTTTTTCCAGCAAGATCATCTGCTGAAACCACGCCTGGTGTTATAAACATTATCACTGCGAGGATTAAGATTACTATACTTTTGTCCACTCTATTACCACCCATTGTATACACCCACTACCTACAATTTGATTATTTAAAATAAAGCCAATGTATACATATAAAAAATGTATATAATTGGAGAAATATATATTACACATAATTGTTCTAATTCTCAGATAAATCTTCCGCTATTTGGTCTTGTATTATATTATTTTAACATCTATTAACATATTAAATATATAATTTCATTTTATACCTACCAATAGTACATCATATAGCTATATGTAGTTTTAAATTCAGGAATGACTAAAAAAGTTCATTTGAGTCCTTTATTTTGAAAAAGATGGGATCGATTAGTTGTACACTTTTAGCTGGTCGAGATTTTGTCTTTGATAGGACTTTTGGTTAAATACATCTGTTCTTTAGTAGGGTGTCTGCAACTAAATATTTCAAGTTGTTATTATTTTTCTGTCAAAAATATGCAACATATATTTAGGCAGCTCTAATTTTTTTAGACTAGGGGTGATTGAGATCCAAAAGGCACAAAAAATAAGGTACACGAAAAAAATGGGAGTGATATTCGCTAGTTTTGAAGGCTCTAGCTTTCAATTTGTATGTTGTCAAGTATTTCTAAAAAAGTCAGCTCAAACTAGGCAGTGTGCCAATTTCTCTGCAAGATTACAAATTTTAAGAAGTTTTTGAGAAAAAATTCGAGGTCAGTAGATTAGTTTTGCATACAATACCCAAAAAATTAACTTAGAATTTATAGCAAATTCGCGACACTGCCTCAAATCTCCGCTACCTTCTTTTTCGAAGCCTTAAAAGCTTCCTTTGCCCTGGACTCTGTAAGCCCTGCTCCCATTGCAATTTTCAGAGCTGTT
>CAZSRL010000027.1:0-10789 GCA_964609615.1 uncultured Muribaculaceae bacterium
CCAGCCATTTTATCTCCAACACTCATTTTTCTTTTACTTGTTAAATAAATTCTTATTACTTTTGATACCCCAGATGGTAATTCATCGCTGTTTTCTTTTGTAAATATTTTAATATCTTGAACTATTCCAGCACTTCCATGTGGAACACGTAATGAAGTGTCTCTTACTTCTCTTGTTTTTTCTCCAAATATTGCATGTAATAATTTTTCTTCACTACTTAATTCTTGTACTCCTTTTGGTGTAACTTTACCTACTAAAATATCATTTTCTTTTACTTCAGTACCAATTTTAATTATTCCATCTGAGTCAAGATTCTTACGAGCTTCTTCACTTACATTTGGAATATCCCTAGTGAATTCTTCAGGTCCAAGTTTAGTTTCTCTACATTCAACATCGTGTTGTTCAATATGAAGTGATGTTAATACATCATCTCTTACAATTCTTTCATTCAATATTACAGCATCTTCATAGTTATAACCATTATAAGTCATGAACGCTACTACTAAGTTTTTACCAAGAGCAATTTCTCCTTTATCAGTAGAAGGTCCATCAGCAATAACCATTCCTTTTGTTACTTTGTCACCTTTTCTTACTATTGGTTTTTGATTGTAACAAGTTTCTTGGTTACTTCTTTCATAATTGTATAAATTATATAAATCTTTTCCTTTTTCACGTTTTACAATTATTTGTTTTGAATCAACATAATCTACAACTCCATCAGCTTTAGCAACAACTACAACTCCAGAGTCCTTTGCTGCAACATGTTCAACACCAGTTGCTACATATGGAGCTTCGGCTCTTAATAAAGGCACTGCTTGACGTTGCATATTTGCACCCATAAGTGCTCTTTTTGCATCGTCATGTTCCAAGAAAGGAATCATACTTGTAGTAATTGATACTATTTGTGAAGGTGCAACATCAACATAATCTATTTTTTCTCTCTCTACTATTAAATTATCTCCTTCAAATCTAGCAGGCACTTTTTCTTCTACTATTTCATTTTTTGAATTAACATCTATTGTAGCTTGAGAAATATAATAATTTTCTTCTTCGTCAGCTGTCATATAAACAACTTCTTTTGTTAATTTTCCATTTGTTACTTTTCTATATGGTGTCATAATAAAACCATATTCATTTACTTTTGCATAACTAGATAAACTAGTAATTAATCCAATATTTGGTCCTTCTGGTGTTTCAATAGGACAAATTCTTCCATAATGACTTAAATTAACGTCACGTACTTCCATACCTGCTCTATCTCTTGATAAACCACCAGGTCCAAGTGCACTTAATCTTCTTTTATCATTCATTTCACTCATTGGATTAGTTTGTTCCATAAATTTTGATAATTGACTACTTCCGAAGAACTCTTTTAAAGACGCTGTTACTGGTCTAATATTTATTAAACTTTTTGGTGTTACAGTTTCAATTTCTTGAGTTGTCATTTTTTCACGAATAACTCTTTCCATACGAGTTACACCAACTTTAAATTGATTTTGAATTAATTCTCCACCTTGACGAACACGTCTATTTCCTAAATGATCTATTTCATCATAATTACCAATACCATAATGTAAATTGATATAATATGATATTGAAGCATACACATCACTTGTTGTAAGTCTTCTACTATCAATAGTAGGATCATTACCAATTACTTTTAAAACTTTATCACTTCCGTCATTAGCATATACTAAAACTTCTTGAACTTTATTATAAGTATCAAGCTCATCATTTATTTTAACTTCTTTTAAAGCATATCCTTTTGCAAACAAGTCCTTTAATTCACTTAATTTTTCTTTTGTTACAGTTTCACCTTTTTTAACAATGATTTTATTTCCATCTTTTATATCCTGTGCTACTTTTTGGTTTAATAATCTTTCTAATACATTTAATTTTTTATTAAATTTATATCTACCAACTTTTGCTAAATCATATCTAAATTTATCAAAAAATCTAACAATTAATTGGTTTTTAGAACTATCAAGTGTAGCAGGTTCTCCAGGTCTTAATTTTTCATATATTTCTATTAAAGCTTCGTCTGTATTTTTTGTAGAATCTTTTGCAAAAGTATTATCTAACAATTCATCTTTACCAAATACATTTTCTATTTCTTCATTACTACTTAGTCCAAGTGCACGCAAAAATGTAGAAATAGGTACTTTCCTAGTTCTATCTATTCTAACATAAATAACACCACGTGCATCAACTTCATATTCAAGCCAAGTTCCCTTTGTAGGAATCACTTCGCTAATTATAATATTTCTTCCATTTTTATCAATTTCACTTTTAAAATACACACTAGGAGATCTTACAAGTTGTGAGTTAATTACTCTTTCTGCTCCATTAATAATAAATGTACCAGTTTCTGTCATAAGTGGCATATCACCTAAAAATACTTCTTGCTCTTTTACTTCTCCTGTTTCATTGATATAAACCTTAGCATTAACTTTTAAAGGAGCTGCATAAGTAATTCTTCTTTCTTTAGCCTCTTTAATTGTATATCTAGGTTCTTCAAAGAAATAATCGCCAAACTCCAACGATAACGAACCAGAAAAGCTTTCAACTGGGAAAACATCATCAAATACCTCTTTTATTCCTTCATCCAAGAATTTTTTGTAACTGCTTTTTTGAATTTCCAACAAATCTGTTAATTCATAAACATTACGCATTTTAGAGAAATTTCTTCTCTCTCTATGGTCTCCAAACTTTTGTACTTTGTAAGCCACATCTTCACCCCAATTTCTAAATTTTAAAAGAACATAAACTTTAAATATAAAAGTAAACGTTGCCAATTTACAATTATACTAAAGATTATTCCTCAAGTCAACATTATTTTGACTTAATTATGTAAAACCCTTTACTTTTATTCATTATTTCAACTTTATATTGTTTTTCTAATAATTTTATAAAAGATTTTGCTCCACCATCTTTTCTAATAACGCACCAAAGCTCTCCATTATTTGTTAAATACTTTTTTGAATTTATTAAAATATTTTCAACTACAATTTTCCCTGCTCTAATGGGTGGATTAGTTATTATTAAATCATATTTATTATTTATTTTTTCATAGCAATTACTTTCAATTGCTTCTCCATTTACTTTATTTAATTTAATATTTTCTAAAGACAAATGAACACTTCTTTTATTTATATCACATAACATAACTTTACAATTTTTAAGTTTTCCAATAACAATACCTATAACACCATATCCACACCCTAAATCAAGTGCATTTGATATTTCAGCATTGGTAGATAGATATGTATCTAATAGTAATTTAGTTCCATAATCAACCTTATTTTTAGAAAACACTCCATTATCAGACATAAATGTAAAATCAACGTCCCCTATATTATAATTTAATGTCTTTATATTACTTTTTAAATTTTCATTACTAGTAAAATAATGATTCATTTTGCCTCTTTCTATATCTCAATAAACGTAAAAAAGCCCAAAGGGCTATTTTACATATTAAACTAATTCTACAGTTGCGCCAACTTCTTCAAGTTTTGCTTTAAGTTCATTTGCTTCGTCTGATGAAATATTTTCTTTAATATTTCCTCCAGCATCAGCTATATCTTTTGCTTCTTTAAGTCCTAAACCAGTAACTTCTCTTACAATTTTAATAACTTGTAATTTTTGTCCTCCTGCTTCTTTAAGAACAACAGTTTTCTTTGCATCTCCTGCTTCTTCTGCTGCCGCTGCTGGAGCTGCTGCTACTGCTACTGCACTTGGATCAACTCCAAATTCTTCTTTCATTGCATCTACAAGTTCTTTAACTTCTAGAATTGTCATTTCTTTAAGACCGTTAATAAAGTCTTCTTTTTTAATTTTTGCCATTATTAATCTCCTCCTTTAATTTTTTTCTAACCCTTCAGAATAAAGGTTAAGTGCAATACTTAAATTTTTAACATGTTCTATCATACCACCTGCTAACATAGTAAGAAGTCCTTCCATATTAGGTATTGACGCATAAGTTTTAATAAGCTCTTGATCTGCTTGTTCTCCATCAATCATTCCAACTCTAACTTCTAGTGCTGGATGCTTTTTAGCAAATTCACTTACTACTTTAATAGGTTCTATAATATCACTAGAGAAAAGATAAGCATTTGGCCCTTCCATGTATTCATCAAGGGCTATTTTATTTTCTTTTAATGCTAAAGCTACTAAAGTATTTTTATAAATTTTATAGTTAGCATTAATTTCTCTTAGTTCTTTTCTAAGTAAAGATACTTCATCAACTTTTAATCCTTGATAATTAAGAATTAAAAATGTTTTAGAATCTTTTATATTATTTGAAATTTCTTTTACTACTTCTTTTTTAAGACTAAGACTCTTTTCGCTTGCCATACACTTCCTCCTTCATATATCGATAAAAGCTTTCCCAAAGGAAAGCTTATAATCATTTTTATAAGTTCCTCGGTAGGATTTTTAAATTATTTAATCCCTACTGTCTTTGGTACTCGTTTTACGAACATTATTATATAACAATTATTTTTAATTGTCAAAAGAATTTTTATCTACTCTAATACCAGGTCCCATAGTACTTGAAACACTAATATTTTTTATATAAACGCCTTTTGAACCAGTTGGTTTATTTTTGATAATTTCATTTACTAATGCAATTAAATTTTCTTCTAATTTTTTTTCAGTAAATGAAACCTTTCCAATAACTACATGTACATTAGCATATGTATCAGTTTTGTATTCTATCATTCCTTTTTTGATATTTGATACTGCCATTTCTACATCAGTAGTTACTGTTCCAGTTTTAGGGTTAGGCATTAATCCTTTTGGCCCTAAAACTTTACCAATTTTACCTAAACTAGCCATCATATCTGGTGTCGCTACGATAACATCAAAATCGAACCAACCATCTTTTTCGATTTTTTTGATCATATCATCGTCTCCAACAAAATCAGCTTTAGCAGCTTTTGCCTCAGCAACTTTAGTTTTAGTAATAACTAATACTTTAGGATTTTTACCTGTACCATTTGGAAGTACAAGTGATCCTCTTAATTGTTGATCAGATTTTTTTGTATCTAAATTTAATTTTATTGCAACATCTACAGTTGCATCAAATTTAGTTTTACTTAATGATTTTGCTAATTTTATCGCTTCTTTATAAGAATATAAGTTTTTCTTATCTACTTTTTTTGAAGCTTCCACATAGTTCTTTCCGAATTTTTTCATTTTTTTACCTCCTTACGTGGTTATAAGTTAAGCGGATTATTTAATTTATTCTTCTTTATTTTCTTCTTGATCTTCTTCTGTTTCAGATGATTCTTCTTCTGTTGCTTCTTCAGTTGATGTAGCTGCTGCTTCTGCCATTTCTTTAGCTTCTTCTTCCATTTGTTCTAGTTCAGCATCAAGCTTAGCCATTTCTTTTTCTGCTTCTGCTGCTTCTGCTGCTTGTTCAGCAAGCTCTGCATCATTAACTCCTTTTACTGCTATTCCCATATTTCTTGCTGTTCCTTCAATTGTTGACATAGCTTCTTCAAGAGTATAAGCATTTAAGTCTGGTAATTTTATTTCAGCTATCTTTTTTAAATCATCTTTCGTAATTGTTGCAACTATTTCATTAGCTCCTTTTACAGAACCTTTTTTAATTTTTGCTGCTTTAAGTAATAAAGTAGCAGTTGGTGGAGTTTTAAGTACGAAGTCAAATGTTCTATCTTCATAAACAGATATTTCAACTGGTATTACATCTCCCATTTTATCTCTAGTTGCATCATTGTATCTAGTACAAAACTCTTGCAAATTGATTCCTGCTGGTCCAAGCACAGTCCCAACTGGTGGAGCTGGTGTTGCTTTACCTGCTTCAATTTGAAGTTTTACTTTTTGCATTATTGCTTTTGCCACGAAAACACCTCCTATATTTTTAGATTTAATTTTTCGCGAGTGGTTATATCGCTATTATTCTTTCCGCTCCCACTTACTCACTTACATATAATAATATGCAAGCTGACTAAATGATAATAACATAAAAGATATAAAATTTCAATGATTTTCTACTCTATTTAATAACTTATTAACATCTTGTAAGTTGCTATATTTAAAATAACCTTTATAGCTACTTATACTTTTATCATTCATATATTTTATTTTTTTCTTTATTCTTCTTTTTGTTTTATTACATATTTTAATTATTAACTTTTTATTTTTTAATATAAAAGTATATCCTAAAAAACTAAAACCATTATTAACATTATATATATTAGTTTTACTATTTAAATTAAGTTTTAATTTATTTAACTCTATATTTATATAATATAAACATTTTTTTAAATAATCTTTATCATTACTAAATAATAAAAAATCATCCATATATCTAACATAACACTTTATTCTTAACTTTTCTTTTATATAATGATCAATATCATTTAAATAATATAAAGCAAGTATTTGACTACTCATATTACCTATAGGAAGACCTTTATTATACTTATATAAAGTAATATCTTTATTATTATACTTTAATATATTTTTATTAACATAAGTTTTATTAGTACTATCAATAATATTAAATAATATCTTTTCTATTTCACTATCTAATTTAAGATTTAATAATTTTTCTTTTAAAATATCATGATCAATATTATAAAAAAACTTTCTAATATCACACTTTAAAACATATACATTACCATTTAATTTTAAACTATTTATAAAGCCTTTAACAAGCTTTATTCCTTCACCACTACCTTTTCCCTCGCGACTTGCTATATTAGTGGATATAAGCCTTTTAAATATGTTTTCCTTTAAATAATATTCACTTATATAATAATTAACTATTTTATCAATTAACTTTTCACTCATTATTACTCTACACTTAGGGTCACTTATTAAAAATATATTATAATACCCATGACTATATAAATCACTTTCTAATATATTTTTAATATTACAAACATTACTATTATAAAATAACTCAAACATAAATAACTTTTCTTTGTGTTTAGTATTTCTTTTAATATCTAAATAAACTTTATTTAATTTTTCAATATCAACTACCACTTTTTAATAAACCATAACTAATCTTTCTAATTTCAATAATAAAATTAACTATCACTTCATACTTTCTTTTATTAATAATTTTTCTTTTATAACAAATACCCATATAATAATCAATCATACTTAAATTAACAATAAAGTCTTTTAAATTCTTTTCTTTGACTTTACCTATATTACATTTATAATAAAATAATAATTCAATACTTTTATATAAACAAACCTCTAAATTACTTTTCAAAACAACTTCCTTTTTAGGACAATTAACTAATACTTTATTAATATAATCATTTGTTTTTTTAACTTTATTTAATAATATAAAACTATAATTCATTTATAAAATCCTTAATTTTACTATAATTATTAATATCCTTAACTAAACACTTATGCACTAAATTATTTAATAAATCTTCCTTATACTCAATATCGTAAAATAACTTAGCCATACTTAAATACCTATTATAATTATTAATATCTACTTTATAATAAACAATATTATTCTTAGGATAACTAACTAATACACAAATACCACTATTATTTAACCCTAATATTACACTTTCAAGACTATTATCTGGAAAACCAACTATCATATCATGTATTTTATACTTAAATATTTCATGTATTACTAACGCATCATCACCAAAACTTCTATAAAACTTTCCACAATTAACAATTACAACATACTTTTTATTATTACTTTTCAAACTAAAATAAATACTCTTAAACATTAATACTTCACCTATCTATAATAATAGTATCTCTCTCTCTCTCTCTCTCTCGTGTCAAGAGTTTTTAGAAAAAAAATAACAAAAAAAGTACTAAACAAAATGTTTAGTACGACCTAGTTATAGTCCTATAAATTAATAAAATATTAAGTCATAAAACATCTAAAATCATATATTTAGGTTTCCCATGGATAAATTTTGTTTCCAATCTATTTATATAGATTATTTATATCATACAATATAAATTACTTCCTCACAATATTAGCCTTAACCAATATTTCTCGGTTTAGTATTACTATTTATAGTAGGAATCTGGGAAGACGCCGTTCGAGTTGTTCAGATTGTTGTTGTTCAGGTTACCATCACTATTCACGTTCATCGCATTCACATTACCATTAGAGACATTCCAATTGTTAGGAGACATCCATTCTATCAAATTTACCCAAAAATCAGCCCTCGGTGGCTTACCTCCCACCGATCGCCGTCAAAAAACAAGGAGTTGTTTTTTGATTCCCTCTTTACTTAGTTTACTGTACTACATATGGATTAGCACTCGTTCCAGGGTTCTCCACGTTAACAGTTGCCAGTGTTTCAGCGGAGAGCGATATAACTGGGAAGACGCCGCGCGAGTAGTCCAGATCGTAGCTGCGCAGGCGACCATCACTATTCACTTCCACCGCAGGCACACTACCATCAGCGACACGCCAATTGAAAGGAGACATAGTCCATCTAGATACTCCTGATTTATAAAGATAATATGATGAATTTCCAGTACCATATATTCCTCCTGCAAATGCTACTTCATCTCCAGTTAATAATCCTACATTTAAATTATATATATCATTTCCTTCACTTGTAGATGTTGGACATATAAAACTAGGACTAGCAGATGCTACTGGATATAATCTATTTCTTACTCCAAAACAATAATAATCTGTTCCTGTTGTGTATGTTCTATCATTACAAAACTTTGTTGGTACTACTTTACTTGAATAGTTTGTATTATTTCCTATATTTGTGTTATACCATGTTTCTACATTTCCTTTTATTGTTGAATTTCCATATGTTGCATATGTTATTGCTGTTTCCCATGTTTTACTTGAATAATTTGTATTCCATGCACTATCTATTCCTGTTGTTGTATTAAGTACCAGTCTTACACTTCCGTCTCCATTGATTCTGACTACTCTCCATAGCATTGGATCTCCTGCACTATGTATAACTTCCGAACATTCTTGTGCTGATTCATTATAATATTCATCATCAATACATTCACTTAAAGAACTTGCTTCCCAAACTTGCCAATTATATAATGTTTCTGTATAATTTGGTCCAAATGTTACATAGTTATCTGGTGCTGTCCCTCTAAAGTAATATGTTTTATCTCCATAGTCATCATTTGGACCACTAATTAATCCTTCATCGGTTTTTGATACTGCTCTTCCTGGATATGTTGTATATGTTGTTGGTGGGTTATTTGTTTTTAGCATGTCTGCTAATGTTGGTTCACTTGATGTTGATGCATTTACATCTAGTACTTCTATCTTTCCACTTATACTTTTTCCTTGGTTTTCATTTTGATTTTCATTCCTACTTAGAAATCTAAAATGTAGTGTATATGTTTGAGTTACTCCTGTTGCTATTGTTGCATTACTTATTATACTTACATGGTCTCCACTATTTGGTAGTTGTGTTTCTGATAGTGTTGAACCAGAGTTATTACTTGTTACACTATATACCATATCTGTTTTGGTTGTGAATGTATTTGTTAGCGTTGCCCAGTTTATATTATAGTGTACTTCCCCGTCTCCTGTATTAGTTACAGTAAATGTTTTTTCTCCTGTCCACCCTGGCATTATATTATCTTCGTTATATTCTGGTCCTCCATTATATGTTATAGAAAGGTTTGCAGTTGTTACTGTTACTCCTTTTGCTGTATCATTTCCACTTACTGTTGCTGAAAACCATGCATATGATACTCCTGCTATTGCTATTATTACCACTAGTGTTAATACTGCTATTGTTTCTTTTTTATGTGTTTTTAGTTTATTTAAAAGTTTTTTTACTTTATCCATACTTCTTCTCCTTTATTATATGTTAATTATATTATCTTTTATTTTTTATGTCAATCTTAACCTCGTGTGTGTGGGATTAAAAAAAAGTGTATTTCTACACTAATTTTTACTTATTTGCATTAAATCTACTTCAACTGGAGTTTCTTGCCCAAATAAATCTATAAGTACATTTAATTTTTGGTTTTCCAAGTCAATATATTCAACTTTACCGCTCATACCATTGAATGGACCATCAATAATAGTTACAGAGTCTCCAACATTTATTTCTGTTTCAATGTCAACTCTACTCATACCCATATTGTTTAGAATTTTATCTATTTCTTGAGGTAATAATGGAGTTGGTTTTGCACCTTTACCACTTGATCCTATAAATCCAGTTACTCCTGGAGTATTTCTTACCACATACCAAGCTTCGTCGCTCATAACCATTTCTACAATTACATAACCCGGAAACATCTTTTTAGTTTTTTCTTTTTTAACACCATCTTTAATTTCTATTTCTGTACTTTCTGGTACTATAACTCTGAAAATGTTATTTTCCATTCCCATAGACTCAGTTCTCATTTTTAAATTTTCAGCTACTTTTGTTTCATGACCAGAATAAGTATTAACTACATACCATAACTTTTGTTCTTCCATTATTTCATCGACTCCCTTAAAAATGCAAATATTGTATCTAAACTATAAAAGAAAAGTGCAAAAAATATTATAAGCGATATACACACAATAGAATATTTTACTAATTCTTTCCCCTTAGGCCAATGTGTTTTAGAGCCTTCTTTTTTCACTCCTAAAAAGAATGTTTTTATTTTACCCATATTTACCTCCATTTTAATTGTATAAAAAAAACACTTCGTTGTGTTAAGACAATAATACCATAATATAAATATTATTACAAGTTTTTTTTATTTATTATACTTTTCTATAAATGGAAATATTAAGTGTCCGCACATTTTATTACCTAACAATGTACTTGTT
>CAZSRL010000028.1:0-10674 GCA_964609615.1 uncultured Muribaculaceae bacterium
TTTATATCTCTAGGATTTACTTCCTCATTTAATAATAATTTTTTAATAGCACTAACTTCCTCTTTTTCATCTTCTTTTGATAACCTTATATATATTGCAACTTTATAAATAACCTTCTCATAATTTTTTTGTACATCTGCTAATGTTTTCATTCATATCCTCCTTATTACTAACAAACTATTATATAGAACTTTTTTTAACTTGTTCTTTTCTTATTAACATAAATATTTAATAATATTTCATCTATAATCTTTTGTAAGTTATCTTCGTTATCATCAAAAATCAGATTTATTTTTGATTCTTTATTCATGGCTAGCCTCCTGTAAAATTTTATTTGAATACAAAAAAAATATGATTAGTATTTTTTCCAATCATATTTATAATTATTCTACACAAATTCTTTGTTTAATTTTATAATAATCATCTTAATATTAATTTTTTAAACTTCCAATTGATACCACATAAACTCCATCTTCCCTTTTATAAGAGTAATTTGTTCCACTTATTACCATTAAAAATATTGGCTCTCCACATTTTTCTGTATCAATTTTTTCTTTTAATTTAAGTAAATTTTCAGCAGCTTTATCTATCTCTCCAGCTCCAAGTTTTATTTCAGCCGCACCCCATTTTCCACTTTGAGTTCTTATAATTGCATCTATTTCAAAGTTTGTTTCATCTCTATAAAAAGATACATCCGAATTACTAGTTCCTAAATAGATTTTTAAATCTCTAATACATAAATTTTCAAATAGGAAACCAAAAAAATTTAAATCTTTTATTAAATCATTAGGACTAAGCTCTATTGCTGCTGCTGCAATGGAAGGATCAACAAATTCTTTTTTAGGTTTTGTTCTCATAGCTGTTTTGCTTCTCATTTTTAAATTAGTAGCATTAACACTTTCTATTACAAATAATTTTTCAAGTGTTTCTATATAACTATTTAAAGTTGGCCTAGATATTTCATCATCAAAAATATTTTTAACATCTTCAACTATTGTTTGATTAGAAACTTGAGTTGAAATATTTCTAGCAAGACTCCTTAAAACAGCTGACATTTTGGATACATTAATTTCATTACCATCAGAACTTTTTACTTCTTCTCTTAATAAAGATTTTAAATATTCTTTAGCTTCAGTATAGTTAGATTTTTTATTGGTATTAATTGCTGCTGGCCATCCTCCACGTACTATTGCTTCAGCTATTTCTTCCAAAGTTAACTCATTAGATGCTGATATATCCTTCCCAGCCATAATATCTTTTAAAGAAACTTTTCCATTTGATTCTTTTGATTCATATAAAGACATTGGTCGCATTAATATTCTTGCTATTCTTCCTGTTCCCGTATGCAAAGTTGTTCCATCAGATGGCCTAGCAGAACCAGTTAAAATATATTGTCCTTTTAATCCAGTATGATCTATGTCAGTTCTAATAGAATCCCATACAACGGGATAGGTTTGCCATTCATCAAACATTCTTGGTTTTTCTCCATCTAAAAATAAAGATGGTTTTGTGTTTTTAATTGCTTCATAATCATTTCGTTTATCAGGATTTTGAAATTCTAATATACTTTTTGCATGCCTTTTTCCAGTTGTTGATTTTCCACACCATTTACATCCTTCTATTAAAACAGCACCCATAGCATTTAGCAAACCATCGATCTCATTATCTATTACTCTTTGAATATAATTATTCATATAATTCTTCCTTTCATATATTAAGCATATGTTATTTTACACAAAAAGTCAATCTAATTTTACAAAAAAAGTAATTATTAGTTTACAAAAAAAGATATTTTTTATAAACATAAAAGTAATATTATCATATTAAAAAATTATTTAAAAATATATTTATTTCCATCCAAGTGGCCCACCAGGCCCAATTGCATAAAGTGATTGAATTATTTGAAAACCGCTTCCTAAAGCATCATTCCAAGGATTAATAAAAGAAATTATTCTTTTTAATCTATAGGGCGCTACTATAATAAGAGCAATTATTCCAAGTAATCCCCCAATTATTATTTTAAGAAATATTTTTAATTTAGATCCTGCGATAAATATTAAAGTCATCACAGAACAAACAATAATCATACCTGTACCAAAGTCTGGTTCTAACATTATAAGTAAAAAGAAAAGTAGTAGTAATATAAATATTGGTAATATAAAAGATTTTGCATTTTTCACATCTTTATTATTTTTTTCTAAATATTTAGCAGTAAAAATAATTAAAGCTACTTTACTAATTTCGCTAGGTTGTAAACCAAAAGGGCCTATTCCAAACCAACTCATACTGCCATTTCTCATTTCCCCAATGCCTGGAATAAGGACAAGCAGTAATAATAAAAAGCAAACAAGTAAAATAATGTTTGCTTTTTTCTTATATATTTTATAATTAATTTTAGAAAATAATATCATTAATAATATTCCAATTATTAAAAATAATCCTTGAAATAATACATATCTATAATTATTTCCAAACTTATATTCTGACCAAATATAACTAGAGGAATAAATCATTAATAAGCCAAATAAAGAAAGAAAAATCGTAGTTAAAACGATTACTTTATTATATTTATTAATTTTTTTCTACCCCCTTTAAATTATATTACAACCATACTCCGTAATATATAGCTCCCATACCTAACATGAAACCTACTATCCAAAATAGTTTTACAATATCATTTTCTTTCCATCCGAGTCTTTCAAAATGATGATGTAGAGGCGCTATTAAGAATACTTTTTTATTAAATTTTCTTATAGATATAATTTGTATTAAACTACTTAATGTTTCTATAACAAATACTCCACCAATAACAGCAAGTGATAATTCATGTCGTGTAAGTATTGCTACCGCTGCTAAAGTTGCTCCTAAACATAGAGAACCCGTATCTCCCATAAATATTTTAGCAGGATTGGTATTATATACTAAGAAACCAAGTATTGAACCAGCTAGTACAAAACAGAAAATAGCTATTTCTTGATATCCATCTACCCATGAAGTACCCCAAGAAATAATACCAAATGATAGGAATGCTATCATTGATAATCCTCCAGCTAAACCATCAAGTCCATCAGTAATATTAACTGCATTTGAAGTTCCTACTAATAAGAAAAGAATAAATAGTCCATAGAACCATCCAAGATGTATTTTTATACCAAGTGATGATATCCATAGTATAGGGTCTCCTCCATGAGACATAAATATATAGAAAAATACCAAGGCAATAACAATTTGAATTACAAGTTTTTGTAATGTTGTTAGCCCAATATTACTATTTCTTTTTATCTTTATTAAGTCATCAAATAACCCTAATAAAGCATATGAAATAAATACAAAAAATATAATTAACAAACTTGAACTTATTTCAAGACTTCCCCTAAAATAAAGTATTAACATTGTAATTATTGTTGGAATAATAAATATTAATCCTCCTATTGTTGGTATACCGTTTTTCTTTCCATGTTCTTTTGTTAGGAATGTACTTATTGTCTGTTTAAAGTTTTTCTTTCTTAAAGCAGGTATTATTATTAAACCAAATATAACAGCAAGAAAGAAACCAATCATTAATCCTAATATAGATTTTGCTAATATTAACATATATCTCAACTCCTTAAATACATTATACTATTATTTTAAATAAATTTAAATAAAAAACGTTAAGAAATGTCAATTTAACATTATCTTTACAAGACTTTTTTCTTTAATTCTAGTACGTAGAATATATTATCTTCTGCATAAGAATCTCTATCTTCTTCTAGTCCATAACCTTCTTTAATTAATTGTTTATATTTTTCTTCAAATGTATCTGAAATATACTTTAAAAATATTAATCCTAGTACTACATATTTATAACTTGATACTGATAATCCACCTATCATTTTATCAGCAGCAGCCCATAATGTTTTTTCTATTTCTTGCATATCTTTACCCATAATTATTTACCTCTAATTCATAACAATATTTCTATTTATAATTATAGCATATTTTTTTACAATTTTCTTATTTTGTATTAAATAAATTATCTAATTTTAATTAGTAGAAATAATTTTTACATATTAAAAAAAATAAAGCAAATGCTTTATTCTTATTCCACTATACTTATTTGAATTCTTGCTGTAAAGTTTCTATTTTGGTCATAATTTTGTGGTATACCTAAACCTTGTAATTTAAATGATATTGTATATTTTTGAGTAGTAAGTGAAGGTATTGTTACATTCGAAGCAAACATACTAGTTGATTTAGGTGCTATTGTATAAGGCAATGTTGCTCCTCCATTTGTTGATTCAACTTTATATTTGAAATTATCACTAGTAAATGTATTTTTTATTACTTCCCATCCTATTTGATATGTAATAGGTATGGTTGAAGTGTTTTCTAATGTAAATATTTTATCTGAAATAGCAGATACTATTCCATCTTGATCATCTGGATATACTTCATTTGCAACAACAGTATTTGATTCTTCAAATACTACTACTAACTTAGGAGTTGCTGTATCTAAGTTTGGATCTCCAGTATTTTTTAGTTCTATTTCTTCAATTATAGTATCATTTTGTTTTTTAATATTTTTTTGTTCTTTTTCGTTCTCTTGGTTTTTAGTTGTACTACAATACAAATCACATTTTCCATCTCCATCTGTATCACAATATAAATCACATTTCATGTCCCCGTTTAAATCTAAGTTTAAATCTGCTTTTTTATCATTATTTGTATCTATATCTAAGTCCGCTATCCCATCTCCATCTACATCAATGTTAATATCAGGCCAACCATCTTTATTTAAATCACAGTTTAAATCACATACTCCATCTCCATCAAGATCTCTATTAACTATATTTGTTTTACTTGTTCCGTCACCCTTAACATCAATATTAAAAACTGCTTTTAGATTACCCTTATAATCAATATTTAAATCAGGTTTTTTATCTCCATCTGTATCAATATTAATATCCGCTACTCCATCTCCATCTACATCTATATTAATATCAGGTATTCCATCTCCATCTATATCCATATTTAAAGAGGCTTTACTCATATAATTAACTGCAGAGTATGTAGCACCTAGCATTGCAAATAAGAATAAGATTATAAGTGTTATAATAAGCTTAGATGACATTTTTTTTCTAAACTTAAATATAATTAAATCATCTCTTTTTTCAACCATTAATCCATATGGTAAATAAACAACATTATCTTTTGGATCGCATGTTAAATCAATACATTTATGAACTTGTTTATTTGTTACTTTTAATGTACCATTATATATTTCATCTAATATGTCTTTAATTGTATTAATTTGTTCTTTAACTTCTTTTTTATTAAATGTTATTAAATTAATTGATTTACTTTTAAATTTAGGATTAAAATCTTTTACATCCAATTTAATTTCTTTTTCTTCACGCTCTGGCATATTACTCACCTATTTTAATTATAATAAAAAAAACTCTATTATTCAAGAGTTATTTTCTTAACATATTTAAAGATCTTAGTATTTTATTTTCTTCTCTTTCAAAGTATCTTTCAAATACTTTTTTAACTTTATTATATATTTTATTTTTTTTAGCTTTTGCTAATTTAATTTCATTAAATAATATTCTTTTAAACTCAGCATCTGTTAGTTTATTTTTTAATACAAGTTCGTTTACTAACGCACCTATATAATTTTTTATTTTCTCTTCAGATGTATTTTCATACACAACTTTTTCATGTATATTGTTATAATTTATGTAATTAGCAAAATCTAAATTATATTTACTTACATTTTTTGTTTCATCTGTTTTAAGTTCATCTGTTTTAACTGGATTATCATATTGGAATTTTTCTAAAAATTCCCATAATTCTAAAGCTTTTTTAAAGTTTTGATCTTTTAAAATTACATTAGTTTTCCTAATAGGACTTTTAACAGGAGAGGCCCCAGAAATAGATTTAAAGAAACTACTATTCATAAATCCACTTACTACTTCTCTTAAATATAATATTCTTTCTTTATTATTTCTTTTTTTACCTAAAGAATTTTCTATTATTTCTTTCTTTTCTGTACTTATTTTAACATTAGTTTGTACGTTTTCATTATTAATTTTAGTTTTACTAACATATTCAAACTCTCTTGTTGTAAGTATTCTTGAATCAAAATCTTCTATTTTAGATTGTTCTCTTAAAAAACGATGTAAATTATTTATTAAAGTATATATAAATCTATTTTCATATAATTCTACTGTTTCTTCTCTTCTTATATTTAAAACTTTAATTGGTCTAATTAAACCATCTTCATCCATTCCTTGAATATATGAAGTATGTTGTGCTAAATGTTTAACAGTTTCTTTTGTTACTTTTTTAGCTTTTTCTACTTTTACTATATCTTCTTCTTGAGTAATAAATTTTCTTGGATTTCTTATAATATTATCTAAATAAGGAATAGCTTGTTCTATTTTTTCTAACCATGACAAATCAATAGTTACTTTATTTACGTTTTTATTTACTAAAAACTTAGAATTAGTACCATCAATAAAATCATTTATATTAGTATAATTTAAATTGTCTAAATATTCTCTTAAGTCTTCCCTCATTTATTCTTATCTCCTTTATATTCTTTTCTTTAATTGTTCTAGTACATCCTTACATTCTTTCATAGCGTCTTTACCAAATAATTCATCTAAATATTTAATAAAAGCATCTATTTCATTTTTAATATAAGCTAAATTAAGTTGATCAAATTTTCTAATAATTTTATATGCTATTATATAATCAACCGCTACTTGTGCTTCTCCACCACAAGCTGTATAAACTGGAACAAATTCATTTATTTGCCTCATAATACGATTACCAAACGCTAATCTAAAATGAGCAATTATATATTTATCCATTTCATCAATTTTATCAATTATTTCTTTACTTACTGGTGTTTCTTTCCAAGCTTTTTTAAATAATGATTCAAAATATTCGCTTTTAACTTTAATTGGTTTGACTTCAGGTGCTTCAAATACTTCACATTTTTCATTTATTTCAATAGGCATTGCTCTATCATATACTTTATCAGTTATCATAAATGTAGAGTCATCATTATTAATTGTACCTATATACCACATATTATCTGGTACTAAAAGTTTACCATTGTTTAGCTTTTTAGGATCATTTTCCCAAACGTTAGTAACAAGTTCAATAACCCATTCTTCTCTTCTAGGAAGTTCTAGAATAGAAAGCATTTCTGCGAAATAATATTCTACACGAGATATATTCATTTCATCTAAAAGTGTTATATATATATCTTTTTTATATTTAGCTTCATACATTTTTTTAAGTACTTCAGTTTCATTAAATCTTTTAGTAAATTCATTAAAATAACCAAATAACTCTGTACTATCTCTCCAAGATGGTTGTACTGATGCGATAGCTGCTTCGTTTTGTATGAAATTACCAAAAGCATAAGCAAGCGAAGTTTTACCAGTACCAGATATCCCTTCTAATATTATAAGCCTATTAGAAGCGAATGAAGCAACAAACAATCTAATTAAATCTATTTTATAATAAAGACCAAGTTTAGATGCAGAATAGTTTCTAAACTGCTCACAGAAGGCAATTAAATCAATTGTGCTATTCCAATCAGTTCCTTCAGTATAATCCTTAAGAGCTTCATCAATTTGAGTTAACTTAAAGAATCTACTTTCACCCTCTTTAAGTTTATTAATAATATTACCATCTTCATCATATTCAACCTCCCCATTATCAGGATCAGCCATATTTTTATACTTTTCATTTTCATTTTTTAATTTTATAATGTCTGAGTTTAATTCCTCTATTTCTTCAACTAAACTTTCTTGTCTAGAATAATTTTTTCTATATTTTATATATTTTTTTATTGCTTTAGCTATTATAAATATTAATAACGCAAACAAGAACAAAATAAATAAACTAGATATAATTACTATAAACCATCCAAAACCATTCATATTATCCATATAGCCTTTAACTATATCATAATAATTAATAACATTAAATATTTGACATATACCATCAAAAATACCTTTAAATATATCAATTATTCCATTAAAAAATGGTTTCATAAAATCTAAAAATAATTTCCCACTATCACTCATTTAAATACTCCTTATCTTTATAATTCATTAGAATCTTCATATTCAATTCTAGTTTGAAATGAAATATTTCTATTATTCCATATATCTATATTATTTTTATTTATTTCAAGAAATTCATCTTTAACCAAAATAATATCATCATCATTAAACATATAAACATTCTTTTCTTCTTTTACTTCATTATAATCAACTAAAATCTTATAACCTTTTTCTTTCATAGATTTAACAACATCAACATTTTTATTTTCATAACTAACTAAAAACACAATTCTATTTCTTATAATATTATTAGAAAATACTTTATCTAACTTATTAAAATTAGGAATAGTTAGCTCTTTTTCACTAAGTTCAATTACATAATAATTATCTTTACTTGATAATAAATCACTTAATATTTTAGAAGATAATTTATAAAAAGAAAAATTTTTAAGTTTTAAGTCAATTCTTTCTTTATCAAAAACTTCATTTACATAATACTTTTCTTCATTTTCAAGTTCTTTAATATTATATTTATACTTTAATATATAATAGTTTGAAGCGTTTGAATAATTAGTATAAACATTTTCTATATCTAAACTATCTATATTTTCAAATACCTTTTTTTCTATATTATTATTTTCTTTAATATATAAAAGTAATTTTTTTATAGTCTTTTTAGAATTAAATTTTATATTAAATTTACAATTCTTAACTAATATTTCATCTAATAAATTATTAATATAATTATTATCTATATTTTCTTCAATTAAATAATTTGTTTTTTCATCTAGTTTTATTACACAACTAATTAATATAGCTAATAATAACAACTGTTCTTTTTGTTTTAACAAAGTATCTTTTTTTCCATTATCTAAATAATAATTTATTATTACAACCATTAATAAATTAACTATTTTATTTATATTAGTATTATAATCAACATATTTTTTTATAAATTCTTCATCTTTTAAACTAGAATCTTTTTGATATAAATAAGTATCTACATATTTATCTAAAATATCTTTTATTAAAATATGGTTTTCTCTTTTTTTACTTATTAAGTATTTATCATTCATATCTATTAGATTACTAATAAGAGATGTATATTGAAATAAAGTTTTTTTCTTTTTTTCAAAATATAATTTAATTATACTAGTCTTCATCTATTACACCACTCTTTATTCTATATAAAATTATATCAAACGCTTTTAATTTAAGCAATAAAAAAATAATAATTTAATAAAATTATTACTTTAATATATATATACTGGAGTTCCAGTTGGAGCATTATTAAAAATCTTTTTAGCTGCCCAATAAGGCATATTTATACATCCATGTGAACCATTTCTTTTATATATTGTTCCTCCAAATTTACCATTTCTCCAAGATGCATCATGCAGTCCAATACCTCCACTTGATATTGGCATCCAAAAATTTACAAATGATGCATAACCTTCTCCTCTTAAAGTAACATTAGTACTTTTACCAAGTATTCTAAATGTTCCCTTAGGAGTACTATGTGATCCAACTTGACCAGTTACTACACTTGTAGATACTAAAGTTTCTCCATTTTTATAGTAATAAAGATGCTGTGAAGAAATTGATATTTTAATACTATTATTACCCGCTCTTTCTTTAGCAGTACCAACATATATTGTTCTTGTTTTATATGTTGTGTTACCTGAGGAGTCACTTACTTTATATTTTAAATTATAAACGGCCGCTATATTTGGTTTTACTTTACCACTAATTGATACTTTATCAGTAATATCTCCATCTATATTATCACTAGCACTATATCCTGGCTCTGTATATTCTCCATTTTTTGGTATATTTATTGTACTTTTACCATTTAATTTTAATATTGGGCTTACAAAGTCTGCTACAACTATTCTTCTTTTGGCATATCCTATATTTTTAGAACTATCTTCTACTTGATAAAGAATTTCATAACTACCTGTTTTATTAGTATTTACTTTATTAAATACTTCTACACTATTTGTAATATCTCCATCAACATTATCACTAGCGCTATATCCAGGATCATTAAATTTTTCTTTTATATTAATTTTTATAACTTTGTTTCCTACTAATTTAATAACAGGTTTTGTTTTATCTTTAATAATAACTGTTCTTTTAACTTCTCTTTTATTTCTTCCTTTATTATTTACAACACTATAAGTTAAAGTATAATTTTTAACAACTGATGAATCTACACTACCATCAATCTTTACTTTTTTAGTTATATCTTTTGTATTTAGTGTTGCTTTAACTCCAGGTTCGTTATAAGATTTACCAGCATCTAAATAAACAGTCTCATCTTCTAAGAGTTTAATATTAGGAACGGCATTATATTCTACTACAATGTATCTTAAAACAAAAAGTGAGGCAAGTAAAAAAATAGTAATTAAAACTATAAAAAATCTAAGATTAAAAAAACTTTTTTTATCTTCAATATTATTGATATTTGTATCAACTTTTTCTTCCATTTACTTCACCCTTATTTACTTATAATTACATTCTATCAAAGATAATAAAAAAAAACTACTAAAAAGTAGTAATTTTTATTTGGCGGAGCAAGAGAGATTTGAACTCTCGCGCCAGT
>CAZSRL010000029.1:0-10544 GCA_964609615.1 uncultured Muribaculaceae bacterium
CTTAGGAGTTGTGACCTTTAAAAAAATTCCCCAAAGAAAGTGTGGGAGGTGTAACATTACCATTTATAAGCTATGGAGGAAGCAGTTTACTTGTTAGCATGATAATAATAGGTATTATTTTAAATATAAGTAAAAATAATAAAAATGTAAACTAAATGACTAGTATAATTGTTTAGAAATAAAGTGTATGTTATAATTTTATTATAAATAGAGGAGTGGTTTTAAATGAAGAGCGATTTTAGTAAGAAAAGAGCAAGAGGAGCAATAAATAAGAATAATTATAGCGGGGAAGGAATTATAAAAATTTCAAGGGAAAAATATGAGGAACACAAGAAAAAAGCTAGGAATTTAGTAATAGCAGCCGTTATTGGTTCTGCGGTACTTTCTGGAGCAGCAACAACTGGTCTTATGTATACATTTAATGATCAAGTAACAGAATATAAAGTAGAAAAAGAATATAATGAATTAATGGTAGAAGCAATGGATAATAATTTAACTGATGAATTAATGGATCAAATAAAAAAATGTGGTAACATTTCTTATGATTCTTATTATCGTTATGCTTTTCCACAACATTGTGATGATCCAAATTGTGTAATTTGCAACGAAAATGAATTAATTAGAGAAGCAGTTGAAAATAAACTATCTAAGGATAACCCAGAAGCACAGGAAATTATAAATAATTATCATGAAGGAGAAGAAAATGGAATATCAAAGTAAAGTTTTAAGTATTCAAGGGAAAGATTTTATAGTAGTTGATGAACTTGAATATGAGGGAGAAAAATATTATTATTTAACTACTGAAGATGAAGAAATTCAAATCATGAAAGAAAAAGATAATTCTATGTTTGAAACTGTAAGTGATGAAATTGAACTTGAAAAAGTAATGAATTTATTTGCAAAAGTATTCTTAGAAAATTAATAATATGTAAAATAAAAAAAATAATTATATATAATTATTTTTTTTATTGTTATAATTATTATATTAGTAAAGTATAAATTATGAAAAAAGAGAAAGAAAAAGATAGAAAATATAAAATTTTTATTATAATTGCGTTAGTGATTTCTATTTTTGCGATAAGTGTTGGTTATGCATCATTTAGTAATTTATTAGAGGTTAATAATGATGTTTATTTAAAGGGAAAAGATTGGTTAATTAAGTTTGATAACTTAAGCAATATTAAAACAACTGGTAAAGCAACTATTTTAACTAACCCTGTTATTACTAATAATATAATTGATACTGATATTTCATTTGAAGAAAAAGGAGATTCTATTGAATATAATTTTGATGTTGTTAATGCTGGGAATTTACATGCTAAATTATCAGTAGCACCATCTATAAGAGGAATCCCAGCAGAAGAAGCAGATAATATAAAATATACAATAAAGTATGAAGATGGAACTGATATTAATGAAGGAGATTTTTTAGCAACAAATACAAGTAAAAAAATTAAAGTTATTATTGAATACACTGCAAATAACATAACAGAAGAGATGCCTAGTAGAGAATTTATGATAATTACGTCTTTATTTTACATACAAGCATAAATAAATTATTGAAATGTAGTTGATTAATTGATATAAAATTATTAGATGATATGAGGAAGAAAAATTGAACAAGGATAGGAATTTTAGAATAGTTGCTATAGTTGCTTTGTGTTTAGCAGTAGCTGGTTTGTCAATTGGTTATGCAGCATTAAATCAAACTTTAGACATTAAAAATAAAACAACTATTAAAGGAACAAAATGGTTAGTTAAATTTCAAGAAAATACTTTAAGTACACCTAATATTACTGGTAGTGTTGCTGTAGTAAATGATGCTACATTAAGTAATACAGAAGTAACAGTTGATGTTTCACTTACTAAACCTGGAGATGCTATATATTATACATTTGATGTTAAAAATGTTGGTAATATAAAAGCTAAACTAGGAAGTGATCCAACATTACCTGATTTAACTGATGCAACAGCAAAACATGTTACATACTCATTAACATATGCTGATGGAAGTGAAATTAAAGCTAATGATGTTTTAGATGTTGGTGCATCAAAAACTATAAAATTATTAGTTGAATATGATTCTGATGCAACAGAAGTACAAACATCAGATCAAGTATTAACTTTAAATGCACAGCTTTATTATGTACAGTTCTAGTATAAAATAAAATAATGTATTATGAATATTGGAATAACTTTAGTTATTCCAATATTTAAATATAA
This sequence comes from uncultured Muribaculaceae bacterium, assembly GCA_964609615.1. GTDB lineage: Bacteria > Bacillota_I > Bacilli_A > RF39 > UBA660 > CAZSRL01. The sequence goes on from CAZSRL010000029.1 coordinate 2,224, forward strand.
GTAATAAAAAGTGGGTTATATATGAGACGTTATGATATAAAAATAATTATTGTTTTACTTCTTATGATTGCATCAGTATTAATGCAATTTTTTGTATTTAAAATAAATAATATTTTTAACATAACATTTTTTATTCTTTCATTATTATTAATAATATTATTAGTTGGATATAGAAAAGATAAAAGTTTAAATAAAGTAGATATAGCACAAATTATAGTTATATATTCCATTATATATTTAATAGTTTTATATTTATCTGGTTTGTTTTTAGGCTTTATAAGAACTCCATATAATAAAGAGTTATTAAGTATTTTTAAAAACATTACTCCACTTATTATAATAATTACATTAAAAGAAATATTTCGTTATACTGTATGTTCAAAAACAGATAATAAATTTACATTATCATTTCTTATAATTACATTAATTGTTTTTGATATAATCTTTGTCATAGATAGTTATGATTTGAAATCAGTTTTAGGCATTTTTGAAGTCATTACATGCATAGTTATACCATCTATAGCAAATAATATATTACTTACTTTTATAAGCAAGAAAAGTGGTTTTATACCACCTATATTATTTGGTCTTTTTACAACTTTATATATTTTTATAATTCCTATAGTACCAGACTTAGGAATATATTTAGAGTCTATTGTTAAGTTAGTGCTTCCTGTTATATTATTTCTTAGAATTAATACTTTATTTGGAAAAAATAATTTTAGAATAGATAGAACAAAAATATTTTATAAAGTGTTTTTTACAACATTTTTAGTAGCAATATTATTATTCTTAGTAGTTTTAATATCTGGTGTATTTAGGTATTATATGATGGCTATTGGATCTAATTCAATGCATAATACAATAAATAAAGGTGATGCTGTAATTATTAAAAAATTAAAAGAAAAAGAAATTTATAAAATTAAAAAAGGAGATATTTTAGTTTATAAACATGATTCTAAAATTATTGTTCATAGAATAGTTGAAATAAATATGCAAACAAATAATACAACATATGTGACAAAAGGGGACAATAATGATACAAAAGACAATTGGATTATAGAAAAGTATGATATAATAGGTATAGTAGAAAATAAAATATCATATATTGGTTATCCATCTGTATGGTTAAAAGAAAAATTTAAATAGAAAGAGGAGTATTATGAAAAAGAAGATACTAATAAAGTTGTATATAATGAAACTTATACATTAGTAGATAAAACAATAAAGAAAAAGAATAAATCAGATATATATATACATGATAGAATTCCTATTAATTTTAAAAAATATAATAATACAATAACAGAATTTAAAAGAAATTATGTTTTAGCTCTTGATAGTGAATTAACGGTTTATGTTAAAATAACAATTGATGGTAAAAACTTAGGAGTAAATAAAAAAATTAATGATAGACCATCTGTGAGTATTGTAGTTCCTTTATCAGAACAAACAGTTTATATGAATACTGCTAATTCTAAGTATAAAAAGAGTGATACTCTTGTAAAAATTAATAAATCAAAGAAGTATTATACATTGCATAATATTTTAATAGTTCTTTACGCTATTGATTCTATTATGATAATAATATTAATTGTTATGTTTGTATATATGTTTCCTAAACAAAGTGAATATTCTAGAAAAATTAGAAAAATATTAAAAACATATGATAGAGCAATTGTTAAAATAAAAGTTATGCCTCCAATTAATAATTTAAAACTTATTGAAACAGAATCATTAGAAGAATTAATAGATGCTAGAGATAATTTAGAAAAACCAATTTTATTTTATGAAAATAATCATAAAAATCAAGCTGTATTTATTGTTACAAATATAACAGAAGCATTCATATACATAATTGATGCTTACGAAGGTAAGTAAATAATGAAATTATTAGATAAATTTAAAAATGCAAAAAAATATAATAAAATAAATATTTTAATCATAGTTATATCATTAGCTATGCTTTTTTGCTTATCTATAGGTTATTCTGTTTTACAACAATATTTAGATATTAATTCACTTGTAACTCTAAGAGCACAAAAAGATATAAGAATTACTAATTTATCAAATCCACAATCTACTAACGGAGCATATGAACAATATAATTCTAGATATTCAGAAAATGATATAACAAATAATATTATATTACCTGAGTTAGATTCAACTATTTCCTATGATGTTACTATTACTAATGCTGGGAATGTTCCAATGAAAATAAAAGATATAACTACAGATGTATTTAATAATGATAATGTTACTTATGTTTTGGATGGAGTTAGTAAATCAGATGTAGTAGCGGCTGGAGAACATGTTACATTTAGTGTTACTTTTAAATATAAGTCTACTGTTACAACACTACCAAGTAATACAAGTTTAGGATCGGTTATATCATTTGAATTTGAAGAATATATAACAGATCCTACACTATCATATATAACTGGTGCTACACTTAATTTAGAAGGAGTTAATCCTCCTGTAGATAGTAAATGGCAAGATTTAGAAAATAGTAAAGATTTAACACTAACAAGTGTTACACATGATTCAGGGCATAGTTATTATACTTTTGGATCTAATAGTGTTGGTAATTTAGGAGAAACTATAATTAATAGAACTGGAGATTTTACATTAGAAGCATTAATAAAAACACCTGCTACTTTTTCAACAACAGAAGACCAAGCAATTCTTTCTCAAGTAAATCAAAGTTCAAATGATAATGGAAGATTTAAATTGAATTTTAGAGTAACAAATAATAATGCTGTATTACAAATATTTGTAAATCAAACATCTAATAATACACCTGGGAACTTTATATTTGCTTCAGTCGCAGCTGATACAAATTATTTAATACAAGTTGTTAGAAAAGATGGTAATTTAAAATTATATGTAAATGGAATATTAGTTTCAACTGAAACCTTTGATGTAACAAATTATATATCTCAAACAAATTTAAAATTAGGACAATGGAACACTTCAAGTAAACAACAATATACTGGAAAAATATATGCTGTTAGATATTATCCAACTGCTCTTGATGATGATGATATGCTAAATAATTATCAAGTGGATCAAGATGTATATTTATCTGATACTAGAACTTTGAAACAATTTGCTATAGAAACATCTTTTGTAGCAACTGGAAATGGACTTTATTCAGATACAAACTCTGGTTATAGATATAGAGGAACGACTGTAAATAATTATTTGAAATTTGTAGGAGATACTGACATTTATAGAATAATTAATTTTGAAAATGATGGAACAATGAAAATATTAAATACATCAAAAAACTATAATATTGCTTATGATGAAAGTGGTAATAGAGATCCAGTTACATCAAAATACTGTGTTAATGCAGCATCAAACCCAGAAGGTGAAACAGATTTTTATGGCTGTAATTATTTTAATACTACAGATTCTGTTACTGGTGGAAGTGATGATAATGTAAGTGAGTTTGCGTCTATAAAAGATTATATTAATGGAGAATTTTATAATAGTCTTCCAAATAATATTAAAAGCAAAGTATTAACACATAAATTCTATACAGGCAGACTAGGAACAGGTTTTAATATATCAAATATTGAAGGATACATAGATGATGATGATTGGACTGGTAAGGTAGGATTAATAAACGCAAAAGACTTATTCTATTCAATAACAGGTTCATATAATGTAAGTGATTCCTATAATGGTAAAAGTTATTTAGTATCCCTTACAACATCAAATACACTAATATGGACAATGACACCATCTGATTCAAACACACATGATGTTCTTACAATTAGTAGAGGAACAGGAGTAAGTAAAAGAAGATCAAGTCGTACATACCAAATGAATGGTACAGTAAGAATGTTATTCTATGTATATCCAGCGTTTTACATTAGAAACGACTATTCATTTAGTGGAAGCGGTTCACAAGAAGATCCATTTATTATAAAAGAAGAATAAATTATATAATACCAAATAATGTAAAAGAAAGTAGAATATTATTTATAAATATCTACTTTTTTGATATAATTTTATTAGGATGTGGTATAAATGAAAATTATAGTAACCGCAGGAGGAACTGGGGGACATATTTATCCAGCATTATCTATTATTGAAAAGATGCAAGAAAATAATGATGAAATATTATATATTGGTACTACTAATAGGATGGAAAGTGAAATTATTCCTAAAAAGGGTATTAGATATGAGGGCATTGAAATATATGGTTTATCTAAAAATATAGTTTTTAATTTTAAAAATATTTTTAAAACAATAAAGTCATATAAAAAATGCAAAAATATTATTAAATCATTTAAACCTGATGTTGTTATTGGTTTTGGAGGATATGTAACATTACCTGTTATTTATGCTGCTCATAAGTTAGGTATTAAAACTGCTATTCATGAACAAAATTTAATACCTGGTAAAACCAATAAGTTTTTATCTAATATTTCTAATGTTGTTTTTGTATCTTTTGAAAATAGTAAAAAATATATAAAGAATAATAATGTTATTTATTCTTCTTGTCCTACTGGTGAGAGAGCTTTATATTTAAATAAGCATAATAAGGAAGATTTAGGCTTTTTAAGAGACAAAAAGCTTATAATTATAGTTATGGGTAGTTTAGGAAGTAAAACAGTAACTGATAAGTTAAAAGACTTTTTAACTACATTTGATAGAACTGATAGTGAAGTATTATTTATAACTGGTAGAAATTGTTATAATGATGCTAAAGATTATAAAGTAGGTAAAAATGTTAAAATAATAGAATTTTATGATAATTTACCTGCTTTAATGAAAGATGCTGATGTTATTATTTCAAGAGCCGGAGCATCTACAATAACAGAAATACTTATGTTAGAAAGATTATCTATTTTAATACCTAGCCCATATGTTGCTAATAATCATCAATTTTTTAATGCAAAAGATATAAGTGATAATAATTTAGGTTTAATGATAGAGGAAAAAGATTTAAATAAAGAAGTATTAAATAATAAAATAAATAATTTATTAAAAAATAAAGATATATATTATGATAATTTAAAAAAATATAAGAAAGTATCTGGTGCTAAAATAATATATGATGAAATAAAAAAATTAAATAAATAATATAAAGGAAGTTAGGAAATGAGTAATAAAAAGACTATAAAAAAGAAAAAAAAGAAATTAAATTTATTAAAGATAATTATAGCTATTTTAATAATTTATTTTTTAGGTTATTTTTTATCAAATGTTACTAATTTTCATACAAAAAATCTAATTATAAAAGGAAATAACTATTTAAGTGATGAAGAAGTTATAGAACAAGCTTCACTTGAAAATTATCCTTCATATATTTTAACTAATATTATTTCAATAAAAAAGAAATTATTAAAAAATAATATGATAAAAGATGTAAAAGTAAAAAGAAATTTACATATGGGTTATGTTATTAATGTAGAAGAAGAAAAAATATTATATAAAAGAAGAAGTGATTCAAACTATGTATTATCTAGTGGAGAAGAAACTACTTTAAAAAATAATATAAGTGGAGTTGCAACACTAATAAATTATACTCCTAAAGATATAGAAAAAAAATTAATAAAAAAATTATCTAAAATAGATATTAATATATTAAATAAAATAAGTGAAATAGAATATTCACCTAATAAAACAGATGATGAAAGATTTTTATTATATATGACTGATGGTAATTTAGTATATATCACTATAACAAAGATTAAAGAACTTAATTATTATATAGATATAATAAAAAAAATAGATGGAAAGAAAGGAGTACTTAATTTAGACAGTGGGAGATATTTTCAAGTAATGGAGTAGTATTATGAAAAAGAAAAAGTATATAATAATGACACTTATATTAGTAGTGTTAATTATAGTAAATTTAAAATTAAATTTTAAATTAATGAATTTAACAATAACTGATTATATTAAACAAAGTGAATTAATAAAAGAACCTATATTATATATAGCAATTGTTTATGATATTTTATTTATTATTTATTATTTTAAATATTTAATATGTTTTAAAAATAGTTTTAAATATAATATTTTAGGATTAATAATATGTATTATTACATTATTATTTACATTTAATCCTATAACTATGCCTTTATTAGATATAGAGAATATTTTATCTTTTGAAAGTATATTTTTAGTAATAATATTTTTATTTTATATAGCAAATATAATAAAAATAAAATTTATAAAAGAAAAGTAGTGAAAAACACTATTTTTCTTTTTAAAATATAAAAATATATGATATAATTAATAATACGAGAGGTGCTAAAGTGAAAAATATTTATTCTAGTTTAGACATTGGAACAAACACAATAAAACTTGTTGTAGCAGAAATGTATAATAATAAATTAAATATATTAAATGTTAATGAAATAACTAGTAAAGGGATTAAAAATGCTCTTATAGTTAATGCAGAAGAAGTTTTAATATGTCTAAAAGAATTATTTAGAAGAACAGAAGATACACTTGGTATAAAAATAAAAAAAGTTATTACAACTATACCTTCATATTATAGTGAATTCTCAGTAGGTGAAGGATATACTACTATAAATAGAGATAATTCTATAGTAGAAGGTATTGATATTATAAGAGCACTTCAATCTAGTGTATATAATAGAATTGATGATAATAGAGAATTAGTTAGTGTTGTTCCTATTGAATTTACATTAGATGATAAAATAAAATTAGAAGATCCAAAAGGAAAAAAAGCATCTAAATTATCAGTAACCTCAATTTTTTCAACAGTACCTAAAAAAAATATTTATGGAATAATTACTCTTTTAGAAGATATAGGAGTAGAAGTAGTAGATATTAATTTAAACGCAACATGTGACTTTTATGAACTTAAAAATGATGATTTAAAGGATAAAACAGGTGCTATTATAAATATAGGAAAAGATAAAACTGAAGTAAGTATTATTAATAAAAATATATTAATCGCAACAGAAAATATATTAATTGGTGGAAAAAATATAGACAAAGATATAAGTTACATATATAATATTAATACGAAGTTATCTAATACACTAAAAGAAACTTTTGCTTTATCAAGCAAAAGAAACGCATCAATGAGAGAAATAGAAACATTTCGTAATAATGATAATGAAGAAGTTAAGATTAATCAATATGAGATAAGTGAAATAGTAAATTCAAGATTAACTGAAATATTAAATTTATCAAAAAAACAAATAAATCTCTTAACAAAAAAAGAAATTCATTATATAATAGTTACTGGAGGCACATCTGAATTAAGTGATTTTGATAGTGTTGCTAGTGATATTTTCGGTAAATTATACATAAATACCGAAGTTAAAGAAATAGGAGTAAGACATAATAAATATAGTACTGCATTAGGTGGAATTAAATTTTATTATGATAAACTTACTTTTAGAAACAAAATTTCTTCAACTATGGATGAAGAACAACAAGAATTATTATTTAAGATAAAAAGAGATAGAAACATAAATTCTGATACTGTATTAGGAAAAGTGTTTAGTTATTTTTTCGATAATTAAGGAGTGAGATTATTATGGATAATATTGAAAATCCAAAAATGGACCAAATAGCAAAGATTAAAGTTTTAGGAGTAGGCGGAGGCGGATGTAACGCTGTAAATAGAATGATAGATTCTGGACTTAAAGGTGTTGATTTTGTAGCAGTTAATACTGATTTGCAAGTTTTAAACACTTCTAAAGCTGAAACTAAATTACAAATAGGTAAAGCAATAACAGATGGTTTAGGAGCTGGATCAAACCCTGAAGTTGGTAGAGAATCAGCTTTAGAAAGTAAAGAAGAAATAGAAGATTTACTTCGTGGAAGTGATATGGTATTTGTTTCTTGTGGACTTGGTGGAGGAACTGGTACTGGAGCTGCTCCTGTAATTGCAGAAATTGCTCAAAGTTTAGGATGTCTTACAGTAGCAATTGTAACAAAACCATTTAGATTTGAAGGAAAGAAAAGAACAGATCATGCATTAAGTGGTCTTGATGAATTAAAAAAACATGTAGATACATTAGTTGTTATTCCAAATGATAGATTAAGAGATTTAATTGATAAATCAACTGGATTTGATGAAGCGTTTAAAGAAGTAGATAATGTTCTTCGTTTAGGCGTTCAGTCAGTATCTGATTTAATTAGTGTGCCAGGACTTGTTAACCTTGACTTTGCTGATGTAAGAGCTGTTATGGAAAATAGAGGTAGTGCATTAATAGGTATAGGTGTTGGATTTGGAGACAATAGATCAATAGAAGCCGCAAAACAATCAGTGCAAAGTCCACTACTTGAAACAACAATAGGTGGGGCAACAGATTGTATTA
>CAZSRL010000030.1:0-9881 GCA_964609615.1 uncultured Muribaculaceae bacterium
AAGGAGGTTTTGGAACAGCTCCATGACCGCAGCAACAAGGAGGATACGAAATGAATCTGCACATGCTCATTTTAACAGAGAATGCCTGCTTTAAGGCAGGAAAGACCATCACACCGAAAGGTATCATGGTGCACTCCACCGGAGCGAACAATCCGAATCTGAAACGCTACGTGGGTCCGGATGATGGACTGCTCGGAAAAAACCAGTACAACAACCACTGGAATCAGGATAAACCGGGCGGCCGTCAGGTCTGTGTTCATGCCTTCATCGGCAAGCTGGCTGATGAAGGCATTGCTACCTACCAGACCCTACCGTGGACTATGCGAGGTTGGCATGGCGGCTCTGGTTCAAAAGGCTCGGTCAACGATACTCATATCAGCTTTGAAATTTGTGAAGATGGGCTGTCTAAAACTTACGAAAAGGTACGTATAATATAGGTAGACTTACGAAAAGTATACCGGCGTCCCCTGAAAAAAACATGTCGATTTTTCACCTTCGGGTTTCCGCTCGCCGCAAGTTTGACGGGAATGAATTCTTTCTCATCTGCTTGCGGTTTTCCTATAATACACTGTAATTTTGTCGTCTTAGACTTTATATTAAATCGGTTTCCCGATGTTAATTTCAACTCTTAATTTGCCTACCAGACAAAAGTGGTTTGCTTCATTGTTTTGCACCACCATTGCTTTGATGATGTCATTTTACCATATCTCGACCCTCTATGGTAGTGCAGATTAAATCAGAGGTTCCTAAGAAAAACGGACAGGAACCAACCGCTATTGTTCCTGTCCGTTCTCTGTTTCGTTCCCAGCCGGATCCATAAGCAGGTATTTCGCCAGCTTGGCTGGGATGCAATCAGTCCAAAAGGTAAACAATCCGTCGAATTCAAGACGCTTGAACTTCTGATATCGCAGCTCCAGTACGCGTGAGATACCGCACATAAAAAAATGCAGAGTTTCCAGCAGCGTTTCGTCGAACTCGCCTGGGTAGTCATTCCACCGGAGAAGGCGGATCAGATCCTCCACACCCTTGTCCTCAATCTCTGAACAGAGATCGTTCTGACCGTGATAATCAAGCGCATTTCCAAAGGCCCGGAGATTGGTGCTGTCCTGCGCATATTTCGCGCACTGGGCGAAGAAGCCATAGAGAGAGTTTTTTCTCCCTCCCTCAAACCAAAATGGCTCTACTGTTGTTCTATAGATATAGGATAACAGTTCGTTTTTATCCCGAAAATAGTTATAGAAGGTGCGGCTGCTGAGTCCCGCGTTTTCCACAATATCTCCTACAGAGATATCCTGAATGCTTTTTTTGTCTAGCAGTTCCTGCAGGGAGAGGGCAAAGCGATCTTTCGTTCTGGGGATGGCTGGCATACGCAACATCTCCTTTTCTTTTGTCTATTTTACCAGATTCGCTTGAAAAAACAACTTCGAAACTTCGAAAGAAGAACGCTGGCCATTCACATTTTTGCACTTTCGTGAAGAAATGCAAGCTTTCCTGATATTCTGCAAAAGTGCAGGATATCTGGCTTTTCTAAATGTACATGCCGGCCTGATTGTTATATTCTAAACACGGCAAAAGTGTGAGTCATGACGCACAAAAAGCAATCCGTATCAATCATCCGACAGGAGGTTATGGAATTGGACACTTACAAAAGCAACTACATTCAGAAAAACTATGTGGACGGCAAGGTCATCATCGTAACCGGAGCTTCCAGCGGCTTTGGCATGCTTACGGCCAAACGCGCCGCTGAGTGGGGTGGCAAGGTCGTTTTGGCCGCCCGCAACGAGGACAAGCTCAAAGAAGCTGTTAGCGCGATACGAGAAGCGGGCGGAGAGGCCAGCTATGTGGTAACCGACGTCGCCAAGCGCGAGGATGTGTTCAACATGGCAAAGTTCGCTGTGGACACATACAGCCGTATCGACGTGTTGGTCAACAACGCGGGGACCATGCCTCTGGCGTTCTTCAGCGATCATGAGCAGGCGCTGGACAAATGGGAACAGTGCCTGGACATCAGTCTCAAGGGTACGCTCTTCGGCATCTGCGCCGTATACGATCAGATGATCAAGCAGGGCAGCGGTCATGTGATCAACATTTCCTCCATCTACGCGAACTTCCCGCTGGCTGGCGCCGGTGTGTATCAGGTGGCCAAGATGGGAGTGCAGTATCTGGCGGATTCCCTGCGTAGCGAATGTCAGGGGAAGATCAAGGTCACAACGGTGAAGCCCACCGGTTTCATGCGTACCAATCTCTCCGGCTCCGTCATCAACCAGATGGCCATCATGCCGGCTATGACCATGCCCACCGAGGCCATGGTGAAGTGGATCGAGGAGCAGCCATTGCGTCCGGACTTTCACGACATCAACAGCATGTCTTATAACGATCCTGACCCGCAGATTCTGGCGGACAACATCCTCTATGCTATCAACCAGCCTCTGGGCGTGGATGTGGGCGACATTACGGTCCGCTGCAGCAACGACATGTTCATCATTTGACCGGGAGGTGCAGAGAATGAATACCTATCGTACAGAAAACTATATCCAGGGGAAGGTCATCGTCATTACCGGGGCCTCCAGCGGCTTTGGCAAGGAGACCGCCAAGAAGGCGGCTGAGTTGGGCGGCAAGGTGGTTCTGGCGGCCCGCCGTGACAATTTGCTCAAGGAGATCGTGCAGGATATTCGTGAAGCAGGCGGCGAAGCTTCTTACATCAAAACCGACGTTCGCGTCAAAGAGCAGGTCGAAGCTATGATCCGGTTTGCCGTCGATACTTACGGCGCGGTGGACGTGCTGGTGAATGACGCCGGAACCATGCCGCTGGCCTGGTTCCATGAGCATGAACAGGCCATGGAAGCCTGGGAACAGTCGATTGCCACAGCCATCAACGGTACGCTCTACGGGATTTCCGCAGTTTATGACCAGATGATCAAACAGGGCCACGGCCATGTTGTCAACATCTCCTCCATCTTCGGAAATACGGCGACTGAGGGCTGCGGCGTCTATAACGTCACCAAGGCAGCCGTCCGCATACTTGGCGACTCCCTGCGTATTGAGTCCCGCGGCAAGATCAAGGTGACCAACATCAAGCCGCCTTCCGTTGCGGCCACCGGTCTGGTTGCCACCGAAGTGGACTACAACGCCGGTCTTGCCGGCGTGTACAGCAAGATCATCAACGCCTTCACGCAGCTTGGCACGCCTGGCTTGGATGACCCCGAGAGCATGAAGTGCTTTGACTTTGGCCCGTCTATCATGGCGGACAACATCATCTATGCCATCAACCAGCCCTGGGGTGTGGATATCAGCGAACTGACCATCCGCGCCACCAACGAGACTATGTTTGTCTGAGGAGGTTAAACCATGAGCCATACGTTTCTTGAGCCCATTCAAATTGGCAATGTGACCGTAAAAAACAGAGTGATGTTCCTGGCGATGGCCAAGACGATCTCCAATTTTGACGACAGCGTTTCCCAGCGCGATATTGACTATATCGAATCCATTGCCGCAGGCGGTGTGGGCATTGTGATCCCCGGCGCCATGATTGTAGATCCGACCTGGCCCTCGGTTCTGCCGCTGCAGCCCGGCCTGTATGACGACCGGTTTATTCCCCGGCTGCGCCTGTTGGTAAAAGCTGCCCATAAGCATGACGCCAAGATACTCTTCCAGCTTTGGCATCCCGGTGCCACCAACTATTCCGGTGTCCAGCCTAAGACCGTGGATGAACTGACCGTAGAGGAAATCAAGGAGATTGAGGCCAAATTCGTCGCTGCCGCAAAACGCGCCATGGCTGCCGGGGCAGACGGCGTGGAATTTCAGACTTGTCACGGCTACCTTGCCTGTCAGTTCATTTCCCCACTCTTTAACCACCGCACGGACGAGTACGGCTGGGAGAAGCTGGAGGATCGCACCCGCTTCGCCGTGGAGACTCTCACAGAAATTCGCCGGGTCATCGGCCCTAACAAGATCCTCTCCGTCAAGATGCAGGGCTTTGACTACCCCAAGGGCGAAGGCCCCAACGGACAGGACGGCATCACACCCGAGCAGGCTGCTCAGGTCGCTCCCTATCTGGAGAAGGCGGGGGCCGATGTGATTTCCGTCTCCGCAGGCGGCACCATCTATCACCAGGATGATATCATGTCCGGCGACGTGCATCGCGCCGAGGGCTGGAAAGTCCCGGCTGCGGAACTTGTGAAAAAAGCCGTTTCCATCCCTGTGGCAGCCACCGGCAGCATCCGCCATCCCGATTTTGTTGACCAGATTATCGATGAGGGTAAAGTGGATATGGTGGGCATGGGCCGCGGTATCCTGGCCGAGCGAGAATGGGTGAAAAAGTGCGCCGAGGGCCGCGAGGACGAGCTGCGCTACTGCATCTCTTGCATGAACTGCTTTAATGTGGGCCTGTTTCAGTATGAGCAGACTAATTGCTCCGTTAATCCGTTTGCGCTGCGGGAAGGCTCCAAGCGTCCCTTTGATGACGTGGGCGATGGACGTGTCGTTGCCATCATTGGCGCCGGGCCAGCCGGTATGGAAGCTGCCGTTACGCTTAAGCAGCGTGGCTTTACCCCTGTCGTTTTTGACAAGGGCACTGAACTGGGAGGCAATCTGCATATTGCCAAGAAACCTCCCTTTAAGGGCAAGTTCGAGTGGGCTGTGGATTACTATAAATCCATGTTTCGCAAGCTTGGAATTGAGACCCGACTGGGCAAAGAGGTTTCCGCGGAGGAAGTGCTTTCCCTCAGACCCTATTCCATTCTCGTCGCTACCGGCAGCAATCCCATGAATCCTCCGATTCCCGGCCTGGATCAAGTGCCTGTCTATCAATCCCATGATGTTCTGGTACAGGATATCCGGTTTGAAGGCAAAAAGATTGTAGTTCTGGGCGGCGGCATTACCGGTCTGGAGACCGCGCTCTTCATCAATCGGCAGGGCGGAAACGAGGTTTCCGTCGTGGATATGCTCCCCGAGTGGCCGGTAGCCATGACAGATCTACGTTATCAGCAAGAGGCGTTGCTCGAGGTGCGCCACTGCAATGACCAGGGCGTCAAGCTCTTCTATGACAATAAAGTCGTAAAATATGCAGATGGTAAGATCATCGCCGAGAGCACCAAGGACGGCCATATTACCGAGCTTCCCGCAGATGTGGTCATCATGTCTCTGGGAGTGCGCTCTAATGATGCGCTGTATCAGGAGCTTTTGACAAAGCATCCCAGCGTGTGGAAGGCCGGCGATGCACTCGCCATCGGCAAGATCAACAAGGCTGTTCTCCACGGCAGCAAGTTCGGCTATGCACTGACCTGATGCAACAAGCGAGAAAAACAATTACCACTTAGCAGAAAGAAAGGCGTTGGTACATCTTGTGCCAACGCCTCTCCAATTTGGGGCAGATACATGTTACAACCAACTAAAATTATCCCTTCAAGAATAATCTTGAAGGGATAATTCTCTCCTATAAATTCAATCTAGGACTTTTTATGTATTTTCACCCTTGACAACATTGCTCTTCCAGAATATGCATTCCGTTACCTCCCATAGATAGCAAACGCCCCGGCGCGAGAGGTCTCCCAACCCGGGGCGCTGCTGTATTTTGTTCTCGTTGTGTGTATCATGGTTTTCATCTCCACACACAACAAGCCACAGAATCAGAGGTAAGTCAAGAGAAAAAAGCAGAGCTGACTTTCCGGCGGAAACCGTTGGTTCGTTCATCTGTTTCATAAGGACGGTCTGCAATACGGCGCACAGCTAATTATGGATATTTCCACCGGGAAAATAGACGAATAAAAACGCCACTATCGTTTAGGGCTGCACGCTTGGACCCTTTGACCGATATCACATAATGAAAAAGTGCCCTCGACAGCCGGTTTATCCCCCGGCTGCCGAGGCCGTCTTTCATCTTATATATTCCTGTTCCACCGTGGCTCCGCATTTGAAATGCACATCAATGTGATCATCATACACGATTATTGAGTCGACCAATGCTTTAAGGATTAGCGCGTCGATGCTTGTTGCTGGTCCGCTACCGCTCACACTTTTCTGGAAGGCATTAAGCCACGCCCGTACCTCAGTGAAGCGGTTCTCCGTACTCCGGTATTCTTTCTGCTGTGCCTGCAACTGTTCGATCTGATCAGTATAGCGTTTCACGACCGCGTTGTATTCTTCGTCGGTGACCTGCTTGGCTATTCTTCTTTTATGGATTCCCAGCACCTTTTCCTGAAGGGCTACAATGTCCTGCTCGACCTGCGTCAACTTCTCTCTGTTTTCGGGCTCCATTGCCAGCTTTGCACCTTCTCGCACAGTCTCGATTACCTCATTGGCATTCTCTGTCATTTGTCTAAATGCAGCAGAATATGTGCGTTCCATGACATCTTCTCGTACATGATGTGAGTCGCATTCACTACGCCCGTTTTTAATTCTATTGGTGCAACCCCATGATGCTACCTTATTCCCAGCCCCCATGGTTCGAACGTGCCTGCGCAGGCGACATCCACAGTTTCCACAAATCAGCATTCCGCTGAACGGATATTTACTAGTGTATCGACTACTGTTCACGGTTGCCCCTTTGGCAGCTTTTCTTTGTTCCAGTTCCTTCCTTGCCAGCTCAAAGACTTCAGGGTCAATGATCGCTGGATGGCTATTCTCTGCATAGTACATAGGCGCCATGGAACCATCATTTTTCTGCCGGTTCTTTGTCAAAACATCTTGTTTGAAAGTCTTTCCAAGTATTGCGTTGCCAGTATATTTTTCGTTTGAGAGTATACTTTGAATTACTGCCGGTGACCACTTTTCTTTTCCCAGCTTTGTTCGGATACCGTCTTCTTCCAGCCCACTACATATACGCTGCAGTGTTGCTCCTGCGATGAACTCTTCATAGATACGACGGATGATTTTAGCTTCTTCTTCATTGATAACATATACGTCGTAACCATTTTCGTCTTTCTTTGGAAGTTTGGTGTATCCCAACATGAGCCCTGTGTTCAGGATGATCTCACCGTTCTGAAACTTGCGCTGCCATGCCCACTTGATGTTGGTGCTAATCGTTCTGGATTCCTGCTCTGCCATGGCAGCGAGGATCGTAATCAGCACGTCGCCTCCGGTTCCTAACGTGTCGATGTTTTCGTTCTCGAAGAATACACTGATGTTGAGGTCTCGTAGCTCTCGGATATATTTCAGGGCGTCTACGGTGTTTCGGGCGAAGCGGCTTATGCTTTTTACGAGTATCCGCTTTATTTTTCCGTCACGGCAGTCCTGTATCATGCGCATGAAGTTCGGACGCTTCTCGGCGCGGGTTCCGCTGATGCCGGGGTCTGCGTACACCTCTACCATGCACCATTTTGGATTCTCGCTGATCATCTGCGTGTAGTGCTCGACCTGACGCTCGAAGCTATCCTCCTGTTCTTCCTTCTCAGTGGATACGCGGGCATAAGCGGCTACTGGCACCAAATTTTCCTTCGTTTCAGATCCCTGTATGATATTGATGCACGGCATCATCTCTCGCACGATTCTTTTTTTCGTTGCCATCTTAGTTCTCCTTTGCCTTGTTCCAGCCGGGCTTGTTTCCGGGCTGGCCGTTGGTGTATGTTTTGTTTATACTTACCCCATTATAGAAGACGAAGGTCACCACGTTCTTTGACATGATGACCTTCGTTATGAATTTCTCGACCTTTGCAGGGTCGAATTCTGTAATTATCTCAAAGTCGCTCTCGTGGACGTATTTTCTGGTTTGGTCGTTTATCTTTTCTGTAAGCTCTGCGATCTCGGACTTTATGCGTTTTTGCTCATTGCGGAAGGCTGTTTCAGGGATGAAGTGTCTCATTGCAAGTCCTGTGAGCTCGCTTTCCTCGCTTCTTAGCTGTTTGATTTTGTCCTGTAACAGTGCTACTGTTTCACCCTGCGGACGGATACTTACGAATTCATTGTAGGCTTCGATGAATTTCTCCTGCAAGACACTGTCCTTTATGCGTGTGCAATCACAGGCGGAGACACCCTTGCGCAATGATGTCTTGCATGCCCACACATCGGTTGCCCATTTTTTACCGCTACTGTTTACTTTGTGCTGGTAATGTCTGTGACACTGACTGCACTCTATTATTCCGGTGAATGGGTAAACCGGCATCTTTTTTCCGACCATTTTGGGGTTTTTCCTCTTTTGTCGGATTTCCTGTGCCTTGTGCCATACTTCTCTGCTGACAATACGTATGGTTGCCTTATTTGGTATTTCGTTCTTTGTGAAAGACAAGAGATAAGCCAATCCCAATTTGACAAAGGAGTGTGATTATATGATATGTCCTTGTTGTGGTAACGAAATGACAAGTGGTATAGTTCAGAGTGCTCGTCAGGTTTTCTTCACAACCAAAGCACATAAGAACTGGTTTATTCCTGACGTAGCGGGCAATGAAGAAATTGTGTTGAGTTCTCATAATTGGACAAGACCTACTTGCACTGCTTATCATTGTGCTGAATGTAAAAAGGTAGTTATCGACTACTCAGCAGAGGTTGAGTAAATTCCAATTTGTCGAATAGAAGCAGGGTTTTCGGACCCTGCTTTTTTCGTGGCAAAAGGAAAAATAGAAGTCAAACACACTGAAGTTATTCTTGTTTTGGCTTCACAATGGCGAAAACCTTATAAAGTGCTTATATTACGGGGTAAACTGCCATCCCCGAATTTAGAAAAAGTCGTTATTTTACAGTATTTCGGGCTATTTCAGTCCCAAAAACAAGAAAATTGCCTGATTTATCCGATAGACAAATCAGGCAATTCATCTGCAGAAGTCCAACCAAACGATGTATATCAAAGGTAAGTCAAATCAAAAGTACATCAGTACAAATCAGATTTCGTCGAGCTTATATTTGTGTTTCTGCGCTCCGCAGCATTGTATATACAATCCGTATTGTCCCAGTTTGGCTTCTAATGAACAATTACAGCGCATGCAGTTTTGGCCTTTCTTTCCGTTTCTATAAAAGTACTGTTCAACGAACTCTACATCAATTAACCCTGTTTCATGACAGTTTGGATATCCCGTACAGGATAAGAAGAACTTACTGCAGTTCAAATCCGCTCACTTACTCGTAATGAATAAGTCTTTACGGATCAAAGACTTACAAAAATGTACGGGCTATTTTGGGGAATTATCGCCCGTGTAAATGAAAAAAAGGCCTCGCTGCAGCCGTGTTGACCGCTCCGAAGCCCCGTTTTGCTTGTTTTTTCCCATTTTGAGTCGATTTGGTCCGGAAACATGAAAAGACTGCACTCTTGTCGTGGTAGACAAAAGTGCAGTCTTTTATGACCGATGCTGCTTATTTTAACGCAGCCTACAAGGAAGCCGCAGAACTGTGTGCCTACCTTTGCAAGGAATACAAACTTGACCCGATGGCAGATGGCGTTATCATCGGGCATTTCGAGGGGCATAAGCGTGGGATTGCTTCTAACCACGGAGACCCGAATAACTGGTTTCCCAAACACGGTAAATCGATGGACACCTTCCGTAGTGATGTAAAATCCGCTCTTGCCTCTGCCGCTCCCGCTCCTGCCGAGCCGACTGCACCGAAGAAATACTATCGTGTTCAAGTCGGTGCATACTCTATCAAAGCGAACGCCGACGCCATGCTCAAAAAGGTCAAGGCCGCTGGATTCACAGATGCGTTCATCAAATACTCTGAATAAGCATAGTTTTCACTACGGATTTGCCCCTCTCGATGTCCTCTCGATAGTGAGGGGAGTTTTCATCCCTTCGGAATGGAGGGAATTTGAATGGACAACAAAACCGTGACCGAAACACACATAGGGAATGTGACCTACATCGTTACATCCGAGTGTTCGCCGACCGCCACAGAAACCGTGGAAAAGAAGCTGGAACGCCTGATTTTACGGCACATTTCAGACAAGAAATGTTCTCCAT
>CAZSRL010000031.1:0-9366 GCA_964609615.1 uncultured Muribaculaceae bacterium
TCTTCTATTTCATCAATAGTTTTATTACCAGATACATTTTCTTCTATAATTTTCTTAAAATATGCTGATGGCTTTAAATCATCTACTTCTTGTAATCCAATAGCCATATCCCACTGCAACTGTTTTACATAGTTTCTTGGCAAATATTTTTCTGTGTATTCATTAACACTTGAATCCAATTCTTTTTCACTCATTTAAAGCACCTCCATATATATATATACATATATATATTTTACCATAAAATAAAACAATTTATTATTTATTTTATTCTTCTAATAATAACATATTTAACTTTTGTCTGTAATCATTTTGTGATAATGTTACCTTAAAACATTTTTAGAAAAATTTGATACTTAAAAATTCATTATAAAAATTGTTAAACTCAAAATAGAAGCATAAATACAATATATTATATAAGGTAATATATAATAAGATGCTTTTTTATTTATATTTTTTGTTTCTAAATATAAATATATAGAACTAATTAATACTATAATAGTATCAATAAATCCTAAAAATGGGCTTTGTAATGTAAAGAAAAATAATCCAAATGTCATATTAGCTAAGTAATTAGTTAATAATACATATAAATAATCTCTATTTTTTATTATATTTCCTTGTTTATATACTTTATAAATACTAAACGCAATAAGTATATAAAGTATAAACCAACAAATACTTATAATATATCCTGGTAAAGCAAAAAAAGGAATGTTTAGTTGTTCATAAAAAGTTGGGTTATATTTAAATAAAATACCTCCTATAAACCAAGGTAATAAAAAACATAAGTAAATAATTATTTTTTTCATAAATCCTCCTTTACTAAATTTATGAAAAAGTGTAAAATATTATTAAGGGAAGTGAAAAAAACATGGATAACATAAAAATAGATTCTAAAGATGATGTAGTTATGAAAATATTACACTTCTTTGTAACTAAAGAAAATTATAAACCTATTTTATTAAAAGGTGTAGAAAATGAAATATGGTTAGAAAACTTAGAACAAAAATATAAAATTATAAGAATTAATATTAATTATCTTCATAATAAAGAACAATATACTAGAGATTTGTTTAAAGCAAATATGATTATGAAGAAAATTAAAAAGAAAACATTTTCTATAAATATGAATATGTTAAATTTATTATTAGATGTTAGAGAAGATGTAAAAATAGAAGATGATAATAATATAACAAGTAAAATAGTTAATAAAATAACTGATTTAAAAAAAGATGATGAAATAAAAGAGTTGTTTCCTGAGGTGATAGATTTAAAGACAAAGAAAAATACACCAATAGAATTTTTTTCATTAAGTGATGATATGAATCAAAAAACTTTACAAGAAGAAAAAAAGATAAATACATTATTTAAGAAAAAAATACCATATATAACATATGGATTAATAGCGGTTAATGTATTAATGTTTATTTTAATGTATTTATTTGGTAATGGTTCAACAGATGTTAATACTTTATTAAAGTTTGGTGCTAATAACTCATTATTGGTTAAAAATGGAGAAATATATAGATTAATAACTTGTGCTTTTTTACATATTGGTTTAATACATATTTTATTTAATATGTATGTACTTTATATAATAGGGCCTGAAGTAGAAAAATGTTTTGGTAAAATTAAATTTTTATTAATTTATTTAATTAGTGCTTTAGTTGGTAGTTTATTCTCTTGTTTATTTACAACTTCTGTTTCAGCAGGTGCTAGTGGTGCTATATTTGGATTGTTTGGTAGTTTATTATATTTTGGATATCATTATAGAACTATGTTAGAAGGTTATTTGAAAGGTCAAATATTACCTCTAATAATAGTGAACTTAGCTATAGGCTTTATTATACCAGGAGTAGATGTTTCTGCTCATATAGGTGGTTTAATAGGTGGTATAGTTGCTTCTATGGCAGTTGGTTTAAAAGATAAGACTAAAATAGGAGAGAGAATTAATGGATCTATTATTTTAATAGTATTAATAGCGTTTTTATCATTTATGTTGTTTTATATTAAGTAACATAAAAAGAGTTAGAATTTAATTCTAACTCTTTTATTTATTATTTTAATTTTCTATAAAGACCAACTGCTATACCAAGTATAGAACAATTATTTAATATTATAGGATTCATTAAATCATTTTCAGGTTGAAGTCTTATATAATCTTTTTCTTTATAAAATCTCTTTAAAGTAACTTCTCCTTCATCATTTAAAGCAGCAACTATTTCACCATTATTTGCTGTTTTTCTTCTTTTTAAAATAACTATATCTCCATCAAATATACCAGCATTTATCATAGAATCTCCACTTACATTAAGAGTAAATATTTCTTCTCCCTTTGGTATCATATAAGCAGGTAAACTTATATATTCATCAGGTCTTTCAATAGCTTCAATAGGATTACCAGCTGTTATTTTTCCTAGTAGAGGAACACTAACGACATCTTCATTACTTTTAATATATTCATTATCAACAAGTACTTCTAATGTTCTAAACTTTGAATTAGTTTGTGTTACATATCCTTTTTCTCTTAGTTTTTTTAAATGAACAAATACAGTGGCGGGACTATTAAGACCAAGTCCTTCACATATTTCTCTAACAGATGGAGAATATCCTTTTTTAGCTATAAATTTTTTTATATATTTTAATGTTTCTTCTTGTTTAGTTGTTAATTTTTCTTTCATACTACCAACTCCTAAATTAATATTATCATAAAAGTGTAAAATAGTCAAACATTTGTTCTTTATTTAATTGACACAAACAAATGTATGTGATAAATTATATTTAGAAAGGAAAGGGTGATAAATATGAATACAAAAAAATTAATAGAATATAAAGGAGTAATACTATTTTATATAGTAATAGCGTTATTGTCCTTTCTGTTTAGTATGAGAGTAGAATATTTAAATCAATTAGATAATACAATAAATATTAATGTTGTAGCAGTCGCTAAATAACTAACTCAGGTTAGTTTTTTTAACATTTATTATTATTATATGTTAAAATATATTTTGGTGAAGAAAATGTATAAAGATATAGAAAAAAGTATTATAAAAAAATATAGAAAAACTATATGGATTAAATTTACAAAAGCAATTAATGAATATAATTTAATTAAAGAAAATGATAAAATAGCGATTTGTATAAGTGGAGGTAAGGATTCATTTTTACTTGCTAAATGTTTAGAAGAATTAAAACGTCATGGTAAAATAAATTTTTCTTTGGAATATATATTAATGAATCCTGGATATAGTAAAGAACATTTAAAACAAATAAAAAATAATTGTAAACTACTTAATATAAAGCTTAATATATTTGATTATAAAATATTTGATGTTTTAAAAGAAAACAAAAATCCTTGTTATTTATGCGCTCGTATGAGAAGAGGAGCTCTTTATAACAAAGCACAAGAACTTGGGTGTAATAAAATTGCTCTAGGACATCATTTTAATGATGTTATAGAGACAATTTTACTATCTATGATATATAATGGTGAGTTTAAAACAATGAAGCCTATACTTGATAGTACTAACTATAAAAATATGAAATTAATAAGACCACTTTATTATGTAAAAGAAATTGACATTATATCTTGGATGAAGTATAATAATTTAGCTTTTTTAGATTGTGCATGTGAAGTTACAAAAAAGAATATAAGTTCTAAAAGAGAAGAAATGAAAGATCTTGTTAAACAATTAAATATTATTTATAAAGATGCTGATATAAATATTCTTAATAGTACAAAAAATGTAAATTTAAAAACAATAATTAATTATAAAGAGGATGATAAATAATGGGATATTTTTTAGATATTAATAATGAAGAATTAAGTAGTGGAGAATTAGATTATGTTTTATATGATAAAGATAATAAAGAACATAAAAAACTATTTAATGAATTAGATAAAGATGAAGATTATAATAGATATTTAAAATATATGGGATTAAAACAAACAGCATATGAATATAGTAAAAAAACAAAAGAAAAAAAAGATATTCAAAAAATACCAACATTTATAGTTGAAAGAAATAACACAGTATTAGGAGTAATACAAATACACTTGTTTTCTGATAAAACAGCTATAATGTTAACCACAGTTAGACCTAAATATAGAAATATGGGTATAAAAAAACTAATGGTACTAGATACATGTGAATATTTATATAATGAGGGTGTAGAATATGTAGAATTTGATGTAAATCCAAATAATAGTTCAAATATAAAATCATTAGAAGGTATAAATGCTGAATTATGGGAAGAAACAAAATACAACTATAATTATAAACTATCTCCTGATTCAATTATGTATGTAAAGTATAAGTCTAAAAAGTAGTTTTTAGACTTTTAATATGCTATAATAAAATTGCCTAAGGGTAACGATTGCTTTTATTTAAAACCGACTAAATAATAGTAATTGGGATCTAATTGTTCTCTGGTGTTGAATGCCTTAGCATTGCTTAGGAATCCTAAAAGAGTTCATGTGTTTTCCCACCTCGTGTCAGAGCGAGTTTTTAAAAAAGTTATTCGTACCACTTGGGTTTTTTTATGCATAAAAAAATCCAAAAAAACAATAAATAAAAAATATAATATCTTGACTGAATGATAATAAAAATAGTATAATATAAAAGAAAGTAGATAATAAATATGTTAAAGATTATTGAAAAAAGAAAAAAACTAGTTATTATAATATTACTAATACTTATAATTACACTTCTAAGTATGGCTTCTTTTGGTTGGTTTTCAACCATTGTAACAGGTAATGATGAATCCACAAAAGACGTAGAAACTACAACAGCTTCATTATCATTATCATATGTAAACGGAAATGAAATAAAAATAGAAAAAGCACTCCCAGGAGACATACAAACAAAAACATTCTCAGTAACAAACACAGGAACAGGTGTAGGGCACTATAACTTAGTATGGAAAGACTTAGAAAATAACTTTGAAAGACAAAACGACTTTACATATACAATAACTTCAACAAATGGAGGAGGAGTACTAGCTGAAAAATCAATACCAATAAGTGGAGGACACAGAGGTATAATAACATATATAACAATACCAGCAAACACTACACAAACATACACTATAATAGTAAAATATAAAAACGTAAACGAAAACCAAGTAGTAGACGAAGGAAACACATTAAAAGGAAAAATAGAAGTAGAAGACATACCATGGACAGAACCAACAAAAGAATCATGCTTCACAGTATCAGGATCAACTATAACAGACTACGACAACAACTGCCCTAAAGTAGTAAACATACCAAGCACCATAAATGGTACTACTATAACAGAGATAGGTGCAAGTGCTTTTATAAACAAATCTTTAAAAAGTGTAATTATTCCGGATACAATAACAACTATTGGTGGCGATGCATTTTCAACGAACCTACTAACAAAAATTACAATTCCTAATAATATAACTTCTATCAAATCATATTCATTTTATAATAATTCACTTTCGTTAATTACATTACCTGATAAATTTTTTTCAATTAAAGAGTCATTTAATAAAAATTTACTTTCTGATGAAGATGCATTTATATATGAAAGAAATTCTAACGGGACATATAATAAAAATGTATTAGTATCATATGGAGGAGCAAAAAAAATCAATGTAATTGTACCATCAAATATTACAACATTAAGTTATAGATGTTTTGCCTACAACAAAATCACTAGCATTACTTTACCATCTGATTTACAAGTTATTTCTGCTTTAACTTTTTATGGTAATTCAATTACAACAATTACTATTCCAAGTACTGTTACAACAATAGAGAGACGAGCATTTTTGAAAGCATCTGGGACTAATACTCAGCTACAAACAATAGTAAACAAAACTGGTAGGAGTTTTGATTGGGGTCTTATAGTTAATAATTCTACTGGTTATAATTTTGTAACTGGTACTGTTGTGAATAGTTTGGGTAATGTAACTGTAACTGATAGTTAGTTATTTCTTGATTTATTGTATTTTTTTAGTATAATTGAATTAGATAAGTGATGATGAGGGTTGGAAACTTCTAGCTATATGGTAATGAGTGATTCTTTTAGAATAATGTAGGTGGAACCGCGGGTAATCTCGTCCTACAATTGTTTTAAAAGTTTTTATTTTAAGGAGGATTTTTTATGAATATGGATGATATAGTTAAGTATTGTAAGCAATATGGTTTTATATTTAATGGTAGTGAAATTTATGGGGGGCTTTCTAATACTTGGGATTATGGACCTCTTGGTATTTTGCTTAAGAATAATATTAAGTCTGTTTGGAGAGATGTGTTTATTAAGTCTAGAAAAAATTCTTATGAGGTTGATGCTGGTATTTTAATGCATCCTAAGGTATGGGAAGCTAGTGGTCATGTATCAAGTTTTTCTGATCCTTTAATTGATTGTAAGGATTGTAAGATGAGACTTAGAGCGGATTCTATTATTAGTGATTTTGATAATTCAGCTAATCCTGATTCTATGAGTGATGAGGAGATGATGAATTATATTAGGGTTAATAATATAACTTGTCCTCATTGTAAGGGTAAGAATTTTACTGATATTAGGGAATTTAATTTAATGTTTGAAACTTATAGAGGTGTAACAAAGGACAGTAAAACTAGAATATATTTAAGACCTGAGACTGCTCAAGGTGAATATGTAAATTTTTTAAATGTTCAAAGAACTATGAGAGCTAAGTTACCTTTTAGTATTGGTAATATTGGTAAGGTTTTTAGAAATGAAATAACTCCTGGTAATTTTATATTTAGGACTATTGAGTTTGAACAAATGGAATATCAAACTTTTTGTAAAGAGGGAGAAGATGAATCTCTTTATAATTATTTTAAAAACTTTGGTAAAGAGTTTTATATTAAATTAGGAATAAATGAAGAACATTTAAGATTTCATGACCATGAAAAACTTGCTCATTATGCTAAAAACGCATGTGATATACATTATAAATTTCCATTTGGTTGGGATGAAGTAAATGGAACACATAATAGAACAAATTTTGATTTAAAAAATCATCAAGAATGTTCTGGGGTTTCAATGGAATATTTAGATCCCACAACTAATGAAAAATATATTCCTTATATAATAGAATCTACATATGGTGTAGATAGAACTCTTTTAGCCGTATTATGTGAAGCATATGAAAAAGAAAAATTAGAAAATGATACAAGAGAAGTATTACATTTAAAACCATCTTTAGCACCATATAAAGTAGCAGTATTACCTCTTATTAAAAAAATACATGGAGAAAAAGCTAATGAAATATATGAAGAATTATCAAAATACTTTTTTACTAGTTATGATGAAACTGGTAGTATAGGTAAAAGATATAGAAGAGCAGATGCTTGTGGTACACCATATGCGATTACTATTGATGATGAAACATTAGAAAAAGATATTGTTACTCTTAGAGATAGAGATACAATGGAACAAATAAGTATGACTATTGATGAAATAAAAGATTATGTTTTAGATAAAATAAAAATTTAATTTTTATTTTATCTTTTTTTTATTGATTTTGTTGCAAATTCTTATTTTTATGTTAAAATTATAGAAGAATAACAAAAGAATAAATAATAAAATTGGAGTGATAAATTATGGCATTTAAAAAATTAAAAGATATGTTTGAATCTGAAGAAATATTAGGTAGTGAAGACGAATATTATAAAGTTGAAAAAGAAGATAAAAAAGGTGGTTCTGGAAACCAAATGATTTTAGTAGAACCTAGGGCTTATTCTGAAAGTCAACAAATTGCTGATCATTTAAAGAATAGAAACTCTGTTTTAGTTAATTTTAAAAGAGTTACTAGTGATCAAGCAAAAAGAATAATTGACTTTTTAAGCGGAACACTGTATGCTATTGGAGGAGATTTGCAAAAAGTAGGTGGAGGAATCTATCTATGCACTCCTAAAAATATTAATGTTCAGGGGAAAATAACAGAAGAAGAAAGTAAAACTACTGAAGTTGAAGATTTAGTTGAATGGTAAAATAAACAAAGTTAGAGGTGTCCATATGGAAAAATTTGAAATAAAATTTCGTGGGTATGATACTGCTTCAGTTAATAAGTTTGTTGATGAAACTATTTCTAAATATCAAAATATTCTTGATAAGTTAAAACAAAGTGATAGTGAAATAAATGAATTAAAATCTAAACTGGAACATTATGAAAAAATTGAGAGTACTCTTAGTAGAGCAATCTTTTGTGCTGAAGATAAATGTGATCAAATGAAACATTTAGCTAGAGAAGAAAGTGATATGTTAATTAGTGATGCTAAAAAGAATGCTAATAGAATAGTTAATGATGCACTTTTAAAAGCAGAGAAAGCAGAAGAAGATACTATAAGACTTAGAAGAAATATAAAATATTTTAAAAGAAGACTTAAAAGAGTGGTTGAAAGTCAATTAGAAGTAATTGATGAAATAGAAGATATTGATATTAGATCAAATGATAGAGACGATATATATTAATGATTAATAGAGAGTTAGTGGTTGGTGTAAACTAATAATTATAATATATATAAATCACTCTTGATGATTCTTACTGATAAGGTAAGAACGCATAAGCGTTAAAAGAATTAAGTAAAGTTATAAAGGATGGTACCGTGTTAAAACACTCCTTTTATAGCTTTTTTTTAATATTTAAGGAGGTGTTAACTATGCATAAGAATTGTGAAGAACAACTGCAGGTTAAAATATGGATGATAGAAAATGAAATACAAAAATATAATAAAATAAGTGATAAAATTATTAAACTTAGGTTATTAGAAAAAAGAAAAGAAGCGTTAGATAAAAAACTAGAACATAGTTTTATATATAATGAAGAAGATAATACAAAAATATGTGAGTTTTGTGGATTAAAATTAGAAAACTTAAAAAAGGAGAGAAAATAACATGGCATTTAAAGAATTAGATAAGAGAAAAGAAAGTGAAGTAGAAAATAAATTAAGTAAATATTGGGAAGATGAAAAAATATTAGATAAATGTATTTCATCAAGAGATAAATATTTTGTATTTTATGATGGACCAGCTACTGCAAATGGTATGCCTGGACTACATCATTTACTTGCTAAGTTTTTAAAAGATAGTTTTTGTAAATATAAAACTATGATGGGTTATAAAGTAATTAGAAAAGTAGGATGGGATACTCATGGTCTTCCAGTAGAATTAGGTGTAGAAAAAGAACTTGGTTTTAAAGATAAAAATGATATTGAAAAGTATGGTATAGAAAAGTTTAATATAAAGTGTAAGGAAAGTGTTTGGAAAAATGAAAAAGCGTTTTCTGATGTTACTACTAAACTTGGACAATTTATTGATTTAAAAAATCCATATGTTACTTATGATAATAATTATATTGAAACTGAAT
>CAZSRL010000032.1:0-8361 GCA_964609615.1 uncultured Muribaculaceae bacterium
CAAGTACATTGTTAGGTAATAAAATGTGCGGACACTTAATATTTCCATTTATAAATAAACAAAAAAACATTAAAAATGTTGTAAGAATGTTGTTTTGTGATATAATTAATTTAGGAGGTAGATTTATGAAAAAACATGGCTTAATTAAAATTTTAGTTTTGACTATTATAGGTCTTTTAATTCTTACATGGATTATTCCTGGTAGTCAATTTACTGGAAGTGAAATGGCAAAAGCTGATATTTCAAGAATCGGATTATTCGATATATTTAACTATCCACTTTTAACATTTCAATATTTCATCCAAATGGCACTGTTTATGATAGTTGTTGGTGGATTCTATGGAGTTCTTAACAAAACTGGAAAATACAATGAATTGGTTGAAAAATTTGCCAAAAAATTAAAAGGAAAGGAAATAATATTTTTAATAGTAACTTCATTTGTTTTAGCAGGATTTAGTTCAGTATTTGGATTCTCTATTGTAATGTTTTTGTTTATACCATTCCTAGTTTCTGTAATATTATTATTAGGATATGATAAAATTGTAGCTTTCTTAGTTACATGTGTTTCAATCTTAATTGGTGTTATGGGATCTACATATAATTTATATGTATCTGGATATATAAATCAAGTTCTTAATACAGAATATACTGATTTAATAGTTGCTAAAATTGCAATATTTGTTATAGCGTTCGTTCTATTTATTATGTTTGTATTAAAATATGCTGCAAAAGTTAAAAAGAGTACAAAAAATAGTATTTTAGAAGAACAAACTGAAGATGTATTTTATGTAAAAGAAAAAGACAAATCAAAATCAAAGGCTAAAACATGGCCAATGCTTGTAATATTTGGAATTATGTTTGTATTATTCATTTTAGCATGTGTACCATGGGCTGATGTGTTTGGTGTAAAAATATTTACTACATTAAATGAAACTATAACAACAGCTAAAATTGGAGATTATACTATTTGGTCATTCTTACTTGGAGAAGTAGGAGCACTTGGAACTTGGTATTTTGCTGAATTAACTCAAATACTTTTAATGGCATCAGTTGCAATAGCATTAATCTATAAAATCAAATTTGATGATTTGATTGATAATTTTGCATTAGGATGTAAAAAAGTATTAAAAGTTGCTGTAGCAATAACTTTAGCAATGGTTATTGTAATAATAACTGCATATCATCCAATATTCCCAACTATTTGTAATGTTGTAATTGGATGGATGGACAGCTTTAATGTAGTTGCAACATTCTTAACTTCATTCTTAGCAATTATTGGTTCAGCACTTAACATTGAAGTTATGTATTTGTCTCAAAGTGTTTTAGGATTCTTTGGAGCAACATTTACAACTGCAGGACCTGTTATTGCTGTTATATTCCAAGCAATGTATGGACTTACAATGTTAGTTGCACCAACAAGTTTAATGTTAATCTTAGGATTAGAATATTTAGATATTCCTTATATTAAATGGCTTAAATTTAGTTGGAAACTAATATTAGAATTATTAGTTATTTTACTAGCAATTTTTGTAATAATTACATTAGTATAAAAATAATAATTTATAAATTTAGAACAACATATGTTGTTCTTTTTTGTTTATAAAAATCTAAATTTGAACATAATATTATTGGGAGGATTTATGGTAGATTATACAATGGAATTAAAAAGAATGCTTAATTATTCAGAAATAGAAGCAAAAAACCTTAATGATAAATATATTGATTCACATCATTACATATTATCACTTTTAAAACATGATAAGAATATTAATAATGTATTTAAAAAATATAACATAACATATAATAGTTTTTTATGTGAAGTAAAAAAATCAAAAATAGAAAAAGGCTTCATTAATATTTATTCATTAAATTTAAAAAAAATAATTGATTGTGCATGTTATTATAATAAAAATGAAAAAAAAATACGGGTAGATAATTATAATTGTATTTTGTCTTTGTTAAAAAATGATGAATCTCAAACTATAAACATATTAAATAAAATGAATGTTAATGTTAGTTTACTATACAAAGAATTTAAAAAACAAAACAATAATAAGACAAATTTATATATTAAAGAAATTGGAGTAGATTTAAATTTAAAAGCAAAATTAAATGAGTTTGATAAAACAATAGGTAGAAAAAAAGAAATACAGAGATTAATAGAAATTTTAGCAAGAAAAAATAAAAACAATCCAATATTGATTGGAGAAGCGGGTGTGGGAAAAACTGCTATTGTTGAAGAACTAGCAAAAAAAATAGTGAGTAACAATGTTCCAAATTTTTTAAAAAATACAACGATAATTTCTGTTAATATATCTTCATTAGTATCTGGTACAAAATATAGAGGTGATTTTGAAGAAAAACTAAATAAAATAATAAAAGAATTAGAAGATAATAAAAAAATAATAATGTTTATTGATGAAATTCATACTTTAGTTGGAGCAGGTGGAGCAGAAGGGGCAATTGATGCTTCTAATATTTTAAAACCTGCTTTATCAAGAGGTAATATTAAATGCATTGGAGCAACTACTATAAATGAATATAAAAAATATATAGAAAAAGATAAAGCATTAGATAGAAGGTTTCAAAAAATATATATAGAAGAGCCTAATAATAAAGAAACATTAACAATACTAAAAAGAATAAAAAAAGATTATGAAAAATATCATAATGTAAAAGTTAATGATAACGTTTTAGAAAAAATAGTATATTTAAGTAAAAAATATATTAATGATAGAAAAGAACCGGATCGTAGTATT
The DNA here is from genome assembly GCA_964609615.1 of uncultured Muribaculaceae bacterium. Lineage (GTDB taxonomy): Bacteria > Bacillota_I > Bacilli_A > RF39 > UBA660 > CAZSRL01. Next base: position 2,760 of record CAZSRL010000032.1, read on the forward strand.
GATATATTAGATGAAATATGTGCGAAAGCAGAAGTTAAAAATAAAAATGATATTTTATGCAAGCAAAAAAAAGAATTAGAAAAAATAATTACTAAAAAGCACAATGCAATAAAAACTAAGGATTATAAAACCGCAAGTATCATTAGACAAGAGGAAAAAAGATTAGAAAAAACTATAAATACAATAACTAATAAACCAAAAATTAAAGAAGTAACAATAAATGATTTAAAAAATGTTTTAGAATATAAAAGCAATTCACTTGTTAAAGAGTTAAACAAAAATATTAATTATGATTTAATAAAAGAAAAAATAAAAGAAAATATTATTGGTCAAGACAATATAATAGATAATATAATAAATATAATAAATACCAATGATGATGATAAAAAACCACTATCTTTTTTGTTTAATGGAAAAAGTGGTGTAGGAAAAACTTTACTTGCTAAAAGAATAAGTCAAGAGTTAAAATATAATTTTATTAAACTTAATATGAGTGAATATTCAAGCGATATGAGCATTAACAAAATAATAGGTTCATCTCAAGGATATGTTGGATATGAGGATGTTAATACTGTATTTGAAAAAATGAAAGATAAACCAAATTCTTTAATTTTACTTGATGAAATAGATAAAGCAAATGAAAAAGTAGTTGATTTATTTTTAAATATTTTAGATGAAGGATATTTAACTAATTCAAAGGGAGAAAACTTATATTTTAATAATTCAATATTTATTTTAACAACAAATAAAATTAAGAATAAAACTAATTGTGGGTATATTAAAGATAATTATCAAACAAACTATGATAGTTTTGATAAAGAATATATTAATAGAATAGATTATTTATTTACATTTAATAGTTTAAATAAAGATAATATAGAAAAAATAATTATGTTATATTCTAAAAAATATAATAAAAAAATTGATAGCAATGCTATAAATAATATTATAAATAATTGTAAATATAATAAATATGGAGCTAGAAAAATAAAAAACTTATTTTTTAAAGAAATTAATAAAAAAAATGTATATATTTAGAATAAAGGAATATAATATTATTGTAGACATAATGTCTACAGTAGTGGCCGACCGACGATGAGTCCTATGGCCGTATTCTTTATGGACACAAAGTGTCTATATATAACCATCCTTAGGGATGGTTTTTTTGTAATTTTTTTGATACAATAGTGTTGGTGATAAAAATGAAAACAAGAACAAGATTTGCTCCTTCTCCAACAGGATTTATGCATGTTGGAAATTTAAGAAGTGCATTATTTACTTATTTAATCGCAAAACATGATAATGGAGATTTTATTTTAAGAATAGAAGATACTGATCAAAAGAGAAAAGTAGATGGAGCAATTGATTTTATATATGATACATTTAAGTTATGTGGATTAGAAATTAATGAAGGTCCAAACAACCCTGGTGAATTTGGTCCCTACTTGCAAAGTGAAAGATTTGATATTTATAAAAAATATGCATTAGAACTAGTTGAAAGAGGTAAAGCATATTATTGTTTTTGTACTGAAGATAGACTAAATACTTTAAGAGAAAAATGTGAGAAAGAAAAAGTTGCTTTTTTATATGATGGACATTGTAAAAATTTAACTAAAGAAGAAATAAAAGAAAATCTTGATAATAAAGTACCTTATGTAATTAGATTTGCTATGCCAAAAGAAGGGACTAGTTCATATAATGATTTAGCATTTGGAAATATTAAAGTAGAAAATAGTGTATTAGAAGATATGATATTAATTAAAAGTGATGGTTTCCCAACCTATAATTTTGCAAATATAATTGATGATCATTTAATGCGAATAACACATGTTACAAGAGGCGTGGAGTATTTAATGAGCACACCTAAATATAACTTAGTGTATGATGCTTTTGGATGGGATAAGCCTTTATATGTGCATCTACCTCAAGTGAATGGAGAAGATGGAAAAAAACTATCCAAAAGAAATGGAGATGCTTCTTTTATGGATCTTTATAAGGATGGTTATTTACCTGAAGGGATAATGAATTATTTAATACTTTTGGGTTGGACAAGTGCTGATAACAAAGAAATATTTACTATGGAAGAACTTTCAAAAATATTTGATGTAAAAAGAATAGTAAAAAGTCCAGCTATATATGATGTTAAAAAATTAAATTGGGTAAATGCACATTATATGAAAGAACTAAATGAAGAAAAATTATTAGAAATTACTCTTCCCCATTTAAAAGATGCATATGATTTAAATGATAAGAGTGATAATTGGATAATAGAATTAATAAAATTATATCAGAATCATATAAGTTATGGAAAAGAAATTGTTAAAGAAGTTGAATTGTTTTTTAAACAAGACATTATAATAGCTGGTGAAGAATTAGAATTAATGAATAGTGATGAAGCTATAAAAAAAGTAATTGCCTGTTTTAAGAATGAATTAGAAAATGATAAAAACTTTACAATAGATAGTATTAAAGAATGTATTAGTAATGTAAAAGAAAAAACAGGAGTTAAAGGTAAATTGTTATTTATGCCAATTAGAATAAAAATTACCGGTCAAATGCATGGGCCAGAACTACCAAACACAATACATTTGTTAGGAAAAGAAACTGTTTTAAACAGATTAAAATAAAGGAGTGAGGTTATGAAATTATATAATACTCTTACAAGGAAAATAGAAGAATTTGTTCCGTATGATGAACAAAGAGTAACAATGTATACATGTGGACCTACTGTATATTATTATGCTCATATTGGAAACTTAAGTTGTTATATTAGAGAAGATGTTTTAGAAAAAAGTTTAAAATTTTTAGGTTATCCTATTTATAGAGTAATGAATATTACTGATGTAGGACATTTATCTAGTGATTCAGACACTGGTGAAGATAAAATGCTTAAGGGAGCAAAAAAAGAAAAGAAAAGTATACTAGATTTAGCAAGGTTTTATACAGATGAATTTTTCAAAGATTGCAAGAAGCTAAATATAAAAAAACCTGATGTTGTAGCGCCAGCTACTGAACATATAAATGATTATATAAATGTTATTAAAACATTACTTGAAAAAGAAATTGCTTATGAATCAAATGGTAATATATATTTTGATATAACTAAGGTAGATATGTATTATCAACTAACTGGAGACCAAGAAAATGAAATGGTTGTGGGAGTAAGAAAAGGTGTAGAAAAAGATAATAATAAGAAACACCAAGCTGATTTTGTATTATGGTTTACTAAATCAAAATTTGACTCACAAGAATTAAAATGGGAAAGCCCATGGGGGATAGGTTATCCAGGATGGCACATAGAATGTTCTTGTATTTCAATGAAATATTTAGGAGAATATTTAGATATACATTGTGGAGCAATTGATAATATTTTTCCTCATCATACGAATGAAATAGCACAATCAGAAGCGTTTTTAGGACACAAATGGTGTAAGTATTGGTTTCATCCAGAACATTTAAATTTAGCTAGTGGAAAAATGAGTAAATCAAAAGGAAATTTATTTAGAATTGTAGATTTAGAAAAAAAAGGATTTAATCCATTATCATTTAGATTATTATGTTTACAATCTCATTATAGAAAATCACTTATGTTTAGTATAGATATTTTAAAAAATACAGAAAATGCTTATAATAAATTATTATCCAAAGTAAGTGAAATAAAAGAAGATGGTAATATAGATGCTAAATCATATGAAAATTATTTAAACAAGTTTAAAAATGCATTAGAAGATGATTTAAATACATCTTATGCTCTAACAGTACTTTATGATTTAATAAAGGATGATGAAGTAAATAATTCAACTAAACTTCTTCTTATAGAAGAATATGATAAAGTATTAGGTTTAGATTTGTTAAAAAAACAAGATGAAACAGAAACAGAAGAACAAAAAAAATATATTATGGAAATGATAGAAAAAAGAAATCAAGCAAAAAGAGAAAAAGATTTTGCTAAAGCAGACAAAATAAGAAATGTATTAGAAGAAAAAGGTATTATATTAGTAGATACTAGAGAAGGAACAACATATAAATTAAAATAGGAGGTAAAAATGGGAATAAGTATATCATATATATTAATTATTTTTGGAATAATTTTAATTCCAATAATAGTGTCTATTCATGTGAATAACACTTATAAAAAATATAGAAAAGTATTAGTAAAAAGTGGAATAAGTGGATTTGATGTTGCAAAAAAAATATTAGACAATAATGGATTAAACGAAATATATGTAGTTGAAGTCGCTGGTCAAATGAGTGATCATTATGATCCAAGAAAAAAAGTTATAAGATTATCAAAGGAAGTATTTCATGGAACAACTATAGCCGCTTGTTCTATAGCTGCTCACGAAGTAGGACATGCAATACAAGATAAAGAAGGTTATTCTTTTATGAGAATAAGAGCCTTTATCTTTCCGGTTGTTAATTTCGCAACATATGCATCGTATGTATTTTTAATACTTAGTTTTGTATTTAGTAGTGTAAATTTAATATGGATAGCAATTATTTGCATGTTGGCAAGTGTAGTTTTTCATTTCGTAACACTGCCCGTAGAAATAAATGCATCAAAAAGAGCGACAAAAGAATTAGAAAAATTAAAAGTATTAAATAGTAATGAAACAAATGGAACTAAAAGTATGTTAACAGCAGCAGCACTAACATATGTAGCAGGTTTAGTAGCAAGTTTACTTGAAATATTAAGACTTGTATTAATAGCTAGAAATAACTAATTGGTTTAACATGATTAGTATTATAGCGGCAGTAGGAAAAAATAATGAGTTAGGACTTAATAATAGTTTAATTTGGCATTTACCAAAAGACTTATTATTTTTTAAAAATATTACTCTTAATCATAAAATAATTATGGGAAGAAATACATATTTGTCACTTGGGAAACCACTTCCTAATAGAGAAAATGTTATACTTACCTCTAATAAAATAGATTGTGATGAATTAACAATAATACATAATATAAAAGAGATACTAACAAAATATTTAAATAATGAGGAAGAAGTTTTTATAATTGGTGGAGCAAGTCTTTATGAATACTTTATTAATTATGCTCAAAAATTATATTTAACACAAATAAATAAAACTCATAATGCTGATGTTTATTTTCCGGCTTTTAATAAAGAGGATTTTTATAAAGATGTAATTGATAATAATATTGAAAACAACATTAGTTATGAACATGTTCTTTATAGAAGAAAATAAATGAATAATTATATTAATAAAAGACAAGACTTCAAATCTTGTCTTTATATTGTATAAATGATAAAATATAAGAGCAAATTAATAAAGGAGATAAGTATGTTCAAATTAGTTTCAAAATACTCTCCAAATGGAGATCAACCAAAAGCAATTAAAGAATTAGTTAGCGGTCTTGAATCGGGAAAACGTGATCAAGTTCTTTTGGGTGCAACTGGAACTGGTAAAACGTTTACTATTGCGAATGTAATAAAAGAAATAGGAAAACCTACTCTTGTTTTAGCTCATAACAAAACACTTGCTGGACAATTATATAGTGAATTTAAAGAATTATTTCCTGAATCAAGAGTAGAATATTTTGTATCTTATTATGATTATTATCAACCAGAAGCATATGTAC
>CAZSRL010000033.1:0-8321 GCA_964609615.1 uncultured Muribaculaceae bacterium
CTTTTATGAACATTCATGCACTCACTTGTGCACTTTACTTTTTATCTAACGAATTAATTTTTTTTCAGGATATTCTATTTCATTTGCTCTTTGGGGATCATATTTTTTTATCATTTCTAAATCTTCAGAGTTTCTTCTTACATTATTCATTACTGTATCATAAAAGCCAGTTGTATTATTTTCTTTAAACTCATTAATACTCATATTATTAGCAATATATTTTAATAAAGGCAAAATACTTTTTTTAAATTTTATATTTAAATCATAATATTTATTAATATCTCTTTCTTTAATATAATCAAGTTCAGTTATAATATAATTAATAATTTCAACATCATCAGGTAAACAATTAATTGCGTTATTTAAACATTCTGCTCTTAACATAAGTTTATCATATTCGCTTTGATTTTTAATTTTACTCATATTACCTCTCCTTTGGTTATGTATTATATCACTTATCAGTGATTTCTACTAGTTTTTTTAAATTAAACAAAAAAAATATCTTACGATATTTTCTTTATTTAGTATTATTGCTTTTTTGAGTGATTTTTAAAAATCCATTATTTCCTTGCGTATTACAACTACAATCATATGTTCCAATTGAACCAACTGTATTAGAAGATGTTACAATATTTGTATTAATAAAGCTTCTTCCTGGTTTACCAGAGTTTGATAATCGATTAGTTGAAATACATTTTTTATAATATCCCGTTACATCTAAACACTCATTGTTTGATGAACTACATGTATAAAATGTACTTTTTTTGACTAAACACCCGCATTTTCTACAATTAATATATCTTTGACATCCGCATGCAGAATCTCTTTTTTTATTATATATGGCGCATCCACAAGATGATTTTTCACACATTTTATATCTGATACAAATCCTTTTTGTTCCACTTGTTTTGTAGTTTTCACATCCACAAGATGCTACTCTACATCTATTGTATTGCTCACAACCAAATTCTTCCAATCTACAATATCTATAAGTTCTACATCCACATCTTGGACACGCACGATATAAGCTGCAATTATTTAAATCTTTTACAACAGAAACTCTTATACATTTAATATAAGTATTTCCGGCACCTGAGCCACCCCCATATTTTCCACTTTCACCATCTTTTGTAGGACTAACCTCATCTAATAAAGTGGTCCCTCTTTCACCTATTCCTCCAGCTGGACTACTGGAAAATTGAGACATATCACTTACTTCTAAAACATCAGTGTCAACTTTTTCTGTTATGGGTCCTCCTCCACCTCCTGCGGCTGCAAATGCAAGTTTTCCATTTACATATACTCTTGTTGAGTCTCCACCATTATTTATAAAATATCCATCTCCATCTTGTCCACCACCAAATTTAGTTTCTTGTCCTCCAACTTCAATTTTAATAGTATCCCCCATATTCAATTTTATTTCTGTTTCAAGTGTTGCACCTTTTGATTGTGAAACACCATTATTTTTTCCCTTTGCTCCTACAGCTTTAAACTTAAAAGTTCTTGGAAGATCAACAGTATATGTTCTTGAAATAGGTATGTAGTAATAATCTCCCTCAATTATTGATTTATATTTTACATCATATGACACTGTTTTTTCTTTTTCTTTTTCTTCACTTGTATATGTATAACTACAATCAATGCTAAACTCTTCAGCGTTGTTATATTTTTCTTCTTTTTCTTCTGTATAATTACATTGAACCTCATCAGGCTCTTCAACATCTTGAGGTGAAATATTTAACCCATCAACATTTATTATTTTAATATTTTTAAAAGGATCAAATTCCTCTTCACTATCTTTTAATTCTTTATAATTTTCTATTAAAAATGTTTCATTAAGAAGATAAATTCCTGGAGCTGCAGGTTCCATATAAACTGCTAATAAGCCTTTATTATCCTTTCCGTCCACTACGGCTTCATCATAAGATAATTTTACATAACTTTTTTCATAATCAAACTCATCATTTGTTTTTGGGTTGATAATATTTTCATCAATTAAGTTATTTTTAAGAAGTTCTTCAAGTGTTAATTTAAAGAAAGTTCCCTCAACATTATATAAATTTTGTTTCAAAACTGACTTTTTTATGGTTGATTCATCAGATAATGTTAATACTTCATCTTCTTTTTTTTCTAACCATACTTCAGCTGCGGTTTCAAATTCTTTTGTAATTCTATTATAATCTTTGTCTTTTGAATTATTTAACACTTTATTAAATGTTATAAAACCTGTAATACTAATTAAAAATATTACACAAACTGTTACAATTACTTCTATTAAAGTAAATCCATTTTTCATAATACATATTTCTCCTATTTTTATAATTACATTATATTATAATTAATAATTATAAGCAACAAAAAAAATATCTTACGATATTTTCTTTATTTCAACAGTATAAACACCATCTGGTGATGCTACTTCAACTTTTTGTCCAACTTTTTTATTCATAATAGCAACTGCTATTGGACTTTCATTTGATATTTTATTATTAAATGGGTCTGCTTCTCTACTTCCAACAATTCTATATATTTCAGTATCATCTGGGTCTCCATCATACATAATTTCTACAGTTGATCCAACAGTGATAGCATCTTTGCTAATTTTATCATCAATTATTGTAGCATTTTCCAATTCGTATTCTAATTCACTAATTCTTTTTTCCAATATTTCTTGATCTGTTTTTGCTTGATCATATTCAGCATTTTCAGATAAATCACCAAGGGCTCTTGCTTCCTTTAAAGATTGAGTTACTTCTGGTCTTTTATTAAGCTTTAAATCATTTAATTCTTCTTCAAGATTTAAGAATCCCTCTTTTGTAAGGAAAATTTGTTTTTCAGTTTTCATAATATTTCTCCTCCACTAAAGACACATAATACACGATTATTTATTAAATGTCAAGTTATTTAATTTTACTTATATTTTTTTAAATTATAACAATAAATTTATAATTAATATATAATTAATATTAAATACTACATTCCCTCTTTAGTGACTGCATATTATAACACAAAGATACACAAAAAGCAACTATTTGTTGCTTAAATCTTATTTGTTTTATTTGTTGGAACTCTAATAATATCAAATTTATTTACTTTTGTATTTATTTTTATTTTTAATATTTCTTTTGGATGTCTAGCGGCACTTACAAATTCATTGTTTTGTGTTTTTATTTTATCTAATAAGAATCTATATGGTTTTCTATTAGGAGAAAATACTTCTAATGTATCTCCTATACTAAAATAGTTTCTTTGTTCAATTGTAGCTAGTTTTGTGTTTTCATCATAATCTAGTATAACAGCCAAAAAGTCTTTGTTTGTTTTTTCTTCTCTTCCGATATAATATTGTTCTTTTTCTGTTGGTTTTTTATTAAAAAATTGCGGTGTATTTTCTCTATTTGATACTCTATTCAAAGTTTTTTTAAAGTAATTTATATCCTTTTGTGTTAAAAGATTATTTTCTAAAAGTATTAATGCTTTTTTATATGTATTTACTACAGTAGCAATATAATATATACTTCTCATTCTTCCTTCTATTTTTAAAGAACATATTCCTAACTCTTTTAATTCTTTTAAATAATCAATCATATTTAAGTCTTTTGTTGCGATTGAAAAATCTTTTTTATTTTTGCTTTTATCAATAATATATTCAAATCTACAACTTTGAGAACATCCACCTCTATTAGCATCTCTTTTTGTTATATAATTTGATAATATACATTTACCACTATAGCTACAACACATTGCTCCATGTATAAATGTTTCTAATTCTAATTTTGTATTTTCTTTTATTTCTTTTATATCTTCTTTTGAACATTCTCTAGCTAAAACAACTCTTGTTACTCCAAGTTTTTCCCAAAACTTCATAGCATATTTATTTATTGTTGATGTTTGAGTAGATATATGTATTGGTATTGTTAATTTAAGCCTATTATGAGCCTCTATAACAGACATATCACTTACTATTATAGCATCAACCTTAGCGCTTTGTAATTTCTTTAGATATCTATCTAATCCTTTTAAATCATTATTTCTTAATATCATATTTACAGTAACATATATTTTTTTATTTATTTTATGAGCATATTTAACAGCTTCTTTTATTTCTTCTGTTGTGAAGTTTTTAGAATTAGCTCTCAAACTATATTCAACTCCGCCTATATATACAGCATCTGCTCCATAATAAAATGCCCACTTAAGTCTTTCCATATCCCCAGCAGGAGCTAAAATTTCTGGTATCATTTAATGTCACCTACCTTATAATTAATATCATTATCTAAAAATATATTAAATCCATCTAATTCTATATTATCATTACTAATTCCTAATATAACTTCACTTATTTGTGAAGGTGTTAAATAATTTAAATTAATGATAAAATTATCAACACATTTTCTTAGTTCTTTTATATATTTATAACCACTAAATACATAATCATTAATAATAACTGTATTATCATTTTCTTCTTTAACAATTAATTTATGATCACTTACTTTTTCTTTTATATTTAGTGTTTTCTTTTTACTATGTATTTTAAAATTTTTATAATAATTACTTATAAGTTTTCTATTACTATAAAATAATATATTTTTATTTATTATATAATAATATAATGTTGAATTTGTTTTTTTCTTTATAGATTGTATTTCTTCTAATTTTAAATCATTATTAATAACAATATTCTTAATACCCAAACTTTCATATAAATTTATAGTTTTATAATTAGTTATCATAGTTCTTTCATTTATAATAATTTTTTCTTTTTTTAATATATTGATAAGTCCTTTATCTTCAATAAAAAAACCTTTAATATTTTTAAACTCTTTTAATAATTCTTTTAAATCATCAATTTCTTTACTATGTAGTACAACATTTATTAACACATATACATTATATTTAGTAGCGTATTTATTTATTTCTTTTAAGGTAAAAGAAATTTCTGTTGCGACACTATAATCTTTTAAAGGTAACAAAAAAAAGTTAAAACCACTATTATTAATGGTTTTTATTTGATTTTTTTTACTTGGTATAAATATAAAATTATTATTCATTAACTATCCCTCTTTTTTGATATGCTCAATCCATCTCCTATAGATAAAAATACTGTTTTAAAATCTTTATTATATTTTAAATAATCTATGTAGTTTTCTATTTTTTTAACTAAATTTCTTAAATTCTTTCCAGGTATTGTTTTACTTTTACCAACTAATCCATGAAATTCAATATTATCCGTTATTATAATACCTCCTTTATTTAAATTGGCTTGAAATTTTTTAAAAAAGTCAGTATTTTTTGTTTTAGCAGCATCTATAATAATTAAATCATATTTTTTAGGAAGTGCTATTTCTAAAGCGTTATTAAATACTAATTCTATTCTATCTGTTAAGTTAAATTTTTTAACATTTTTAACTGCTTGAATAAATCTTGTTTGATCTTTTTCTATTGAAGTTATTTTTACATTTTCACTTACAAGAGCAAAAGAAATAGAAGAATAACCAATTGCTGTTCCTATTTCTAAAATAGATTCTATGTTATATGTTTTAATTAATTTTTTTATATAATTAAGTGCTTCTTTTTGCATTATAGGTATATTATTATTTAATGCATATTTTTCTAATTCTTTTATTTCTTTATTCATTAAAATTTGCCTTCTTTCGTTAGTTTACTTATTAATGAATTATGTTCATCAATAGTTACAGAAAAATATAATTTTCCACTTGTATCATTTAAAAAGTAATAATACTTTGTACTTTTCGGATTCATTACTACTTTTATTGAATCACTTCCAGGGTTGGATATAGGTCCAACTGGTAGTTTTCCTATCATACCAGCCGCTCTTGTGTTATATGGGCTTACTTTGTTAATATCACTGTTATATAATTCATCTTTACCCATTACTTTATGTACCGCATAATATGTTGTTACACAACTACCTAAATCCATTCCATCTTTAAGTCTATTATAAAATACCCCTGCTATTTTTTCTCTGTCTGAAAGATTTCTCCCTTCAAGTTCTACAATACTTGCTAAAGTAAGTAATTCATGAACACTATATTTACTAGATGATATTTCTTTATTATAATTATTTAATTCTTTATGCATTCTATCAAGCATCATAGAAAATATTTGTTCTATAGTAGCATCTTTTTCTATACTGTATGTATCAGGAAATAAATATCCTTCTAATGAATAATATAATTTATCATTTTTAATTTCTTTTGTTATAAAAGAATATTTTTTTATTAATGAATCTAAGTACACTTCATCTTTTAATTTATCTTTTATTTGTTTTTCTGTTATATTACTATGTTCACATATTATTTTTATAATAGTTTCCATATTTAATCCTTCTTTAAATGTAATAAGTTCTGCTTCTGGAGTTGGAAAACTATTATTTTTAAAATTATTATATATTTTAATACTATTATCAGATGCTTTTATATAATAAGTTCCTGCTTTAAAATCTATATTACCAAATATTTTCATATATATTTTAAAAGCAGTTTTATTTTTAATAAGTTTTTCTTTTTCTAATTTATCTACAACTGTATATGCAGCAGTTCCTTCATCAATAATAAATTTTTTACTTTTACTATTATTATCAACTGCTGATAAATTTAATCCCAAAACAGAAATACATATCAATAAAATTACAATAATTAATCCTATTACTGCAACTACTACTCTTTTTTTGTTTAATTTTTTTACGCTTTTTTTATTTGTCATCTTTTTCCTCTACTTTTGTTACTTTTGGAATTGATTCATATGCAGAATATATTATATCCCATTCTTTTTCATTTTCTATTGGAAATAATTCATCTAGTTTCCCACTTGGATCATAACTAGCAGCATACGCTAATAATCTTCCATCTTCTCCAACTTTATCATCGCTAAATATTACATAACTTTTACCAGTTTCTGCACTATCAAAAGTAAAGTTAATTTTACATTTAACTTCTTCTCCTGATTCATTTAAATACCCAAGGGTATTTTTTTTATCTTCCATAATTATTCCCTACTTTCTATTTAAAAAAGTTTCTAATATTATAACAGCTGCTAATTTATCAATTACTTTTTTTCTTTTTTTTCTTGTTGTGTTATTACTAATAAGAATATTTTCTGCTTCTGTTGTTGATAATCTTTCATCTTGCATATGAACTTTTTTATTAAATTTTTCTTCTAACATTTTTTTAAATTTTAATGTTTCAATACTTCTGTCACTTAAAGTTCCATCTAAATTAAGTGGATTACCTAATACTATTCCTTCTACATTTTCTTTTTCAATTATTGTTTTTAAATCCTCTAATAATTCTTCATATGTTGTATAACGAAGTGTATCATAAGCAGATGAAATAATACCTAATGTATCACTAATACTAAGGCCCAATGTTTTTGACCCTAAATCCATTCCTAAATATCTCATTATTTTAAATAACTATGAAGCATTAATTCTATTAATTTTGTTTTTGGTATTTTTTCAATTCTGCTTCTACATTCCTTATAACTTGATATATAACCTGGATCTCCACTCACTATATATTCCGCCACTTGTTTGATAGGATCATATCCTCTTTCAACTAAATCAATACATATATTAACGAGTTCTTTTTTTATGTCTCTATTTTCTTCTTCATTAATTTTGCTTTGATATCCAGTTTCTTCTAACATAATAACACCTTCTTACGTTATTATGATAACATTTTAATACTTTTTTTTCAACATTTAACATATAAAGAAAAAGATAAATAATTTTAAAATTATTTATCTTTTTTATCTAGTACAATTATAACGCTTTCTGTTGGTAGTCTATAATACTTTATTTTTATTTTAGTTTTGTTGTTTTTAGCAGTAAAATATGAAAATCCTAAAAAATCTTTTTTCTTTACATCATATATAAAATTATGTTCTTGTAATAAAGAAAGATATTTACTTGATTGTTCTTTAGATACATTATGATAAACTGCTCTAGTAGCTCCAAAACTATTTGATAATGAATCTAATCTTCCAAATGTAGGTTCCGGTACATAATTAGTATTTTCATTAAGAGGCCATCCAGAATTGCTACATCCACAACATATTATTAATAAAATTAATGATAAAAGTGCTAATTTTATTGTTTTCATCTTTCCTCCTACTCTTAATATTATTATACATTAAATATTTAAAAATACAATCTTTTATAAAATAAAACCCAAAATATAAATGGAAATATTAAGTGTCCGCACATTTCATTACCTAAACAATGTACTTTTTATATATTTGATAATACCATATTTGAACTTTTATAGTCAAACATTGCTCTTGGATAATTATTTAGCCAATCC
>CAZSRL010000034.1:0-7461 GCA_964609615.1 uncultured Muribaculaceae bacterium
ATGGTATCAGTCTCTAGTTTTTACGGTATAGGGATTTGTATATTAGTATTTAACTCATTTCCACAGAAACAAGGTTAAAAAAGTTATACCACTCAAAGGAAACCTGAATGTCATTTCCCATTTATTCCTTTCGATTGTGGTAAACGTAAGTTAAGTTGTCAAGGATTCCTTTATAACTCCTCGCTCCAATTAGGCTACAATCAAACGATTGTGAAAACGGATTCAATCCAGATACATAGAGCTGCAAAACATATGTCTCAATCAGGATATAGATAAGAACGGCAGTGTACCTATATTTCTGTAAAATTCTCTCCATACCCTTTTCCTCTTGTTTTTTGATTTCTGTTCTATTGTTAAATACTTATTTCCTGTAATCCATTCTTCATTAATATCGATCAGTATTGAGAATACCAGTCTCAATACTGCTTCTTCATTCGGGAATGCCCCTACTACCCTGTTTCTTCTTTCAATTTCTTTGTTAGTTGGCAGTGTTGCTAATTTGCTGTAAATTTGAAATCAAGTTTTTGTATATTCTGGGGAAAAATGATCTCACTATATGGAATTTTTTATCCAATAACGTTTTGAAATATATGATTTTACAGAAAAATCGGCATACTGCTATCATAAATATAATTTTAGGATACAAGGAAAATTGAAGACGTCCAGAAAGACAAGGAATTTAGGGTCTGGAGATTAACAAGAGCTTTCTGTGGAAAATGTGAACTGATTAAGATTACAGATTTTATTATTGGTATTTGAAATCCCAGACTGTTTTTTGCTTAAAATTAACACCGTCAAGAAAATTCCTTAATAAGTCCTCCGTAAACATGGTCCAGTTATTTTAATTTACAGATAATTAAAAATAGTTTAAAAAGAAATTATTTTTATGGATCAAAACGATAGAATGAATAAACTAAAGGCTTTGGTAGATAAATATCTTGAGTACAAATCAAAAGGACTATTAGAATCATCAAGTGAGCAAACAATTAGAGATTGGCTCCAAGAATTTTTATGCATCTTTGGATGGGATGTTAGAAATACATCTCAAATAATTCAAGATAAAAAGTTATCACCCTCAGAAATAGATAGATTAGAATCAATCTCTTCTACAAATACAAAACCAGACTACACTTTTTTAATTAACCATAAAAAAGTTACATTTCTCGATGCTAAAAGCACTGATGTCAATATAAAGGATAACGCTGAAGTAGCCTTTCAGATAAAATCTTATGGCTGGTCAGTAATGGCACCTTGCGCCTTTATTTCTAACTTCGAAGAATTTGCTATTTATGATTGTACATATATACCCGAAAGAAATCAAAGCCCAAAATTAGGAAGAATTTATTTAACAATTGACAATTATTTAGAGAATTTTGAAATATTAGATAATCACCTGTATAAAAAAAATATTTTTGCAGACAAATTAAATTTATTATATTCCAAATCACTTGAAGGAAACCGTCAAATAAAGAAGCAAACATTAGACTATACATTTGCCAATGAATTGTCCCTCTTCCGTCTTAAACTGGCAAATGAAATCTTAATAAATAATAAAGAGACTATTCTAAATAATGTAGAATCTTTAAGTTATATAACTCAAATAATTATAAATCGAGTATTGTTTATAAGAGTTTGTGAGGCTAGGGGCATTGAGGAAGAAAATTTGCTAAAGAGATATTATGAAAAAGGATTCTGGGAGACATTTAAGGAATCTTCTTACTTTGAATTTTATGACCATTACGACGGACCACTTTTTGAGAAAAATAAATTGATTAACAATCTGATGATTCCAAATACCGTTTTTGAAAGTCTTTTAAATTACCTTTATTATCCATCTCCATACAGATTTGATGTAATTTCAACAAGGTTATTAAGTGATATTTATGAGATCCTTCTTTCTAAAAAATTAGAAATAAATGGGGATTTGGTTACCGCTAAATTAAAAAGTGAGTATACCAAAAATAAAGGGGCTGTTAGTACTCCCCAATATATTGTTCAGGATATCATTAGACGGACTATAAGTAAGGATAAGTTGTTGAGGGAGGGAATCGATAAATTATTTGAGAATAAAATTCTTGACATAGCATGTGGTAGCGGATCTTTTTTAATAGAAGCTTATGATCATCTAGAAAATATATTTTTAGAGTTGTATATTACCGGAGATGATCCTAACTATGACAAATATTTTGTAAAACAAAACGGGATTTGTATACTCAACCTAGAAGGTAAAAAAAGCATTATTGAGAATTGCATTTTTGGCGTTGATATTGATTTTGAGGCAGTAGAAGTAACAAAAATGTCCTTATGCCTCAAAGTTGTTGATTCTACAGAGCACATTTCAGAATACTCAGATATAGGTTTTTTCGGCAAAAAAATCTTAAGCAAAGTTGGAGAGAACATATTATGTGGAAACTCATTGGTTCCTTCCGATATTCTTGATACTTTTCCTTCTATTAGAGATCAAAGAGAAGAATACATGAAAACAAATATTTTTGATTTCAACACTGTAGAAAGTTTCAAGAAAGTATTTGATAAGAAAGATGGTTTTGATTACATAATAGGAAATCCTCCGTATGTAGAGGTCAAAAATTATAACACAGATTTAAGATTTATGCATTTATATATAAAAAACAAGTATATTTCAGCTCAAAATGGAAAAGTTGACTTGTCTATACCCTATATAGAGAGAGGATTAGAATTACTTAATGATAAGGGGAAGATTGGTTTCATTGTGCAAAAAAGATTCTTTAAAACTGACTATGGTAAACACATTAGGAAACTTATCTCCGAAAAGAATTTAGTTTCAACTATAATTGATTTTAGTTCAACATCGATATTTAGGAGTCGCATAACATATGTTGCACTATTATTTTTGGATAAAACTCAACCTAAAAGATTTTTATACAAGTCAGTAGAGAGTGATATTGATACATTGGAATCCGATTTAAGATCATTAAATGATTCTGATTGCTCCACGCTTTCGTCTTCTTTTCTATCGTCGGCGCCTTGGAACTTTTCAGATATCGAGCTTCTATATATAAAGTCTGAATTATTAAAATACGGCACCTTAGGTGATTTTGTTAATGTAAAAGTTGGAGTACAGGCACTATGGGATAGAGCTTATCATACACGTCCAGAAAAAATAAATGATATAACTTTAGAGGGGAAGAGCCAATTAGAAGATAATTTTGAAATTGAATTAGATGCTTGCAGGCCATTGATTTGCAACGAGAAATTTTACCCATTTCGGAATGATTTACCTGATGTTTATGTAATATTCCCTTATGATGTGGACAGCTCAGGTAATGTTAAATCAATCAGTTTTTCTGAATACTCTCACAAATTTCCGTTAGCTGGAGAATATTTACTGAGAAACAAAGACTGTATTAAAGAAAATGTTGAGACTTATCAAGATTCTGAAACTTGGCACTTGTATACTAGATGTCAAAATCATGGAGCAATTTACCCAAAAGTTCTTATTCCAATGACTTCGTTGGATACGTATGCTACAGTAAGTATTTCATCCAGTATATACTGCGATAATGCAAATGTATATTTTTTGGAAGCTGAGAACAAAAACGAAGATAGTTTATATGCATTAGCATCAATTATTAACTCTACACTTTTTTCTGTTCTTGCTAGATCAATAGCTAATCCTCAAACTAATGGTTATTTCAAATTTAACAAACAATTTCTTGAACCAATTCCTTTCCCTGTAGCTAATTTCAAAAATAATTATAAAAATATTGTGAGCGAATTGGCTCATTTATCTCTAATGATAAGAGAGGAGCAAAGTAAATACATTATTTCGTCACCTTCTCAAAGAAGGTCGATAATAAGTCTATTAAATAATTATTGGAATAAATTAGACGACCTTGTCTATGATTTATATGAATTGAACGATAGTCAGAAAAATTATTTCCAATCGAAAGGAAGAAATATCAGTAGAGTTCAATGCTTGGAAAGTTTAATATGAACAATAAAATTATAAAATTTTTACACTCTTATTCTGAGGATACAAATAAACTTAATAGTTTGATAGTTTCTTCGTTCGTTAAATATAATAATATAAACATTAAGAAAAACAAATTAATAAAAAAGTATACAGAATCATTTGTCGATGAAAAAGTAGTAGACGAATTTTTAGAGATATATAAGCGCAATTGTAATGATTTTAATTTTGAAAACCTAATCGAGCTATTTGAAATTTGCATTCCTAAAAAAGAAAAAATTGTAAACGGTGCAGTATATACTCCAAAAATTGTAAAAGATTTTGTTGTAGAAAATAGTATTAAAAAATTAACTATTCCTATAAATGAGGCTTTTTTCTGCGATCTTTCTTGTGGTTGTGGCGGTTTCCTTATCACTATAGCAAGAGAAATACATCTGAAGACCAATAAACCATTTAAAGAGATATATTCCGAAAATATCTATGGCGTAGATGTCTCTGATTACTCGGTAGAGAGAAGCGAGATTTTACTTAGCTTGTTTTCTGTAGTTAATGGTGAAGATGTTGAGGAATTCGAATTTAACTTGCTATTAGGAAACAGTTTAAGTTTTAATTTTTTAGATGTATTTAGCGAAGTAAGGCAGAGAGGCGGATTTGACTGCATAGTAGGAAATCCTCCATACGTAAGGGCAAAGAACATAAGCAAAGAAACAAAGGATCTATTAAGTAAGTGGCAGGTTACAAAAACAGGAAATCCTGATCTTTATATCCCGTTTTTTGAAATTGGATTAACTAATCTAAAAAAAGAAGGGATTTTAGGTTATATAACAGTAAATACCTTTATGAGAGGTCTCAATGCACGCTCTTTAAGAAGCTATTTTTCTAAAAATAAGTTTGATATAGAAATATACGATTTCGGAAGCGAGCAAGTCTTTAAGAAAAAATCAACATATACCTGTATCTGTTTCATTTCAAATAACAAAAATGAGCAAGTAAAATATATAAAAATACCAACTTCTAAATTAAATGAATTTCCTAATAATTTTGTTAAATTGGATTATTCTAGTTTAGATGATAATAAATGGATTTTTAATGACGAAAATGTAACTGAAAATATAAAAAAAATAGACAGTTGTGCAAAAAGTATTGGTGACTTGTATAAAATCAAAAATGGACTGGCTACACTGGCAAATAATATATATATATTTAAACCTGTGGGCGAGAACGAAAAGTGTTATCTGCATCGACTTAAATCAAAAGAATATTGGATTGAAAAAGAGGTTTGTCGCGATATAATAAAGCCAAATATCCTAAAGTACGAATTTGAAATAGAAAGGATAAAAGAAAAAATCATATTTCCATATATAAATACCAATGGTAAAGGTGTAAATGGAAGTATATGCGGTGGAAATTTAAAAATAATTGAAGAAAACTACTTTAAAGAGGCCTATCCTGGTGCATATCATTACTTATTAGACTTTAAAGATAAACTTGATCAAAGAGACAAAGGTAAAGGAAATTATGGTTCATGGTATGCTTTTGGTAGAACACAAGCATTAAATGAAAAAGGCAAAAAATTACTTTTCCCCTACATTGATAAAGAACCTCATTTTGTTTATACCAATGATGAAGATTTACTTATTTACTGTGGATATGCCATATATTCAGATAATGAAAAATCTTTAATAGTTTTAAAGAAAATACTTGAATCCGACATATTTTGGCACTATATAAAACACACAAGTAAACCCTATTCCGCAGGCTACTATTCGTTTGCTAAAAATTACGTTAAAACGTTTGGACTTTGCGACCTTGATGAAGAAGAAATAGATTTTTTAGAAAAAACAACAGATAGAAAGGTTATTCAGGAGTTCTTATCAAAAAAATATGGAATTATCGAAAAATTAACTAAATAATATGCTTTTATCCTAGAGTAAATCCCAAAACATCATATTATATTTTCCGATATCGAATTTAAAGTAATAGGCTGAGTTTCCTATCATGAAAATGATTATGAATTTTAATTGATGTGGAAATTAAATTGGTTTTGGGATGAGCTCACTTACAATTAATACCACAGTCCTAGAAAATATCGATATGAATAGGAAGATTCAATCCAACCTATTTAATCACAGAAAAAAGAGTTGGAGAGCTATGAATATATAAAAGGAAAAATCTTCATCCACACCGGAAAAACAAGTATCAAATCTTAACCATTTCAATGATGGTAAAATTTATACAGTGGAAACTTGTCAATTTTTTCGAATTACAATAGTATACTCAATTGAGTTCGGAGTATCTTTGAATTAACACCATCTTCAGACTCTTAATATCAGGAATTCTTCCATGTTTTAATTTCATCTTCTCAATGTGGTTTAAGAACTTGATCACTTTCGTTTCTTCGCTGCTTATCCTCTTCTCTAATGATAAATATCAAAACCGAAACACTTACGGCAGGAATAAAGGTGAACTGACATACCTTTTTTGCTATTGAAAATTTTCATAATAAGAGTTAAGGAGATATTCAAGATTATATAACTGGATTTATTATTCGCATTTTTTATTGAATCCAAAAAGAATAACAAATTTTTATACTATAGACTATAAAAAATATAAGTATAAGAAATAAGGCCAAAGTTAAAGCATTTAAAATTTAGGTGAATAAATCAATTCCAAAGCATTTAGAATTCAGGTGAAAAAAATGATTCCCAACTACAAATACAAACCCGGAATCTATTTTACTGCGACTTTTATTATAACCTATGCTCTCTGGTTTTCAGCAGCATACTTAAGTTTTCACGATGATAGCGGAGTGTACATATTATTAGCGTTACTTGGAATGATGGTACCTTTTCTTGTTTCACTTTTTATGATATTTACGTCTAAAAACTCAGCCTTAAAAAAGGATTTTATCAATCGGCTTATCAATATCAAGTTAATAAAACCAAAATTAATACTGGCATTTTTTTTAATAATGCCGCTGACTGTTCTGGTATCCATCTTTCTTTCTCTTCCGTTTGGCGGATCGACTTCCCAACTTCAATTTGCTGAAAATTACTCTTTTTCATCAGGGTTTGTACCTGCATTTCTTACTCTTATCCTGGCTTCAACTTTTGAAGAGCTTGGGTGGAGAGGATACGGTTTTGAAAGTCTACAGAGCCGGAACACTTTCTTTACGGCATCGATTGTTTTCAGTATACTCTGGTCGCTCTGGCATTTCCCGCTGATCTTTATCAATAACATGTATCAGTACGAGATTTTCCACGAAAACATCTGGTATGCTGTGAATTTTTTTGTCAGCATCATTCCTATGGGAGTGATTATTAGCTGGCTCTACATAAAGAATGGGAAAAGTGTTCTGGCAGTAATTCTTATTCACATTGTCATAAATTTCTCGCAGGAAGCTCTGCAAATGACCCAGTTTGCAAAGTGCATTGAAACTCTGGTTGTTACTGTTGTTGCTGCCATTATTCTTGCATCAGATAAAAAGATGTTTTTTTCGAAAGGACATC
>CAZSRL010000035.1:0-6954 GCA_964609615.1 uncultured Muribaculaceae bacterium
CAACAACATCATTAAAGATACTTTTAATATCATTGTCATAATCCCATGATGTTAGGAATACTATTGGATTCTTACTGTTTCTTCTTCTCCAACAAACATACTGAAAATTTTCTTTGTGTATTCAGCTATATTTATTTCTTCCTTGCGGGATTCAAGCTCTAGTATTTTTATGTCTGCCATTTTATCAACTCGAAAGTGAGTGATACCTTCGTATTTTTCATAATATGAAATCATATAATAATTTTCATCATCCCAGGTTAATGCATATGGGCTTACTGTATATTTGTTGCCGTCATTTCGGTATCTTTTCTTCTTATCTAAGGTGTATTCAAAATATTTAAATGAAATTTGATTGTCGCTGCTTATTGCCTGATGAATTATATCAACATTGTAATAGATTTTCTCATTCATTGCTTTTACTCTTCCTTTTAAAGAAATATTTAGAAAATGAATCAGTTAACACCTGTGATTCTTATTCTCTAAACCACTTTTCATTTTCTATATATTTTAATAATAATCTAACTGACTCATCATTTAATTTATGAACAGTTCTAAATTGAGTGAAAATTGACTTTGACTGCTCATGGTATAGTAGCGGAATGCTATAACTTATATATCTTATTTTTAAATCTACGGTGTTTTTGTTATTACAATAGTCTTGAGGACTATCCTGTAACTAAATCGCCTATTTCCATACTTTTAACAGCTAAAAAAGGTTCCACATGCCCAATATTCTTAACATTATTAAACATATTCCATTGTTTTAAATTTACTGGTTCAAAATAATAATTCATATCATTATCTTCCTTTTCATATTACATACAACTTATTCAATGCTCTTGTATAAGAAATATACTCCTCGTTCTTATTCATTCCATCTGTAATTACAAACGCAATATCAAATTCCAATCCTTTTACTTCTTTTACGGTATACCAAAAAACATTATTATATTTACTGCTCATTATATTATCGGTCTTGTTCTTGCTGATAACGGCTATTCTGTTTTCTGTATCTGCTTTTATTTCAGTCTCAATTATGTCTGCAATCTGTGTGAATTCTATATACTGCACCTCTTTGCCGTGAACTCCTATAGGATTTAATTCATAGTTGAACTTCTTATTAACGAAATTTGTTATTTCAACAGTATTTCTATAATTTTCTCGCAGTTCATAATAATCATAATCAAATAATTCTTTTAATGATTCCCAATCTTCAATTCCTGTAGCACTATTCAAAAGCTGTTTAACATCTCCAAATATATTAAATGTGCATTTATCTCCATTTATTAATTTAAGCAGCTTATATTCTAAGATAGAGTAGTCTTGTCCTTCATCAACAAATAAGAACCTATCTTTTTCTGATAATTGACCGCAGTGCAGATAATATAAATATAACAGAATTATTATTTCAATTTTACCGGCTACCTTTTTATTGGAATTAATGTTTAATCTTAACATTAATATGTCTCTGATTTTTTCATAAGCATTAATAACAAATGTTCCTCGTTTTTGTAATTTCTTATATATTTCTAACAATTTAGCTTTCTCATCGTCAGTTAATAATAGTTTTGATAACTCTTCTTGTTTAATAGATAAGTTTTTAGAATGAGAAATAATTATTTCTTTTAAGGAATTTATTGTTTCATTGCATCTATTGAAAATATTTAAATCTACTTTGCCAATTTGTTGCCTTATATCAATTAAAGCACTTTTTAATTCCGCTAAGTACTTGACAGCATTTTTATAGTTGCTTTCATCATATAAATTTTCTTCAAATTTAATAATTAATAAGTCTTTATTCATTGAATGTATCTTATTAATGAATTGCTCTTTTACTTCTGCTATTTTAGCGTCTGAATAAAATGGGATTTTATACTTTTTACTTAATTCGCTAATTGATTTATTAATTTGTTCTAAATAATTTTCCTGTGATAAGGGTTCTTCCAAATTTGGAAATTCAGTGTTGAGTAAATTGTCAAATTCATTTTTTATATTTTTCAATTCCGCTTTGGTTTTGTTATAATTTATTTCGTGACTATTTCCTGACAAAATCAATTGTGAATTCTTAATGCTAATTAATTTATGAATATTAATTATTAGGTTAAACTGATTTGGTGGTATTGACTTTACCTTAATTTCCAATTCACTGATTTCTTTTTGCAATTCTATGGATTTTTTTCTGAATTCTGCATTTATTGAATTTAAATAATTCTTTTTATTATAATAAAGTTTATTTAAACTTATCAGCCTTTCTTTAACAGAAGTCAAATATTCAATTGACTTGCCTGAAGTATTTTCTTCTTTCAATATAGTAATATACGATTCAATTACTCTAAAATCTCCTGATAAATTCTTTAAGACATTAATACCGTATTTGCTTTTTTCTAAATTTTCCTGCAACTTCTTTATATTATTTGACATTATTTCATTAGCTGATAATACTCCATTAAAACTCAAATTATATAAACTATCGAAATAATATTTAGAACCATATTTTAATGAGGTGTCATATTTAGCACCTATACGTTCTGCAATTGTTAGAAGCATATCTGAATTTGCATTTTCGCAAAATTCTTTTACTTGTTCAATATATTTTGATTGTATATAATCAAAAAATTGTTCACTAAAATTTATTTTCTTTTCGTATATAGAATCTGCTTCTTCGGTAAAATCATTGTATTCATCCATGAAATAATTTAATGCATCTTTAATGCAGACTATTTCTTCCTTATTTGATAACTTACCCTTTTCATCCTTTTTAACGGCACTGAACATCTTCTGATATCGTTTAGCTAGCGACAAATAATATTTAAACATTGTAGTTCTTTCAATAGCATCAAGTTCTAATGAATTAACCAAGCCACTTATAAATTCAGCAAAATTTTCATTTGGTGTAATTATTTTAACCTCTGATGCAGCTGGCAGCAGTGCATTAAAAAGTAAATATGATATCCTATGCAATAATATCATGGTTTTTCCAGAACCGGCACAGCCCTGTACTAACATATTGTTGTAAGCAGCATGGCGAATAATTTTATTTTGGTTTGATTGAATAGATTTTATAATATCTGTAATTTTATGGTTTGTCCTATTTTCTTCCAATGCTTCAAGTAGAAAACTATCTATTGAACCTTCTATATACAATTCATCATCATTGGCTATGTATGTATTAATATAATTAAATGGATTAAAGCTATATTTCCTTTTAAGCATCAACTCGTGGTTATAAACGTTTAGTGGATTTCCAAGTTTTAATTCAACTTCTTGATTAAGGTCGTTTGTATAAGTACGTGTTTCGTTTACGATATCAACGTAGCTTCTTCGAGCTAACTTAGTATTTTCATTATCGTAAAACATTGATGCAATAGGAGAACGCCAATTAACAATATGTATATCTCCATGGGTATGATATTTATCTTTACTAATATAAACTTTGTCATAATAATGTTCTCTATGGTATATCTCATAATTAGTTCTGTAAAATTCTGTATCTAAATCTATTCTTCCAAAGCATCCATTATTTTTTAAATGAAATGCTTTTTCAGTTTTCACATTTTCTTTATATAAATAATAACTTCTAATAATTTTTTCTTTTTGCTCTGGGGTTAAAATTGTTCCGATTGGTTTATCTTGTTTGATTTCATTTGCTATAGAATTATATTCAGAACTGAAATATTCATAGATATTATTGTAGTTATCAAGATATCTTTTGTCATTAATATTAAGTTTTTTGTGCTGTATTATATCATCCTTGCTGAAAAATAATCTGATACCTAAATCATCTTTATTAAAGTTCACTGGCTGTTCCACTATTTGTTTATCTATATTATAACCGCTGTTATAATTTATTTCTAAAACTCTATTTACAACAGCGTATATATTTTTTTTATCAACCTTTTCGATAATTACGCGATTACCCTGTAAATCATACATTTCAGTGTTCAGTTTCATACAGAATGCCCCCAAGTGCTTTGTTTTTACCACATTGTAAAGAAAACATTTTCTTAATTATATAACAATTTGTGACAATTTTCAATGTGAAATAATTATATACATTTAGTTTGTAAATGTTTATAATTATTTCACCCCTTATTATATAAAAAATCTCTTGATATATAAAACAAGAGATTTTTTATAATTATTTATTTATATTAGCAACCTTGGTACATACTTATTACCCATCTGTAAATGTAAACCCTTTATATTTATCTGAATATCACCCACCTACTTCCCTAAATTTAATACTTGTTGTATATCCTATAGAAAAATACAGCTGCTTCTGCTCTTGTAGTATTACCTAGAGGATTAATCTTATCTCCATTGCCTACAATCAAATTATTTTTTACTAATGCTGCAACACTGCTTACTGCATAGTCAGACACAAGAGATTTATCAGTATATTTTTCAAGTTCAATAATTGTAGCTTGATTTTCCAGTTTTTTTGCAACTCTTAAAGCATTACTTGTAAGTACCATCATGTCCTGTCTAGTAATGTTTGCATCAGGGCTGAATTTATTGTTTCCAGTACCATTGGTAATGCCAAGTTTTTTCGCTATACCAATTTCTTGATAATAATAAGTATCACTGCTAATATCATCGAAATTCTCATCTACCCACGCCTCAACACCAAGAGTTCTAACTAAATAATAAAGGAAATCACCCCTTGTAATGCTCATTTGTGGAGCATATTCTTTTTCTGATACTCCTTTTAACACTCCCTTGGATGTTAATACCTCTATAGGTTTTTTAGCCCATGTCACACCTTCCAGATCATCAAAGGTTTTTATTACATACGAAACTGCAAATTGACCAAAGTGAGTAGTAGTAAAAGTGACTTTACCTGTATCCTTATTATATCGTCCATTGGGTACTGAAACTACATTTCCATCACCATTAATATACCAAACTACAATATGTTCCAAATCATTCAGTTCCTCAACTGTAGGAGTATATGGTATGGATATTGATACAGGTGCATTTGGATTGTCCCAAGCTATTTGATTTCCATCTACTACAAGTGAAAGTTGGATAACGGGCTTATTCTTTAGTTGTTTTTGTAATTCTATTGGTAGCGTTGAATTTTCTATAGTTTTTATTGTTAATTTTACTTTGTCTGTCTTATCCATTTGAATATTTTCAATCATATTCTTCGGAACAACAATTGTACCTAACTCTGTATCCATTGAAATATGTATATCTTCTTTAGCAGAGGATAACCCATCCTTGGTAAATGATAATGTATATGACGATGCACCTTTTATCTTTGGAATGGAAATTGCCATGCTTTCTGATATATTTTCAAAAATAGTTTTGCTTATTTCAGTTTCTACATTGTTAGTTGCTGAGTTAAATTGTAATGGCAGTTTAAATGTATCGGATACAATAGTTGTAATTGGATTATATTTATCTGTTGATGACTTTGGCTTATTATAGTGCACTTCGTATGGAATTGATGCATTTTCTGCACTGTCAGCAATATAAACCTGATAATAGCCATAATCCAAACCTGATAATTCAATTTCTGCATCATATGACCAACCAAAATCTACTTTTAATATTTCATCTAATTCATCAAGTTGTCCTTTATTTAAATATATGGTATCTGTTTTTGGAATTAAATATATTGTGCCATATATTTCATAGTCATCCATAGAAATATATAACACATTATTTTTTATATATGAATCTGTTATTAATGGCGGAATATTATCTATTATCATTTCTGAATTAATATCAATATTCTTTCTCTTCGGATACGTACTAACCCAATCAGTAATTGCCTTATATCCGGGTTTGCTCAATATATAATCAATACGATAATAATTATTATGGATAATTACTCCATATACTTCCTGATCATTTGTCAGCCAACTGTCATTAGTAACTATAATCAAATTACCATCTTTATAAGCCTCTATTTTTATCTTTACGCCAGATAATCCTGATGTGCTAAATCTAATATAGGTTAAATCATTACCTGAATCGTCCTTTAGAGTTCCTGAATCCATTCCGGCATAACCATATCCAATATTTTCAGCATAATCTTCTATATCTCCTGAAGCAATAATTACTGGTGTTCCAGTTACAGTAACATTGCATCCTGCGCCGTAACAACCTCCACCTATTCCTGCTGCTTTATTGCCACCAGTTGCTGTTATAGTTCCTCCATTTAAGATTATAGTGCCGCCATCACCATTATAACCTCCACCAATACCAGCCCCATTGTCACCACCTGTTGCTGTAATAGTTCCCCCGTTTAAAATTATGGTGCCTCCTGCTTGAAAAGAATATCCGCCGATGCCTGCTCCAGCTCCGCCACCCTTAGCTTCTATAATTCCATCATTAATTATTAATGTGTCGATAGGACCAAGATATCTTTCTCCGCAGCTTATACCCGCACTGTAGCCTTCGCTTTCTGCAGTTATAATTCCTCCGTTTATATTTATTATGCTTCCGTTTATATTGCTGTCATTTCCATTGAAACCTATTCCTGGTCCGCTATCACCAATTGCTGATATTGTTCCTCCATATATTGTAATAGTGCCGCTTAGGCTATTGTCTCCACCCCCAATAGCTGCCCCAAAATTAGTACTGCCTTTTGCATTAATAATTCCTCCACTAATATTAATTGTCACTCCAGTACCTTCCTGGCCAGTGCCTATTCCTGCTCCTCTATCTCCACCGCTTGCTATAATTTTTCCACCAATTATGTTTATAGTTCCAGCGTCTCCTTGATAGCCTCCTCCTATTCCTGCTCCATAATAATCACCAGTTGCAGTTACTGTTCCTCCGTTTATAGTAATAGTTCCAACAGGAGCATTACCGCCGCCACCTATTCCTGCTCCATAATTTCCACTTGTAGCTGTAATGGTTCCTCCGCTTATGGTTATATTTACACCGCCACCGCCTGAACCACCACCCCCAATACCTGCACCAATTCTACTATTAGCTGTA
>CAZSRL010000036.1:0-6882 GCA_964609615.1 uncultured Muribaculaceae bacterium
ATTAGAAGTTTAAGAACTATTCTTTATTATATTCCTCTCAACATCTGCCATCGTCCGGAGGACTGCCGGTTTATCAGGCCATTCGATCCGGATCAGTCCAGGACACAAGAAGGTAAAAGCCTGAAGGAAATTCTAAAGATGATAACTGGGGGAGGAAATGAATGCGGGATAAAGCCCACTTTCGACAGGTCGACATAAAAATCTATTCAATTTTTCTCTTGATATCGTTTTCTTCAGAACCTTTGAAATTAAATTTAAATGAAAATTTACAAAACGTTAACCATGACATCATTAATATATAATTATTCTAAATGAGAAAAATGGCAAATTAGATTAGAAATATAGTCCGCTTGAAATTGATTTTTTTATTTAACCTATAAAAATAACAATAAGTAATATTTAAATTTTATAATGTACTTGCTGCCGAATGTAGATATTAACGATTAAATTTTCCTTTTGAATAACATATCAATTGTTTTATTACACTCTAAAACATAGCCATGATATGTGATAATATGACGATTCCTGATTTTCAAACATTAATGCTCCCTGTCTTACAATACTATGGGGATAAAATCGAACATACCAAACAAGAGACAATTGAGGCAATCGCTATCCAATTTAAACTCACAAAAGAGGAAAGAAATGACATACTTCCAAGTGGCAGTCAACTAAGGTTTGATAATCGACTTAGTTGGGCTATAACTTATTTACTCAAGTCAGATTTACTGAAAAGAACCTCCAGAGGAAGATATGTAATTACAAGTCGGGGTTCAACTGTCTTAAATGAAAAACCTGAAAAAATTAGCATGAAATATCTGGAAAAATTCCCAGAATATATAAAATTTAAAAATTATAAAAAAGAAGTTGAAACTAAAACTGAAGAGAGTGAAATATCAACTCCACAAGAACGATTAGAATCTAGCTATTTGGAGTTGAGAACACAACTTTCTCATGATTTATTAGAAAGGATTATGAAAAGCACGCCAAGTTTTTTTGAAAAATTGGTCGTAAAATTACTTGTTAAACTTGGATATGGAGGTTCAATAGTTGATGCAGGGCAAGCAATTGGCCGTTCTGGAGATGATGGGATTGATGGAATAATAAAAGAGGATAAACTTGGATTAGATGTTGTGAATATACAAGCAAAGAGATGGGAAAATAAGACAGTTGGTAGACCAGAAATACAGGCATTTGCTGGAAGTCTCGAAGGTCATAGAAGTAAAAAAGGAGTTTTCATAACGACATCAAAATTCACTCCAGATGCCCAGGAGTATGTAAAACGAATAGAGAAAAAGATTGTTTTAATTGACGGTGAACGGTTGATGCAATTGATGATAGATCATGGTGTAGGTGTGTCCGAGGAATCAACATATGTCATAAATAAAATTGATGAAGACTTTTTTATTGATGAATAAGTAATTTATCAGAAAATAGTAGCGTTTACCCTATAATAATGCTGTTTTCTGTCTATAGATTCATTATGAGTTACTTAAATCTGAAATATGAAGAAGACCTTACAAACGAAAACTTTTAAAAATAATAAATAGCTAGTACCAAAAATTTAATTATTTGTCATCTTAATAAGCCCTAAATCTTGTTGTGCTAATGAAAAGCTATCAAAATAAATGCTCAATAATTAAATTGTCATGAAATTAGTGTTTCTTCCATGTTTTTAATTATTGAGTGCATAGGTTTTACAGTAAAAAACTGTGCATATTGAAAAATAGAATTTTACAGAAGATTTGCTATACTACCGGCTGATCTTGCAGGAAGAATATGTAGAGATAGCCATAGAATTAAATAGAATATTATGATTCCAACATACATCCTTTAGAATTTATATTTATTCTATCAACAAATTCCATAGCGTTGAGCGGAAAATGTTCATAAATAATTCTATACTTCGGTGAAAAAATAAGACTTGATTTTGCTATATTACTGATATCTTGTACTTGCACCAAGATACATGGAGCTCCTTCTCTAACACTTGCTTCTTTCACTAATTTATCTAAAAATGCCGTATGCTGAAGTAATTCAATAAATTCTTCCCTTCCAAAAAGAGTGTTATTAATTTTTTCAATACAATCCATAAGTTCATCTATGTATGGATTAATGTCAACTTGATCAGGAAGTCGAGAAATTTCATCCTTAATCTCTATTTTCTTAGAATTATTACACTTATCATATATTATATATCTCCCCCATTCCTCATATTTCAATAAGTCGCTCTTCAAAGTTGTTACTCTTAACATATAATCAACTGCTAATGGGTTAATGTATATCAAATCAGAAGCGGCATCTATACCAGTAATGGGCATCCCAACATGTTGAGAATAGTTCCTAAACTTATACAGAAACCTGTAAGAAAAATAGTTCTCATAACATGAAGAACAATTTTTTTTAAATGTTTTTAAATTTTCTGACTCTTTTCCATAAGTTCTTTTTAAATTTGTTTCAGTGTGGTCTAGGAAGGTACGAACAGCAGAAAGAAAATTAATCATGAGTCTATTTAGATTAAACACCATTTCTTCTAAATATGATTCAGCCATATTTGCATTTTCACAGTATATCTTGGAATACTCATTTAAAACAGTTTTATATTCTGTATAATTAGCCTCAACGAGTCTAAAAAGATCGTGTTTTCTTGCAAACTCAAATAGTTTAGTTCTTGCAATTACAATTTTTTGATATTCAACATCATCTAATGGTCGAATTTCTATTATTTCTTTATTAGATGCAGTACCTAACAGACGTATCATAATTATCTTTCCGTAGTACTAGTTTCTCAAGGACTTTCAGTACAATTTCTTGAAAGAACCGATAAAACCTAAACGGATAACTCATGCCTTTTAGATAAGGCAATATGGTGCAATATCAATAATAAAAGGAAAATAAAGCTAGTGGAATATTTACTGAGTTTTATCGTTATCAAGTATCTTTTTTGTCAATGTCTTCACTATCTCTGCATACTGCTCAAAAGAGTTAACTTCTCCATAGTACCCATCTGCATTGATAGTGTTATAGTCTCCGTTTTCATCGATTTCCAAGACTTCTACAGGAACTGGTACATCATCGAAACATGGAGTTGCCAGTATTTTGTATTTTTCTGAGTACCATACTGCCAGCTCTCCTGCCATATCTTCATCTTGTGCTAATCGAAAGTTTATTCCATCAATTTCTATGGTTGCCTTATTAAGGAATGGCTTTAAATTTTTTATTGTAAACATATTCCTCATTTCCAGATTCTTAGATTAATAAATTGGCTTTGTTTTAGTTAGTAAACATAAATCCTTTTTAAATCTATGTAATTATCACTATTAAGATAATATGTTTAATCTTTCTAGTTTATTTTTTAATTTATATTGTTATTTCCCAATATCAGGTATTGTTCTTCAATAATGGATTGAGTCTTAGAGTATAGGCTCTTTAGATCATTCAGTAACTCTTTTTCATCCCTTTTTGCCGATAAAGATACTAAGAGATTTGAAAAAATAATTATTTTTATGTCTGTTCTTGAGAGGAACCTGTTTTTATACTTAAATTCATTTATTTGGCATTTAGCTGCACTTAAAGCAAAATCATAAGCTTCATTGATATCAATTTTATCTCGATGATCATCTTCTAATTTTCGACATACTATGATAATATCCAAATTTATTGGCTCTTTTGCTTGGTTTTTTGGAACGGCAACTGACATTTCTGATTTTACAGGAAAAACGGACACAAAATGGAAATTTGCTGATGTGACAGCACTTGCAATTGAATCCCAACCTTCTTCCCTTGAGTGATGATATGTAAATATCAAAAGACCATTCTTTTTCAATACTCGATGGCACTCCTTAAATACATCAGAGAGTTTTTTGGAGAATCTCTTTGCATCCTTATCTTGAACTTCACTTTCATTCCTTGTAGTTATATCTAAATAATTGTTCTGTTCAAGGAGTTTGCTTTGCCATACGAAGAAGAAATCAGCCAGTTCAGAGTATTGTACATTATCGAAAAACGGTGGATCAGTAACGATTAAATCTACAGAATTATTACCCAAGTCTGTTTTTGACGAATCTCCACAAGCTAGATATACAAAATTTGGCTTTAAATCATGAAAATTATTTACAATATTTAAATCCTGTGGGATTGGATTATTACAATCAAAACATTTAATGGCAGATTTTTTATTCTTATCTCCTGAAACTCGTAATTCAAAGGGTTTTTCTTTATAATCAATCATTCTCATTAACCTTGTCTTATATAATGTTGAAAAAGATCCTGAGCTTTTTGGAGTTCCCCAAATATTAGCTTCGAGAGGTTGTCGTTCAGGCTTTAGAGTATGATGGGAGAACATGTGACGAACAGCTCCTGTTCCTTCACCCTTAAAAGAACAAAACATATTGTTAAATTCCAAAGTTCCTGAAAATAGAATTGCAAATACAAGTCTAACTTCTGGATTTTCAATTTTCAAAATTTCTCTTGCTAACCACGAAAACGAAAGTAACTGCCGGAAGTTAAAAAATTGATCCCATCGTTTATATCCATGATTCAATGCCTGATTTGTATTATGACCTGGTTTAAGAAATACACTTTCGATAAAATTATTTTCTTCATTAAAATTCGAAATAACTTTTAAATAATCATTTATGTCTTCTTGTGTAATTTTTTTATATATCTTTTCACCATTCGGAAGTAAAACCATTTTGGCGTAAAGCTTATGTTGTAATGGTTCCTCTCTCTTTTTTGTAACATCAACAATTCGGAATTCATTACTACATTTGTGGCATTTGACGAGTGCTCTTCTTGAAGGAGCTTCTTGTGGATTGAACTTTCTTGAACAGGATGGGCATATTTCTTCTGTGGATTTATAATTTACTTGAAATATTTCGTTACAGTGAGGACAGTAACATTGTGCATTTGGGTTTTTTGATGGATATGCATGACGAGAAAAAATATAGTTGTCAAAGAGATCAATATCAGCTTCACACTTTGGGCACGAAACTTGCTTTACCCAGAAGTAATAGAGCACTTGACTTCCATCTTTTTGTGTATATAGTTCTTGGATTTTTTTACCAACATTTCTATGAAGCTTATTAAACGTATCCTCAAGGTCTTGTCTTGATACTTGAGAAAAAACCGCTTTTACAGAATTATATGCAACTGGATTAATGTCCCACCCAATAGTGGTACATCCTAACTTTATTGCCTCACCTATGGTAGTTCCACTTCCCATAAAGGGATCAAAAACAACTATACCATTCAAATTATTTTTTTGATAAAAATCTTCAATTATTGAAGATCCATTAGGCATGGCAGCTGCAAGAATTATTGAACGAAATACACTTCCGAGACGTTGGGCCCACCATTTATGAAGATGGTATATTGGTCTGTTAACTTCTTTTCTCCAACTTTCTAATTCAGCAATCTCACTTATTTCGGCAAATGGATATTCATTTTCTATTGCCCTCATTTCACTGTTTTTTAAATGGATTATATCTTTTTTAAACGATTCGGACATCAACTATCCTCACTTTCTAAGCGTTTTGAAACTTTTACTTCCTTGTTGGAATCTTTCATTAAACGGTAGGCTGAAAAATAATGTTTTTTTCCAGCATTGGGATTCAGCATAGTTTTTGCTTTTATGTTATTTGAAAGAAGGTCAAACTCGTACCCTATTACTAAGTGATCTGCCTCAGTACGAATTAAATCCCCTACTTTTTTAAATATACTAGGGACTGATAGGTTGCTGGGGATTATAAGAGTTCTTGTACCAGCAAGGCCGTCAGCTATAGCAAAAGGTGTGGGTGCAACATACATCTTCCGGTCACGGATCATGATGTCTCCATAGCTTCCAAACCCTTTAATGTGGTCATTTTTATGCACATATTCATGATCAGCATTTAAAAAATTTCCATGACAGATTACCAAATCAATTACTGGATATTCTTTTTCAATATTTCCTTTTTCTTGCTTTGGATACCGGCCAAAAATATAGTATATTGACCTTCCGTTATGATATCCATTAGGGACTTGGCTGTTTGAATCATAGTCTAATTCACGCCCAGGATATGCAAGCCCTTTGATTTCATAACCTTCGGTATATTCAACAAGTGTGAAGTCTGGATATGAGTTCCTTCCATTTGTGTCGAATAATAATGATGATTCCTTAAATCTCTCTTGACACCAATTTTGGAAGTGAAATTCTTTATCTTCTTTACTAACCTTGGTAATTAATTTTGCTTCATATATTGCTTCAACACATCTTGAAAATACTTCAAAAACTTTTGTTTCTTTCATACTAAATCCTTGATCTACTTTTAGTTTTAATGAGATAATAAAGAATATAAGTGTCACTTCTATGAAGAACGAAAGTTCATTATATAATTTTATCTGAATCGGATCCTGAATAAATAAAGAAATTAAGGATTAAGCAGAAGAGTACTTGGCTTATTAAAGAGAAAAGCAAAAAAGGAATTTTGAATTTTAAATCAAAAAATTGAAAAAAAATTCAAGGAAAATTAAGAAACAAAGAAGGTTAATTTTTCAATCTTTTATTGATATTCAACTTTAATTCTATTTTTTATCATTGAGCTCATCCCAAAACCAAGTTTTAATCTAATTTTATTACAACCGCTCAGAATTGCTTTCATAATTAGAAGCTCGATTTGTCAATTAATATGAGATCCAAAGAAGCAAATTTTGAGTTTTGGGACCGGCTCATTCATCAACAGCTTCCATAATTTCTTATATTTAATTTGTTTACGATTTCTGGCTTATCAGGGACTATGTCAAATGAAGGAATCCCAAATTCTTTAATAATTTTTTCTAATGCTAAGTTGTACTTCGTTATTTTATTTTGATTAAGTATATTGTAGTTAACTTCCCATATAG
>CAZSRL010000037.1:0-6709 GCA_964609615.1 uncultured Muribaculaceae bacterium
ACTTTTATGAACATTCATGCACTCACTTGTGCACTTTACTTTTTATCTAACGAATAAACTAAAAATTTACTTTTCTTCCATTAAAATTATTAATTATCTTCCACTAAAACACATTTTAGTCTTCTTACACCAGCTGATGAACTTTCTTCTTTAACAATACCAAACACACCAAGTTCACCAGTGTTTTTAACATGTGGTCCACCACATATTTCTTTTGAAACATCGCCAATTGTATATACACTTACAACATTACCATACTTATCATTAAATATTCCTTCTGCTCCTGATTTCTTAGCTTCATCATAAGACATTATATCTTTTTTAACTTCAATATTTTGTTTAATTAAACTATTTACTTTCTTTGTTAAATATTCTTTTTCAACATCAGTCATTTTATGATCTAAATTAAAGTCAAATCTAAGTCTTTCTGGTGTTATATTAGCACCCTTTTGAATTGTATTATTTCCATACATTTCCTTTAAAACAGATAAAACTAAATGAGCAAGAGTGTGATATCTAACACTTTCTTTAGAATTATCAGCAAGTCCTCCTTTAAAGTCTCCTTTAGAGGCTGTTCTAGATAGTTTTTGATGTTCTTTGAATCTAGAATCAAATCCATCAACATCTACTGTTAAATTCCTTTCTTTTGCCATTTCAATAGTCATTTCAAGAGGAAAACCAAAAGTATCAAATAATTTAAAAGCACTTTCTCCAGGTAAAACATAACCCTCTATTCTTTTAACTATTTTTTCAAACATTTTAGTTCCACCCGCTATTGTTTTATTAAACTTTTCTTCTTCCTTTTTAAGTTCATCTAAAATAAATGTTTTATTTTCTTCTAATTCAGGATAAGCTTTCTTATAATCATTTATAACAACAACCGCTAGTTTATCAAGTATAAAATCATTTATACCCAAAAGCTTAATATATCTTATACTTCTTCTAATAAGTCTTCTTAAAACATAACCAGAACCTACATTATTAGGAGTAAGATGTTTATTATCTCCAAGTATAAATGTAGATGTTCTTATATGATCCATTACTATTCTAAAACTAGTTCTATTTTCAATATATAATTTATTAGTTAATCTTTCAAGTTCTTCTTTTAAATTACTAAATAATTCAGTATCATAAACACTTTCAACATCATTAAATACAGATAATACTCTTTCAACACCCATACCAGTATCTACATTTTTTTGTTTTAATGGAATATATTTACCATCTTTAAGTTCATATTCCATAAAAACATCATTCCATATTTCTAAATACCTTCCACAATCACAAGATGGATTACAGTTTTCACCACATGAACCTTGTTCTCTTTCAAAAAACATTTCACTGTCTGGTCCACATGGACCAGAACCATATCCTATTTCCCAAAAATTATATTTTTTACCTAAATAAAATATTTTATCTTTTTTAATACCAACATTTCTCCACCAACGAAAACTTTCAGTATCTTTGGGTATTCCTTCTTCACCTTTAAATACAGTAAAAGATAATCTATCTATTGGAATATTTAAATATTTTTTATCAGTTAAAAATTCAATGCTCCATTTAATCGCATCAGGTTTAAAATAATCTCCTAAACTCCAATTACCTAACATTTCAAAAAATGTTAAATGAGATGCATCCCCTACTTCATCAATATCATTAGTTCTAATACACTTTTGACAACTAACTAATCTTTTACCACTTGGATGCTCTTGCCCAAGTAAAAATGGAACTAGTGGGTGCATACCTGCGGTTGTAAATAAAACACTAGGGTCATTTTCTGGTATTAATGATCCACTAGGTATTACTTTATGACCTTTATCCTTATAAAAGTCAAAATACATTTTAATAAGTCCTTCTCTTGTTAACATATTAATCCTCCTTTAAACAATAAAAAGAATGGTACAAGGAGTCATTTAAGACGGTACCATCCTTTTATTTATCTTTATTATAATAACGGCTTTCACCGAGAACTATTAATTCTACTAAAAGAATAGCTTTTCTGATAAATATATAATTAGTTCACACCTACCACTAACTCTCTTTATATATCATCTATCTTACTTTTTTCTTTATCCTTGTTTTCATATTCAAAGAAACTATATTTCTCATCTAAAAATACATATATTATTTTAATTAATGCCGCTATTGGAGTAGCAATAATCATACCAATTATACCAAAGAAGTATCCAAATATCAATAACATTATAATTATTGTAATAGGACTTAAATTCATTTTTTTACTCATAACAAGAGGAGTAATAAACGTACCTTCTAATGTTTGAATTATAATAATAAATATTAAAATAAGTGTTCCTACTAAAGGACTTATAGAATAACCCATTAATACTGCTGGGGCACCTCCAATATAAGGACCAATATAAGGAATCAAATTAGTTATTCCACAAAATAATCCAAATAATAATGGAGCCTCTAAACCAATAATCGCAAATCCAATAGTACTAACAACAAATATAATAAATGATATTAAAAGAGTTCCATTAACATATTCATATAAGTTTTCACTTATATTTTCCATTAATCTTTCAGAATCTTTTCTATATTTCTTAGGTAATAATTTATTTAAATTATCTTTAATCTTATCAAAATTAAATAACATATAAAAACCAATAACTAAACTAAATAATAATGTACCAAAAGTACTAACTACATTCTTAACAAAAGATATAAACATTTCTGGTAAATTAGTAGTTAAAGAATCACCTACTTCATTAATTTTATCAAAGAAATTTAATTTAACATTATCTAAATTAGTAAGACTATTAGTAGATAACTTATCAAAGAAACTATTAATAAACTCTTTAGCATCATTTAAAAGTGCTGGTATTGCCGCTACTATTTCATTTATTTGATTCGCAACAACAGGTGTTAAAAGTAAACAGAAAAAATAAATAAATAATACAGCCATACAAAATATTAATATAACCGCAGGTACTCTTTTCATCCCCTGTTTAGTAAGTTTATTAACAAGAGGGTTTAATAGCCAAGCAATAACAAAACCTATAAAGAATGGGCTTAAAATCTTTAATAAATTTATTAAAAATGCTCCTAACTTCCACTCTTTTAATATTAATATTATTACATAAATAACAATAACTACTAATAGAAAATATAATATTTTTAAAATTTTATCACTTATATTTAAAATATTATTAATCTTTTTTATATTTAAATTTTCAAACGTTTTCTTTAATTTATTCATTTATTCTTATCTCCTAATATAATTATATCAAAAAAACAATAAAAAAAACACAAAAAGTGTTAATTCATTTCATCTAATTCGTCAAGCACATCTTTTGTATTTTTTTTAGCAGTTTTCATTGCCTTTTTATAAGTCTTTTTCATTTGTTGGCCATACTTATTATATAAAAGAGCTCCCGAAAGACCAGCAAGACCAATCATAACACCTGTTCTAACTTTAATAGCAATCCCTCCTTAGTACTATTATTATTTACACATAACAAATAAAATATTCATTAATTAAAGAAAAATTATTATTTATCATTTAACATATCTTTTAATTTACTTAGTCTATTTGATGAATATGTATTTTTAATGCTTTCATTTAAACTATCTAGCTCACCAATAATTATTAATCCTTTTTTTGCTCTTGTAACTGCTGTATAGATTAATTTATTATAAAACATTCTTTTAAAACTTTTACTAAGTATTATAACAACATTATCATATTCACTTCCTTGACTCTTATGAATACTTATAGCATAAGCATGAGTAAAGTTATCAAATTTATCTTTTTGATATTCTACTTTATGTGTTAAAAAGTCTATTTCTACTATTTTATTAAAGTGATCTATATATGTTATATAACCTATATCTCCATTAAATACATTGTTATCTACATCATTAACTAGTTGTATTATTTTATCATTTACTTTGTATTTTTTATTAGCAATTATTATACTATCTGTTTTATCTCCATTAAATATATTTTGCATTAGTTCATTTAAGTTATCTATTCCATTTTCTCCTCTATACATAGGTACTAGTACTTGAAAATCATCTAATGAACCTTTATATTTATCACATATTTGTTCTAAATATTTTTTTGTATGTATATCATTTGATTCTATGAAAGTAAAATCACTATGGTTTTTTATATTATTTAGTTGTTCTTTATTTTTTATTACATTAGCAAGTTCTAATATATAACTATCTTTTTTTGTTCTATATATTTCTTGTAAGTACATTCTACTCATTTTTTCATAATTTAATAAATCTTCTAATACATTACCCGGTGATATACTTGGTAATTGATATTTATCTCCAAGTAGTATTATTTTTACATTATCACTAAGTCCTTTTAATAATGAATCAAATAAAAATATATCTATCATACTTACTTCGTCTATTATAACTAATTTTGCTTTGCTTTTATCAAATTCATTAATTCCAAATGTTTGTTTTTCTTTATTCCATTTTAAAAATTTATGTATTGTACTTGCTTCATGTAAAACACTTTCACACATTTTTTTAGCACTTCTTCCGGTAGGAGCTAGGAGTACTATTTCTTCTTCTTTTGTGTTTTTATATAACATTTTATATATATCAACTATTGCTTTTATAATTGTTGTTTTACCAGTACCTGGTCCTCCAGTAATACAATATAAATTATATTTTAGGCTTTCTAATATAGCTTGTTTTTGTTCTTTGTTAAATGTTATTTTATTATTTTTTTCATATTTTTCTATATATTTAGTTATTTCATTTTCTTTAATACTTGAATGTATTCTATTAAGTAATTTTATACTTTTAGTTATATTTTTTTCTGTATCATAGTATCTTCTTAATATTAAATAATCATTTTCTATTAAAAGTATTTTATCTTTGTTTAGTTTTTCTACATAATACATAAATGTTTCTAATGTTATTTTTTCTTTAAAGTATTTTAGAAAATTTATAAATACATTTTCTATTTTAACTAGTGTATCTCCAGTTTTAAAACATAATTCTTCTATAATATAAGGAATAAGTGCTTGTATTCTTATATAATCATTTTCTTCGTTATTTACTAAATAAATACTATCTATTTTTTTAAATGGTATTATTTCTACTAATGAATAAAAGTCTTCTTCAATAATTTTTTTTAAGTTAGTTTGATATAAAGATATTATATTTAAACTTTCTTTTGAAGAAAAACCCATTTTATTAAGTTCTAAAATTAATTCTTGAGATTTATCTTCATCAAGTAATTTATCTCTTAATTTCTTTGCTTTTGCTTTACTAAGACCATATATATTATCAAGTACATATTCATCTTTTTTTATTAAATCAATTGCTTGTTCTCCCAGTGCTTCTACTATATTAGTTGCGGTTTTTAAACCAATACCATGAAACATACCACTACTTAAATAAAGAATAATACCTTCTTTATCAGATGGTTTTAGTGCTTCACTTGATGTTGCTTTAAATTGCATACCAAATCTTGGATGTTCTTCAAACATACCAACTAATTTATAATCTATTTCTGTGTTGACATCTATCATGTTACAAGTAAAAGTTATTGTTTTATTTAAATAATCATTTAACTCTTCTTCACTTACTTTTCTTATTTTAATAAGTCCTACTGTATAACCATCTTTACTTTGAAATAGTATTTTTCTAATATTTCCACTTATTATGCTCATTTTACTCACCAAGTATATTTTATCATTAAAAAAAGAACTAATAAAGTTCTTTTTATTTTATTACTTCTAGTTCAACATTTACTTTTATTTCATTAGCCTCTATTAAGTTATTTAAACCACTTTTCTTTATTATGTTAATAGCAAGTGTTTCATGTTTAATATATTCTTCACATTCTTTTAAAACAGTCTCTAATTCATTATTTTCTTCATAATAAATATTAATTCTATCTACTATATTAAAATCTTTTTCTTTACGTAAATTTTGTATTTTAGATACAAACTCTCTAGCAGTTCCCTCCAATAATAATTTATTATCTAAAACTGTATTAAGAATAATAAAATCTCCAAATTCATTTAAAGCATTATATCCTTCTTTATTACTTATTCTTATATCAACCATATCTTTTTTTACATCTAAGTCTTTATATTTAATAGTTTTATCATTAATTAAATTACTTATATCTTCTTTAGATAAATTACTTAAGAATTTATTAAACTCTCCTATTTCTTTACCTAATATTTTACCAACTTCTTTAAAATTAGGTTTTACTATATAATCCATATAATCAGATAAATCTTTAACAAATCTAACTTCTTTAACATTTAATTCTTCTTTAAATAATATATCTAAATCTCCTATTAAAACTTCATTCTTTTTATCAAGAATAATTTCACTTATAGGTTGACGTACTTTTATTTTAGAAGATTCTCTAACATTTCTTCCCATAGATATTAAATGTCTTGTTAAATCCATTCTTTTTTCTATGTCTTCATTTACTAAGTCTTTATTATATTTAGGCATATAATCTAAATGAACACTTTCTTTATCAGTTAGATTCATATATATTTCTTCTGCGGTAAATGAAGCGATAGGCGCTATTAATTTTGAAAGACCAAGCAATACTTCATATGTTGTTTTATAAACTGCTTTTTTACTTGTTGTTAGGTCATGTTCCCAAAATCTATCTCTATTTCTTCTTATATACCAATTTGATAAATCTTCTGATACAAATTCTGTTACTCTTTTTACTACTTTATTTAAATCA
>CAZSRL010000038.1:0-5785 GCA_964609615.1 uncultured Muribaculaceae bacterium
GGTCTTGAAAACCGGAAGGTCGTTTGCGCGGCGCAGGGGTTCGAATCCCTTTTCCTCCGCCAATTTTATATCGCGGGATGGAGCAGTCTGGTAGCTCGTTGGGCTCATAACCCGAAGGTCGTTGGTTCAAATCCAGCTCCCGCAACCAAATTATGGTTCCGTAGTGCAGTGGTTAACACGCTCGCCTGTCACGCGAGAGATCGCGGGTTCAAGTCCCGTCGGAACCGCCATCTATTTTGGCTTCATAGCTCAGTCGGTAGAGCAGAGGACTGAAAATCCTTGTGTCGGCAGTTCAATTCTGTCTGAAGCCACCAGTTATTAAATAATCAACGTTTAACGTTGTTTTTTTTCAAAAAAATATCATATTACTTTCACATTTATTTCACGATTAAATAATAAACTTTTTTTAGAAAGGAACAAAAAAATGTATATATTAAAAAATGCAATGGTAAATGTTAAAAGAACAAAAGGAAAAAATATTCTCATTGGTTTAATAATAATGATTATAGGATTTAGTATATGTATTGCTATTTCAATAAATAAAGCTGCTGATAAACTTGTTGAAAGTTATAAAACATCAAATCCACTAGAAGTAAGTTTTAGTCTTGATAAGTCAAGTTTAAGAAATGGTAGTGATACTGATAAACAATCATTTAAATCATTGACTGAAAGCGAAGTAAAAAAATATGGTAATTCTAAATATGTAAAAGATTATTATTATACAAATGAAGTATCTT
The DNA here is from genome assembly GCA_964609615.1 of uncultured Muribaculaceae bacterium. Classification (GTDB taxonomy): domain Bacteria; phylum Bacillota_I; class Bacilli_A; order RF39; family UBA660; genus CAZSRL01. The sequence goes on from CAZSRL010000038.1 coordinate 738, forward strand.
TATCTTCAAGTTCCATTGACGCAGTAAGTGATGATGATTTAACAAAAACTGATAATGAAAAAGAAAGTCAAAATTCAGAGTCAAGAGGGCCTGGTATGGACACGGGAGACTTTAGATTAACTGGATATTCTGATCCTGCATATATTTCTGATTTTATTGATGGGACAAATAAAATTACTAGTGGATGTATGTTTGATAAAGATGTAACAGATAAAGTTATTGTAATAAGTGAAGATTTAGCTGAAGAAAACGATTTAAAAGTAGGAGATAATGTATCATTTTATTCTTCAAGCGATGAGGATACAAAATACACATTTAAAATAGTTGGAATTTATAAAAGTTCAAAAGATGATAATGACAGTAATTTTATGAAAATGAATGCAATGAATTCAAGTAATCAAATGTATACTAACATAATATCAGTTTCAGAAATAAATTCAAATAGCGAAAACACTAATCCTATGAATGGTATTAATGGAAAATATTATTTAACAAGTAATAAAGCTTTAGATAAGTTTGAAAAAGAGGTTAAAAGTAAAGGACTAAGTAGTTACTATAATGTTAATACAAATGAAGATGAAGTATTACAAGAATTAAAACCTATACAAAATTTACAAAGTTTTTCGACTACATTTGTAATAATAATTGTAATAGTAGGAATAATTATAATAACTATAATTAACTTAATAAACATAAGAGAAAGAAAATATGAAATAGGTGTATTAAGATCTATCGGTATGTCTAAACTAAAACTATCTTTACAACTTTTATCCGAATTATTAATAATTGCTATGCTTGCAATAATATTATCAAGTGCTCTTGGAGCCATTACAACAAAACCTATATCTAATAAAATATTATCAAGTGAAATAAAAAAATTAACAGAAGAAAAAGAAGATCTTTCAAGTAATTTTGGAAAAGAAGGTTTTGAAAGACCGGGATTTAATAATGACGGTAAAAACAGTAATAAAAATGTTGAATATGTAGATAATTTAGAAGTTAAGGTTAGTGTAGTAACTATTGCTCAAATATTTATATTAACAATTGTAATCACTGGATTAAGTGGAGTAGTATCAATATTATTTATTAGTAGATTTGAACCAAACAAAATACTACAAAATAGAGGATAGGAGGTAATAATGAATATATTAGAACTTAAAAATGTTAATTATTCCTATGATGGATATAAATTAGTTTTAAAAGATATTAATTTAAGTTTTGAAAAAGGTAAAGTATATGGAATTTTTGGAAAATCAGGAGCAGGTAAAACAACATTATTATCATTAATGGCTGGTTTAGATATTCCTACTAACGGTACTATTTATTATAAAGACCAAAACTTAAATGAAATAAATAAAGATAAATACAGAGCTAATGAAATAGGAGTAATATTTCAAAATTATAATTTACTTTCACATTTAACAGCTTTAGAAAATGTAATTCTATCAATAGATATAAGTGAATTAAAAGATGATAATAAAATAGAAAAAGCACACAAATTATTAGAAAAAGTTGGAATTGATGAAAAAAAATCAAATAGGAAAGTATTAAAACTAAGTGGTGGAGAACAACAAAGAGTTTCAATCGCTAGAGCTCTTGCTAGTGATCCGGAAATAATTTTAGCAGATGAACCAAGTGGAAATTTAGATAAAGATACAGAGTTAGATATTATTAATTTATTAAAAGATTTAGCAAAAAAAGAGAAAAAATGTGTTATAATTATTTCTCATTCACAGAAAGTTCATTCAAATGTTGATAAAGTATATATGATAGATAAAGGAAGAATAAAAACAAATGAAAAATAAATTCATTTGTTTTTTAATAAACATTATTCATTTTTAATTGATTATGTTATAATGTTTTTAATAAAAGATAACAAAAACCATATATATTATAAGGAGGTAATATGAATAAAATAGTTTATTTATTAATTGGGGTTATTAGTTTTTTTAGTATTGTTTTGTGTGTTGATGCTAAAGAAGTAAATATTAATGCAAATAATGCAGTAATGTACAACTTAAATGATAATAAAACAATATTTGAAAAAAATAAGAATGATAAGGTTTATATAGCAAGTCTTACTAAAATAATGACTGTTTTAGTTGCTATAGAAAACATAGAAGATATAAATGATAAAGTAACAATTACAAATAAAATGTTAGAAGGTACTAGTGGTTATGCAGTAGTTGGGTTAGAAGTAGGTGATGAAGTAACCTACGAAGATTTATTAAACGCAGCTATTTTAAAAAGTGCTGCAGATGCAGTTAATGCTATTACTATTAGTGTAGCAGGTGATGAAGATAAATTTGTTAATTTAATGAATAATAAAGTTAGTGAATTAAAACTTAAAAACACAAGATTTAATAATTCAATTGGAAAAGATAGTAAGAATAATTATTCAACCGCAAACGATGTTGCTAAAACAACAATATATGCTTTAAAAAGTGATACATTTAAAAAAATATGGAATACTAAAGAATATAAGTTTAATAATAAAGAAATAAAACATTCTATTTATAATAAAATAGATAAATTAAGTAATAAAGAATTTGATACAAATAATATAACAGGAGCAAAGTTAGGATATACAGATAAAGCAAAATATTGTTTAGTATCAACTGCTAAAATAGATGATGTAGAATATTTAATAGTAACAATAGATAATGAAGAAGATAAAGACTATACAGCTGAAGATGCAGTAATATTATATAATTATTTTAGTTCTAATTATTCATATAAAACAATAATAGGTGTTGGAAAGAAAATAACAACAATTAAAATAAAAAATAGTCCTAAAAAATTAGATATTTTACAAACATTACCAGTTAACAAATATTTATCTAATGATATAATTGTTGATAAATTAGAATATGAATATGTTGGAAAAACAACTATAAAGAAAAATACACCAGTAGGAACTGAATTAGGAATAATAAAAGTAAAATATGAAGGAAAAATAATATATAAAGAAGATGTAAAACTAAATAAAGCAATTGGTTTTGTATTTAGTTATTATTATTTCATTCATATAGGAATATTTATTATGTTATGTTTTTTAATAATAAAAATAAAAAAGAAAGTAGATAAATATTAATCTACTTTTTAAATATATGATATACTAAATAAAGGAGGATATTATGAAAAATACTTGGGATTTAGAAAATATTTTTAAAACAACAAAAGAATATAATGATACATTAATAAAAATAAAACAATTAACAAATAATTTAGAACAAACATATAAAGGATCATTATTAAAAAATGCTAATACATTTTATAATGCACTAAAAGAAAAAGAAAAAAAAGATAGATTATTTGAAAAAGCATATATGTATGCTTATTTATCTTATTATGCTTGTACAAAAGAAGAAAATAATAAATTACTAATTAATAAAATAGATATATTATATGATTATATTAATGAAATAGATAATTGGTTTAATATAGAAATTAAAAAAATTACAAAAAATAAATATAATGAATTTATAAAAGAAAAAGAAGAATTAAAAGAATATATGTTTTTAATAGAAAATATATTAAGAGAAAAAAAACATACTTTATCAACAAAAGAAGAAGAATTAATATCAAAATTAAATCCATGTTTTAATAAATCAAATAAAATATTTTCTGTATTAAATAATACTGATTGTAATTTTGAAAATATAGAATTAGATAATAATACATATGAACTTAATCATTCAACATTTTCTTTATATATTAAAGATAATAATAGAGAGTTAAGAAAACAAGCTTTTATAAAATACTTTGATTATTATAAAAACCATAAAAATACAATAGCTGAAATATATATAAACGCAGTAAAAGCAAATAATAAATATAGTATTATAAAAAAATATAAAGGACAATTAGATAATGAATTATACTCTGATAATATAAATGAAAAAGTATTTAATAATATAATAGAAGTTGTTAATAAAAACATACCTTTATTACAAAAATATATAAAACTAAAAAAGAAAGAATCTAAAATAGAAGATTATAATTATTATGATTTATATTCAAAACCAATAACCAAAGAAATAAAATATAATTATGAAAAGGGAAAAAAACTAGTAATTAATTCATTAAGTATATTAGGAGAAGAATATGTAAATATACTTAATAAAGCATTTGATGAAAGATGGATAGATGTATATTATAAAGATGGAAAAAGACCAGGTGCTTTTAGTTGGGGTTCATATGATACTTTTCCCTATGTATTATTAAATTATGAAGATGATTATAATTCAGTGTCTACACTTGCACATGAATTAGGACACTCAGTAAATAGTTATTATTCAAAAACACAGCCTTATGTTTATTCAGGTAATTCTATATTTACCGCAGAAATCGCATCAACTGTAAATGAGTTTTTACTAGCAAATTATATATTAAATAACTCAAAAGATAAAGAAGAAAAACTAAATATTTTAAGAGAAATATTAGAACATTTTAGAACAACAATATTTAGACAAGTATTATTTACAGAGTTTGAAAAAGAAATATATGATAAAGAATTAAACAAAGAAGTTTTAACAGAAAAAATATTAAGTGATACTTACTATAAAATAACTAATAAATATTATAAAGATACTTTAAACTATTTTGATAATTATAAATATGAATGGGCAAGAATACCTCATTTTTATACTCCGTTTTATGTTTATAAATACGCTACTGGTATGAGTACTGCTTGTGCTATAGTAAATAATATAATAGAACAAAAAGATAATGCACTTACAAATTATATAGAATTCTTAAAAAGTGGAGATAGCGATTTTCCTCTTAACCTATTAAAAAAATATGGATACAACTTAAATAATAAAAAAATATTTGAAAATGCTATGAAACTATTTAATAAATATATAAAACAATATGAAGACTTAATTGATAACGCATAACACTAAATATTATATAATAAAATAAACACTTGCAAAACCAACGTAAATTTTATATAATGTTATTGCGTTATGCAACGCACCCATAGCTCAACTGGATAGAGCGTTTGACTACGGATCAAAAGGTTAGGGGTTCGACTCCTCTTGGGC
>CAZSRL010000039.1:0-4488 GCA_964609615.1 uncultured Muribaculaceae bacterium
GGCTTTATAGACTATGTTGTGCTTGGAGTCGGGGTTAACGTTTGCGCGCCGCAAAACGGGTTTCCGAACGAGCTTGAGAATACGGCGGGAGCGATTTTTTCATCCTCGAAAGACGACGTAAAAAACCGCCTTACCGCTGAATTTCTGAACAGGTTTATGGAATATTCGGGTGACGCTAAGCGCGCGAATTATGCGGCGGAATATAAAAAACGCAGTTTTGTTCTCGGCAGAAAAGTGCTTGTGCTTCGAAATGGGAACGCGACAGGCGCCACCGCGCTTGATATTGACGAGAGCTGCCATTTGCTTGTGCGCTATGACGACGGAACGACTGAGTATCTTTCTTCGGGGGAAATAAGCGTAAAATTAGGAGCTGAATAGGGCAATTATGCGTCCATACGGCATCAAAAAGAAACGGGCTCTTTTTAGCGTTATCGAATGAGAGAGTTATATGGCTTATCTTAGCTTAAAAGGGTGAAAAAGTGTGGATATAGCGTAATTGTTGTGATAAAATAAAGCTGGACAGGTAAGGCTGTTTGAACATAAAGGGCAAGCCTGCCGAGATAAGATTAAAAAAGAGTGTAAAACACCGGGGTATACGACAAATATTTTAAGGAGCACTAAAATGCAAAAAAGGATTATAGCAATACTTCTTATTCTTGCGCTTACGCTTAGCTTTTCAGGCTGTGTCGACAGCGGCGAAAAATCCCCCTATGACAGCCTTAAAACCCTTGAAGACGTACTGAATTACCAGCAAGAGATAATACCCATTACATAAGCTTCACGAAGAGTTATCTTGACAGTCTGTCCGTTGGCGCTCACGCGGTCAAGGTTTACCTCAAGGGGGCTGTGTATGACGGAATGGATACGTCCACAACTTTAACGGTTCTCACAAGAGCGAGTCAAGGCGTAAGCAATTCCGACGCGAGCAATGGAAGAACCAATCCTAATACTGGCCTTGCGGATAATCTTGCGGTATGTGCAGGCTTTGCGGTGCTTTCCTTCGCGGTCGCCTTAGGGCTTGGCGCTATTCTTATAAAAAACCGTATAACTATTAAATAATTAAGTCTTATTATAAATCGCCCCCCGCACTTTAAAGCACGGGGGCGATTTTATCATTAGGAAACATCACAGAATTTATCTTGAAATTTTCTTACTCATCAAACACGGCTAAGCTACATAACAACAAAACAAAAGACCGTAAAATGTGCCCATTTTACGGTCTTTTTCGGTGGCAAATGCTGATAATATTGATACAGTGTGCATTTTCGTAAAGGAAAAGTTCTGCGAGAGTATAAATCGTTTTGCGAAAGTATAGTCGTTCCGCGAGGGTTTACAAGCATCAAAATCATTATGAGCAAATGAGTGTCAGGGGAATTGCATAAGTATCTTTTAAGTATGCCTCCGCGCTACATAATACTTGATGCATTGCCTGAGTGATCTGAGCACCATCAACACCGGGCTGAACAATATAAACACTAAAACCTGTTGAATATACCTTGAGCTTGTTTTTCAAGGTATATACCAACTTGCTATCGCCAATCTCAAATCGTGTTGCTTTTCCCTTGCTGATTCTGTCGTTTTCGCGCTTGATAAGTCGCTCTAACATATCCCTTGCATCATTTGCCCACTGTATACTTTTTTCTGCTTGTCCACAAACCTCATATAAATCGCCAACTCTGGCACCGGCTTGTGCAGCACCTGAATATTTGCAATGATATAATTCAAATAGAAGTCTGTTTGTGGTTGTATCTTCTTGCACCGCAAGGACATCTGCTATTTCTCCAGAACCGTCATCATCAAAAATCAGACAGTATTTACCTGATGATTTCAATGCGGAAATCAGCTTATACTGGATGCTATCGGTTTTCCGATCTGCCCCCTGAGACTCTTTGCTGATATCCACGCCGGACCAATCCCATTGGACAATGTGATCTATCGGAAAAGAAACCGCTTCCGCTGTTTTCAGTTTGACAAGAAGGTTGCCTTCAAGCGATGACCCATCGACGAACCATATTGTCGGAGGATTTTTCTGCAAAAAGTCTTTAAGAAGCATTTCTTTACCACGACCAAATCGTATGCTTGTGATAGAACCATTCTTATGACTAATAAAATACCCATCTGTCGTTATTTTAATTGCGAATTCTTCTCGGAAGTTATCACCGCTTACAAAAAAGCTCAATTCTGAATCTTCATCAAATGAACTCAAACCAATATCAACGAGGAACGACTTTGAATCAAATAATGCAGTTTTAATTGTAATTGAGCCTTTCCAGTCCAATTCAATTTCCGGTGGAAAGTCAATCCTATAAGGAACAACTTTTGGACGCGTTGTAATCTCTTCTGGAACGAGCGCTCCCTTTAAAACTGCGGAGGTATCAATACCTGTATTCAATATTTTGTCGGCTTGCATATCACACCAGTTTTTCCAATAGTTGACCGTTTCCACCCATTTAGCCCAGATTGTACCTTTGTAAGAACAACCGATGCTTATACTCTTTCCATTTTCAAAGCCTACGCCAAACAGGTTTGATTTTATTGCAGTACTTGTAGTGGCACCCGTTATTCCTTCAGCAACATCAACACCAGCAAACATTCTATAACGAATGTGGTTATTCGAAACAGCGGTTTTGAGCCCGACTGTAGAAAGCATAAGTCGGTTAATTCCATATAGGCAGCGAAAGACATCTTCTCCTGATATTCGCTTACAGTTGCCAAAAACAGCCTCAGCTAAATTATCTGCGGATCCTTTGTCCGTCGTGTTAATGAAAAACACATTTTTCTCCTCGTTCCAATAGAGAATATGCAAATTCCAGACTATATCATTAACATCACGGCAGGTTGTCCAGTCGACATTATTGGTACTAAGCTCTGTAATAATTAAAATTTTTTCTTGCTCATTTACATTGTATTGACTGTGTTCTTCGTCAAAAACTGTATTCCACCTTTGCCAATGCCACTGCTTTTCTGATGTGGTATACATAAACATACTTACCTTGGGTTTGATTTGGTTTAGTGGTATTATTTCCGTCCCGGTAAACCCACGAGCAAGTTTTTGCAGTGAAATCTCTTCTTCAATTTTTTTATCAGAAGTATCTTTTAAAATGGCGTTCCAGTCCGCATCCTGTGAGTACAATTCATCCAAGGATTCCTGAATATCATCATCAACAATATTTGCTACGACGGAAGCCTCTCCAAGACCAGTCTGGGTTCGAGCAAAGCGGCCAATAAACTGCATCGTTATTGGCAACGATTTATACTTATCATGTATAGCACAGATCTTTAGTTGAGGGATATCAATGCCCTCACTAAACATATCAACGCATACAATAATCTTTGATATACCATCATTCACACTCTGAAGTGCTGCTTTTTTATCCGCTGCTGATTCATCGCTAATGATAAGGACTGGCGAGTGTTTAGCATAATACTTTTGATATACACCATAGAATAAGGCTTTGGCACGAATTTGTGTAGAAGCGCGAACCAGTAATAAATGCGGAAATCCCTTTTGTATGTCTGCCTCAAGTAATTCAACCGCTTTTGATGCAACTGTCAAATCTTTCTTTTCAACATCAAATTCATAAATGGGGTAAAAATTTATTTCTTTAAAATATCCTCTCTCTTGAGCAAGGGCGAGCGGAAAATTGTAAATGATATCGCCATCGATTTTTTTACCGTCATTGCGAAAAGGAGTTGCCGTAAATTGCAAGCATTTTGCAGAATCAAAAACACTTTTAACCTGCATCCAAGAGGTGGCAGGAACGTGATGAGCCTCATCAATAATTAAGGTGTTACAAGTCAATGCCAAAAGGCGAATATATTCGTCTTTAAAAAAAGAGGAATTCAACAGTGACATCGTCGTCACAATCAAATTGCTTTTATCGAGCAATTCCTGCAACTCCGCAATATCTTTTGGAGAAGATGTAAGGCACCCCACTATTGGATTCAGGAAGGCTTCACTGATCGCCCCAATTTCACGTAACTTACCAAGTGTACAAAATCTTTTCAGTGTTTGTGTCCGTAACAGATTGCTCGGGACAACGACACAGGTTTTAGCTCTACATTCCGACACTACAGTAGCTATCATAACTTCGGTTTTTCCCGTTCCAGTGGGCATAACAACAGTTGCAGCGGATGATGATACAGTCCAATGAGATTTTATTGCATAGATTGCACCCAACTGAGCAGAACGAAAACCCGCATCTTCAGCATTCTTGCTCTCAGGAAGGTCAAATCTATTGTCTGCCCAAGAGGAAAGGACTTCATCTGGATTTCCCCAATTAGATCCTACAGGAGCATGAGCGATATAGTTCTTCTCGCCAATTTTCTTTTTATCATATTTCATTTTCGTCCCTCCTAATTACAAGACATAACCATGCCTCTATTCTTCAATCTTCACCCACCAGCCACCGCCGTCTCTGTACCCATTTTGCTCCATAAAAGGCGTTATCAGTTTAATGTACGGCGTTTCACATTTGCGGTTTAGGC
>CAZSRL010000040.1:0-4374 GCA_964609615.1 uncultured Muribaculaceae bacterium
GTTATATAAGTATCCAGCTCATCCATCGTAAATTCATTATTAATTACTACACTACCTAAATCCTCATATGTAGTTGACTCTATTCGTCTAATAATTACTTGATTAGCTATAGCGTTAACTAATAACATATTTGTAGCATCACTAAATAATACTGATCCGACTGCAGGAGATGATTCTATGACAGTAAATGTAGTACTATTTATTGTCGTATTAGTTATATAGTCCTTAATTGCTAAGAAATCTGATACAAAATATTTCATACTGATCCTCCTGCTGCTAGCATCTTCTTGTCATTGTCATCAATCAAATCAACTTCATCAGTCATTACGAAATCATCTTCATCAGAGTCATTCCATCTGACCTTCAGTACTTGAGGATCTATTATGTCTGTCACTAATCCAATGTCAGCATACTGAATATCACTAAACTTTACCTTATCTCCTATCTTAAATGATATAGAATCATCCTTACTGACTGACTCAGATACTTTATCAACTACACTGTCATCTAGAGTAGTAACTGTCTCTTCTGGAGTATCTACTTTATTCTCAGGAGACTCATCATTTACTGGATCACCTTTAAATTCAGCATCATTATCTTTGACTGACTCTATACTATAACCAGTCTTAAACGAGTAATTATCAATCTTTAGTTTTACATCTTCAATAGATTTATCAGTATCAATAGTAACTGACGATCTTCCATCCGATTCCTTACTGATAGTTATCTGATCCTCAGGTAACACTAATGACCACTCCAAATAATCCCTTAGAACTGTCTCATTAGTATGATATGACTTCAAAGTATCATTGAATGTAATTAATACTTTATACTTGTTCATTATACTTCACCTCGATTACTTACTTGTAGGTACGTTATAAGTCTTACGTGACTTACGATTGTTCTTCTCATATTCTCTCTGAGTAATTTTATTACCTCTCATGTAATGATCATTCTCTCTTCGTACACTATTCACTATTCTGTAATGCTTATTATAAAAGTCCTCAGCATCCTCCAGATCAGTATACAATTTATAATTCCTCGAACTTTCATCATCAGAGAATGGTGAATTATAAGTGACGTACCTACCGGGATTATCAGCCATCTTATGCCTGATTGACTTATCAGGTAGTCTTGATAAATAATCCTGTATAATCTTCCTCTCACTAGATAATAACTCTTGATCCTTACTGGATAATTTATACTCATCAAATAAGATGTCTATACTATCTAGTAACTCTTCAATATCGTATACCTGATCTAATTTATCTATTAGATCACATACTTGATCATAAATTACTGGATCCTTTATTTCTAGTAAGATCATAATTAATCACCTCATTAACCTTGAGGATTATTCCTCATCCTCATATCTATCATCTCTCTCATGGTAAGTCTTCGAGCTGGAGTTGATGGAATTTCTATACTAGGTCTGGAGTCAGGTAGTTTCCTCCGAACCTCATTAGCCTCATCTGATTTACTCTTCATTAGTAAGTCATTCCTTTGCATCATAACTGCTCGTATACCACTTACTACTGATCTATTAGCTTCATTAGACTGATCTCTACTTTGTCCTGACCTCTGACTGTAGTCCTGAGCCTGAGTAGTAGCATTTGACGAGAAATCATTTGATGAGAAATCATTTGATGAGAAATCATGGTTATCGATCAATGATTCGATCAGGTCATCATCATTCGAGCTACTCGCATGATCCAAGGATTCTGAAAAATCCTCTGCTGATATCTGATCCTCAGATTTCACCTTTACCTCACTTGGTGACTTTATTACTGCCTCTCGTATACTGACTGCTAAGTCAATGATTTTTGACCATGATAAGCTTGAGAATGACTTACCAGTCTCACCGACTAAATTAGTGATATTATCGCATCCTTCATAATAGACAACTGTAGTATTAGTGAACTCGAATACTAGAACCTTATCCTTATAGTTCTTAATCTCGGATGCTTTAGTTATCTCTAGCTTGTCAAGAGATATGACACCATCACTAGGTATTGGTACTCCTAACTTATTAAATCCTTCACTAACCTTCGACTTAATCTCTTCAAGATACTCCATCATACTCACTTCAGTTACCTCCATATACTGATCAACTTATTGTTTAATTAATGATTAGATAAGATCTTTAACTTTATCATTAAGCTCTTCTAATCTCAAGAGAGTTCTATTTAAATACTCCTCTTTCCACTCAGAAGGACTCTCTCTGAAACTTTCATATTCGCTAGCTATTCTATCAAATAGAGATATGTACTGATCTAAATAATTCTTAGCATCTTCGTAGCTAAGACCTTTATAGTCAGAATTCCTAGAACTACGGACTATCTGAGGGATAAGATCAGCTATCTCATCTACTAGCTTAGCTGCATCATTAACTTTAGACTCATAACTTACTATCTTTCTTTTAGTATGAATCTTAGATAGCATCATCTTGTATTTCTCTTTGTTAACATAATAACCAGACTTGTCATGAGATTCCTTATCCCAATATCCCATATCTTCAGGACGTTTCCTAACTAATCTCCCTCTTTGAGAGTCTCTACGATCATTTTGTAGCTGGCTAATCTTACTAGCAGAATCAGGATTAACAACTATAACCTGTATCTCACTAGCCATACTTAATATCTTAGTCCAAGATAGATCATTAACGTTAGTACCTTGATCCCTACGACCACCATATTTATCATACTTAGTATTATTAGCATTATATCCATTGATATAACCTCTCAACCAAATATTACTATGGGATAAAGACTTACCTCCTTGGAATGCTACTACTGCAGGTTCATTAACTTCTTGACCATTAAACTTACCAGTCTGGTCAAACTTGATTAGTACAATAGTATTAGGATCCTTCAACCTAGGATCTCTATTACTAGTTATATTAGCTATAGTGTAATCATCACTAGTGAAGTCAACTCCAGCACTAGTGATACTTCTAGCTAACTCACTAGCACCTGGCATTCCTTTTAAGATACTAGGATATGCTTCATTTAGAATTCTTATCATCTTTATCTTCTCCTAATTTATTTGATACTAGACTCTCTTATGAATCTCTCTAAATCTAATTCATCAAGATCTTCTATATCAAAATCTTATAAGAGATCTTTCCTTTAGAATCTAGAAGATCTTCAATGTATCGTCTTTGATTGATAGTCATGAAACAAACCTCACAAGCAGTTTAATTAACCTCTGAGAACCTCTCACTTCGCTCTAGAGAGCCTAAAGGATTTCCAGCGGAGGGCGGTTCGGGTTTAATTATTAACCTCTCTAAAGACTTACTAGAGCTTTAGATTAAATTATACTTACCTAAGATATCTACGATCTCGTCTTCAGTGCCATATTTAGATTCAATATAAACATCATAATAATTACTCACCTTATCTAAAGGAAGTGTAATTACTACTTTACCACTGTGAGATCCTTGTTGTCCGAAATCTCCTCTGATCTCAAGATCTTTGCCTTTAATCTCTAGTACAGGATCCCATGCAAATGGTACAACTTCATTTTTAGGTTGAATTACAATACCATTAGCTGAGAGATCATAAAACTTGTCGTAATCTTCCTCAGAGATATCTTTAGAATCATTATTAAACTTAAGATGGATATTCTTAGACTCTGTTAACTTCAACTTAATCATTTCTTTTACTCCTTCATTATTATAATTATCTCTTCTTATATCTCCACTTATAACCACTCTTAGAATTCTTAGACATCATATCCACCTTTTTAATTATCTCTTGTTTAGTGGTATTATATATCTTAACCTTGTTATGGTCGAATGAAGCATCTTTACCTGTATAGTAGATTCTACCGTTTGGATGACTATCAGAATAAATAAAGTATTTCTCTTCTTTAACTAGAGGTATTTCTCCATATACTGATCAACTTATTGTTTAATTAATGAACTGTTACTATGATTATATTATCTAATTCATTATCTGACCTATCTAGTCTAATCGAGTACTTACCATTAGTCCACTCATGACATGATTTATCAAGCTTAAATTCATCACCATCAATTGACTTACCTTTTATATACCTGGTAAATGGTTGATAATTATTAACTACTAAGTAAACAATCATCGGATTATCAGGGTCTGAACTCATCGACTTCCAAGGTATTCCTAACTGACAAATCATACCTAGTACTGATTCATTATAATCAATGGTAGACATTACTATTGATCTCCTATATTAATAATCAACTATTAGTAGAATCCTTCAGTAGCTTCTCTAACTCTGACTTAAGTGCCATTAAGTCCATTATCTCTGATCTCATAGGAATTATATTATATTACTTCTCTTTCCAATTCCTAATTACACTATTTTTATTAATTATTACTGTTCCGACATCTC
>CAZSRL010000041.1:0-4199 GCA_964609615.1 uncultured Muribaculaceae bacterium
ATATAATTACTTCAATTATATAAATGTTGCATTATATAGAAGGGTCACTATATAAGCATATTTCGGGTTGGGTAAGAGAATTTAACAGATACACAAGATCTCTTAACACATTTATTAATTACGGCTTACTAGCATGGTTATACGAGATTCAAATATTACTAATTTTATCATTCGGAGCTTTATTTATTATGTTAAGTATGATTTTTTGGTCATACTATCACAAAATCATATTTGAATTCGATATATTGAAATCTGAGATATTTATTAATTATATAAGCCGTTTTAATACGGATATGGGTGACGTATTCATTTATTTTTTAACATATGTGATTTTTATAACAATAACACTTATTATTTTAGCAATTGTTTTGTTAGATTTGCTCACTTTCTTTATTGATTGTATATTTCCAGTGACAGATCTGAAGATAGATGCATCAGATTTTCCAATATCATTCATAAAAAAGGCAATAGAGGAACTCGAATACTTTGAGTTTTCAGATAGTTTTGAACAAAGGCAAAATAAAAAAAATCAAATTGTAGAGCTGATTGTTTACGCTATAGACGTATTTATTAAAGTCGATAATGGAAGTCATTTTATAAATGGTACAAATATCTGTTATGCTTTGTTTACTCGGAATATAAGCAACACGGCACGGTTTGACGTTCTATTCAGAACAAATGGCTTGTACAAGAAAATGGATCAATTATGTGCTCATATCAATAATATGAACAATCCTGAAGAGCAAAGCAGGATAGTACAGGAATTAAAAAAGTGCCTCAAAGTAATAGAGGACAAAGATTTGAGTGAAATCGACCCAGTAGAATATAAAATAGCATATAAAACAATAACAGATGATCCTAAGTCTCCTATCCTTCAGGCGTTTTCCTTCATCATTAAAATATTATAATTATGTTTTACGAAATATTATAAAAAGATAAAGGATAGTATTTTAAAGATGGAAAAATTGACATGAAAACTAATGAAGTAAAAATTAGCTTCTCGTTTTCGAAAAAAATAAAAAACTATTTCACACTTTGAAACAATTAAGTTTTTATGCCTTTAGGGAATGAAAATAAGTTAAAACAAGATGACGAGGATATTAAATATAATTCTCTAAATGATAGTAAATTTATTGATACAGATCCTTATTCTTATTTTTCCGATTTAATTATACAAATTTCAAAAAATATTGCACAAGGAAGAGGATTGTCTAAAAGAGGGGTAGACGCTCTTTCGTTATTTATTCTAACTAGCGGGTTGCTTTATACACACACATCATTTCCACAAACTTTAATTGATTTTTTAAAATTATATTGGATTCCATTATTTTTTTTATTGTATTTCATCACAGATGTTTTGAGAAATTTTTCTTGGATTAACGAAGGATTTATGAGAATATTTGGTGGAAGAAGGTTTTCTTATGAAGCCATTATTAATGATTCTGTTAATCTTTATGAGTTAGAAACTTGCTTGGAATATACATCTTTCAGTGCCGATCAGCTTATAGATATAGTAAAGCATCTCGTTAAGAATAATCAATTTTCTCCCAAATCCCAAGCTAAATTAATGCTCAATACATCTTTATATGAAGTTAAGTCAATAAACTATATAAAAGATTTATTATTGGAATTTGAGTTTACAAGTAAAGCTGTATGCATTTTTTTGAAAAAAATGGAAATGAGATTAGATCATAAATATCTTGATAAATTAATCGAAAAATATTGTGAATCTCCATCTGTGTTATTTTCAGTTGGCAAATACCACAAATATAAAATAAATGACCAAAATTCTTTATATAAACTTGGATATGAATATGATTACAAAAATAAACCTTATGATCTTATAATGACTCCTGTTTTTATTATTAGTGTAGCTTTACTTGGTGGATTTTTGATTACTACTATAACATGGATATCATTATTTAATGAGGGAGCACCACATAATTACCTTTCGAAAATAAATCATGTTGCTTCAATTATTGGCTGTTTGTTTCTCTTATTCCTTACAATTCATTTTTCATTAACTAATTTAAAAGCAAAACAGCCTAAAAAATCTATAAGTAAATATCTTTCGGATAAAAAAGATTTAGATAAAAATGTTATTGAAAATATTATTAATGATTTAGATTTTAGTTAAGTATGAATTACTTTAGGTACATAGCGTACTGATATAATTCTATGAATGTTCTTTTAAGAATAGTGACTTTACAAAATAAATTTGAGTAATATGTCGTGGTATTTATAAGGGCAACTTTCTAAAAACGAGGGTGTGCATTATTCTTGCACTAACGTACAGAAAATTTGAGTTACCTATACTCCTTCATAAGATGTGAAGGGGTGGAATTCTAACCATTACGCTAAAATATTCCTGGTTTAAGCCAGTTGTAAAATTATCCCAAACTCAAACACATATAACTAAAGTGTCACCCGATATTTTTTTATATCCTTGTTGCCAATGAACAGAGAGATCGGAGTTTCTGACTCCGATTGATAATGAGCTTGTCCATTAGCTGTGAAGGATGACAGGCTGAGAGAATGGAAATCTTGCTGAAAGGAAATAATAGAGATAATATCTAATGTTAAAAACGTAATTAGGAGATCTAAAAAGATCTATATTTTTTACATATTTTAAATGGAGTTAATAAAACAAATCCTTAATTGAAAATTTACCGGACTGCAACCGAATTAAAAAGAAAAAGAAGGAAAGATTAACTTTCATTCAATAATTCTGGTTCTTCTACATCTTCTCTATATTTTTCATACTCCTTGTATAGTTTATTATGCATATGATTTGATGCATTTTTTAACCTTTCAATCATTTTATTAAATTCATCAGCTTTTTCAGGCTTAATCTTTTTCTGAAGTTTCAAAATCTGTATGCTATGTTTATTTCTTTCAATTTCACTTTTAATTTGCATTTCATTTTTATAATTTTCAATATCATCAGACATTCTTTGGAATTCATCTCTTTCTACATTAACCCTGTAGTTTTCACGTTCAAGTTCTTCATTACGTTCTTTTATTTTTTGGAACTCTGGATTTACGGATATATCAAGGTCTTTCTGAATCGTTAAATATGGAACACATTCCAAATATGATTTCTTCAACTCTTCTACATTTGGATCAAAATATGCACTCCTAACACTATCAAGAACATGCCCCATCATATGTTCACTATGAAGATAGGGACATTTGTGATTTGTCAGAACATTATTGAAATATCTCCTCATATTATGTGATCTAATCAAGTTCCAATCTCCAAAAGGAGTATTCTTTCTTGCTTTTTCAGAAATCCCTCTGTAAATCTGAATAAGATTTGATGGTGTTATTTTTCGTTCTTCTTCATTACCAGTTTCAAGATATGAATCACGTATATGTTTCTTAATGAAGAGATACCCATCATTATTTTGAACTTTTTGTTTATCTAATCTGTTATTTTCCCTTGTAAAATTCACTTTACATTCACGATTTCTATAAGCTAAATATTCATTTATTGCTGTTGTTGCTTCAGGACTTAAAAAAGTAATAAACTCATCTGCTGTTACACCTAATTTCTGTCGTGTTAGTCGTAGTATTGTTATTTTATTTACAGGATCATAACCATTTTTAAAATCAGCAATTTTCAATTTTATAATGTCAACATCTGAAAGACCACCTGAAATACCTGTTAAAACAATTGCTTTTTCTAATGGTTCACAAACTTTTAAAACATCCTGTAAATCTTCTTTTGTTGGAGTTGCCCTATTCTTTTTCATGGGTTTTGCTTTTTTCAAATCCAGATCAGGAATTTGAATATATTTTTTCTTATAAAAACTTCGAATTGCAGCTATATAACTTTTAATGGTTTTTGGTGCTAAATCCCTATCTTCAAGAAAATCAATATAATCGTTCAAATATCCCAAAATTAAACGATCTTCCATTAATACACCAGATTTTTGTTCATTCTTAGCTTCCTCAATAAGTTCATCCGGTGTTTTTCCAATAAGTTCAGTATAAAAATACATCCCTTGGAGATAGCTCTTGATAGTGTTTTTACTTTTCTTTTTGGGATTCAACCATTTCTTAATTATATCAATATTTTCAAGGTCAACTTTCTGCACTTCTTTACACTCCCAATACCAACTATATCTTAAATGTACTTAAGATAATCGGTATCGTAAGTTGAAATAGTAAATATGCTGATTCTTTTTTCAGCCAGT
>CAZSRL010000042.1:0-4149 GCA_964609615.1 uncultured Muribaculaceae bacterium
TGGAACGCGAGTTCTTCACCCGCTTTGTCAAAATGGGTATTCCGGTTAAAATTGAAAGCAATAGATAGTAGACGAGTGGTTAGTGGTTAGTGGTCAGCAATTGTAGGGAACGCATTGTATGCGTTCCGCCGTGAATACATCCGTCTAAAAAGGAGCAAATATATGTCTTATTGTGTCAACTGCGGCGTTGAGCTGGACAAGAGCGCGAAAAAATGCGCCCTTTGCTCCGCACCGGTGATAAACCCAATGGAAACCGGACAGACCGTCTCCTCTCCTGCCCCGTATCCGGATAAGGTGGTACTTCCGCTGGGTGTCCGCCGGCGTTATGTGGCTTTTATCATTTCCATGGTTGTACTCATTCCCAACATTGTCTGCGGCATCATTAACTTCCTTTTCCCGGCAACCGGCGTTTGGGCGGTTTATGTGATTGCTTCCAGCGCGCTCGCCTGGGTTCTTTTTGTCCAGCCATTCCTTTGGAAAAAGATACATCCCTACTCGCTTATCGCCATCGACGCGCTTGCGGCCGGTTCCTATATCTATGTATTTTACGCGGTAGGCAACGAGAAGGGCTGGTTCTATCAGGTCGCCATGCCTATGCTTTTGCTGCTGGAGGTTATGCTGCTGGGGTCGGCTTACTGGCTCAGGAGGAAAAAGCGGGACTGGCCGGATATTATCATTGCCGTCCTGATTGAAATCGGTATTTACAGTGTGTGTGTTGATCTCTTGCTGCATTTATTTATCGAAGGCCGTTCCGTTATCACTTTTTCGATTATCTTGATAGCCTGCTGTATTTCACTTATCGTTTTTTTTATCGCGGTCAAGAGCAACAGGCATTTGCGCGCATGGCTGAGCAGAAAGTTCTTTATATAGCTAATTCAAAATAAAAAATTACATATCAAAGGGAGAACAAAATGGATACTTTCAAGACTGTCATCGAAATCATGCTGATCGTCCTCGCGGTATTTATCGGCATTACCATGATCAGGGCAATATTTTTTGTGCCGAAGAAAAAGGATTACGGCAAGCAAACCCCCGAAAAGGTGGATGCTGACAGAGCGGTAAAACATTTGAGCGAGGCAATTAAAATACCGACCATTTCCTACCCGGAGCATGAGTTGGTGGACTGGTCGCAGTTTGAGAAGTTCCATGATTTTTTGGAACAGGCTTATCCGCTCATCACCAAGAACCTGAAAAGAGAAAAGGTTTCTATCGCCAGCCTTTTATATAAGTGGGAAGGCAAAAACCCGGCGCTTGACCCCATCGCCCTCTTGTCGCACCAGGATGTTGTACCCGTGAGCGAAGGCACCGAGCAGGATTGGACGCACCCGGCGTTTGACGGCGTTATCGACGACGGATTTGTCTGGGGCAGAGGCGCCCTGGATATGAAAAACCACCTCATCTGCGTCATGGAAGCTGTCGAGACACTGCTGGAAGAAGGTTTTGTCCCCGAGCGGGATGTTTACCTTTGCTTCGGGCACGATGAAGAGGTGGTTGCAGCGGAGTATTCCGGCGCGAAATCCATCATGGAAACGCTGCAGAGCAGAGGCATTCATTTGGACAGCGTGATCGACGAAGGCGGCGCAATTCTGCCTGTTAATATCAAAGGCGTTATCAACAAAAATCTTGCGGGTATCGGCGTGGGTGAAAAAGGCTATGTCGATTTTGAAGTCAGTTTGAGTTCAAAAGGCGGCCATTCCTCGCAGCCGCCCAAGCATACCGCGCTCGGCTACCTGGCGGATGTGGTAAAGGACTTGGAAAATAATCAGTTTAAATCAAAAATGATGCCGTTTATTGTAAGCTTATTTGATAAAATCGGCAGGAATGTTTCGTACCCGGCCAGGATTGTCACCTGCAACCTTTGGTTGTTAAGACCACTAATAAAGCAAGCCATGAAGAAAATCCCGCCCGCAGCCTGCATGTTCAGAACCACAACCGCTGTCACCATGGCGCAGGGCAGTCCTGCGGCAAATGTTCTCCCGCAGATTGCCGCTGTAACCGTCAACTTCCGGCAGATGCCCGGCACTACTATTCCGGATGTTGAAAATCATATTAGAAAAGTGGTCAAGAATAAAGACATCAATGTTAAATTGCTCAAAGGCAAGGAAGCATCCAAGATATCACCGACCGATTCCCGCGCCTTCAAGGTGATTGAAGAACTCTGTATGCAGTCCGACCCGGATAATATTGTAGCGCCTTACCTGGTAATGGGCGGAACAGATGCTTGTTTCTATGAACCTATTTGCGACAACCTATACCGTTTTGCTCCCTTTAAAGTGAATACGGAACTCTTGCTTTGCACCCACGCCACCAATGAGCGTATCCCGATATCTGCCATTGGCGAAGGGGTTGCCTTCTTTAAGCGTTATGTGCGCAGGCTGGCTGGGGAATAATCACGCTCCCCGCGGTCATCGTCCCCATGTAGGGAACGTATTGCATGCGTTCCGAACCTCATGCGTACCAAACCGCGGCGGAACGCATACAATGCGTTCCCGGGTAATACGAAAAACACCTCGCGGAACGCATTGCATGCGTTGCGCAAAATCGACGCATCCCTTGCAAGTAAAACCTGGCAGGGGAATAAATATTTGACAAAACAGGAATGCTATATTATAATGTACTATATCACGATATAGTATGGGATGTGAACAATAATGTTTATTGGCAGACAGCAGGAACTCAAAGAGTTGCAGAGGCTCTATGACACAGACAAATTTCAATGCGTAATTATTTATGGACGCAGGCGAGTCGGTAAAACTGCCCTTATAAACGAGTTTGTGAAGGGTAAGGAAACCGTATATTTTACAGGTCAGGAAACAAATTCAAAAGAAAATTTAGAAGCGTTCAGCCACAGTATATTTGCGCTTTCGCAGGATTTTGGTAAAGCATCGCCCTCTTTTGCAAGCTATAAAGAAGCACTTGGCGCGGTGTTTGATGTGGCGGAAAAGCGCAAGATCATCCTTGCAATAGATGAATATCCATACCTTGCCGGTTCATATAAAGGAATATCATCTTTGCTGCAGACTTTTATTGATAAGTATAAGGAAACATCAAAGATCTTTGTC
The DNA here is from genome assembly GCA_964609615.1 of uncultured Muribaculaceae bacterium. Taxonomy (GTDB): domain Bacteria; phylum Bacillota_I; class Bacilli_A; order RF39; family UBA660; genus CAZSRL01. The sequence continues at coordinate 3,063 of CAZSRL010000042.1, forward strand.
ATTCTTTGCGGTTCCTCGCTTTCATTTATGGAAAATCAGGTGCTCGGTTACAAAAGTCCGCTTTTCGGGCGGAGAACCGCTCAGTTTAAAATACTGCCCTTTGAGTTCACACAAGTGCGGGAGTATTTTAAGGATTCAGGTTTCGACATTTATGAAACGGCGGTACTTTATGGTATTACCGGCGGAATACCGCTTTATTTATCGTTGATTGATAAGAAATTGAGCTTAAAAGAAAACATCAAGTTTAACTTTTTAATGCCTTCCGCCTATCTGTTTGAGGAACCGGGCAACCTGATTAAGCAGGAATGCCGGGAACCGGCCCGGTACAATGCAATCATCAAAGCAATCGCAACCGGCTCGACAAGATTATCGGAAATCAGCAGTAAAGCCGGTATGGAATCCGGCCTTTGTTCAACCTATATTTCAAAACTTATCTCCATCGGAATAATAAAAAAAGAGCATCCGTTCGGGGAAGAAAACAGCAAGAAAACGATTTATATACTGGAAGACAGTATGTTCAGATTTTGGTACCGTTTTATACCAAATCAAGTATCCGTTATTCAGCGAGGGGCGGCAAATGAAGCGTATGCCGAGATAGAGAATCAGATACCCGCGTATATGGGTTCTGTATTTGAGGAAATTTGCAAGCAATATCTATGGCGTTTAAATCTCGAAAAAAAATCGGTTATTCCCTTTACAAGCGCCGGTCGCTGGTGGGGTAACAACCCCGAAAAAAGAGAAGAAACGGAAATTGACATTATTGCATGCAAAAACAAGGATGATGCTATTTTTGCCGAATGCAAATGGACAAATGAAAAGATCGGGGCAGATGTGTTGGGTACGCTTATTGATAGGAGTAATCTTTTTAAATTTAAAAACAAATACTACTATCTTTTTTCTAAGAAAGGCTTTACAAGCGGATGCATGCAAAAAGCGGAAAACATAGGTAATGTGTTTCTTGTGTCTTTTGCAGATATGTTTTGATACCCGGACATTGACAAAACAAAAACCGTATCTGGGAACGCATTGCTACAAAGCCTGCGGGGATAAAACATCCTTGCAGGCATAAATATTATAACTGGCCCAT
>CAZSRL010000043.1:0-3687 GCA_964609615.1 uncultured Muribaculaceae bacterium
CCTGCGCCACCATTGAGCTCGACGAAAAATACTGCGACGTCATTGTGAAGCGGTATTATCAGTATTCTTCAGAATACCGGAAAGATATCGCTCCTGGAGAGGATATATTTCTGATTCGAAATGGTCAGAAGCTGCGTTATGATGAGGTTTTTACTTCGAGACAATAATAAAGAACGGAGCCACATTGACTCCGTTCGAGATTCAAAAAATCCAGATAAGTTGTTTGTTCACTTTAGCCCGTACAGGCGTTTAATTAGTTCGTCATCTTCTTCAGTGTACCTTTCTGCGTTCAGGTATTCTTTGAGAGTGCTGTCTTCTGGGATTGCTTTTTCAATTGCCGCCCGCTTCTGCTCAGTATCTGCATAAGCGTAAATAAAGGTTGTTTCCAACCGAGAGTGCCCCAGCCACTGTGATATCAATGTCAGCGGCACCCCATTCTGGTAGAGATGCATCGCAATTGAATGTCGGAATAAATGCGGGTGCGCACTTTTCGGAATTGTGGGATCGGTTCTTCGAGCTAAATCTCCGTATCTCTGAATCAGCCTCCTCACATTATCCTCCGTCATCTTTGTATGCTGGTTATTATGGATGGTATAAAAGAGGAAATCTTCACTGTATTTTGAACTATCTGGATGGAAGATTTGAAGATATTTTTTTAGATGCTCTACCAACATTTCCCTCATGGGGACTTTGCGCACCTTCGCGCCTTTTCCGTGAATTGTCACGACAGCGCTGTTCCCCAATTGTATATCGCACAACCGGATCCCTACCAATTCCGCAACCCGCATACCAGTTTGGTAAATAAACAGGATGAGAAATTTATCACGAAGTCCCATCCGTGTAGTTGCATTAGGCTGGGCAATGATGGCTTCTACAGAAGAAATCTTGAGATACTCAACTGGGGTTTTCTGCTCCTTGGCATGAGTTACATTCTGTATATCTGCCCACATTGCGGCGGCATCTATATTTCGAGTGGCAGCGTACTTCATGAATGAGCGGATACAATCAAGCCTGTGGTTACGTGTGGTAACAGAGCATTTTCTCTCGGTTTCAACGTAGTCCAGATAGTTTGAAACGGATTGTCTGTTAATCATAGTAATCGTTACCTGGTAAAGACGGACATCGTTTTGTTCCTTTAGATAATCGAGGAATTGCTCTATTGCTTTTCGGTAGGTAGAAATGGTTTTGGGACTGCTTTTCCTCATCATTGGAAGATAGCTGTCAAAGTACTCAAGAATAATCGTGAATAATGCGTTGTTCAATCCCATACTGACGCCTCCGGCATTACTGAATCTATGGCATCCCAGTTCACTCCAGAGGAGCTAATGAGCCTCTCTGGAAGGATATGGATGTAGTAGGCTGTATCTTCAAAATGCTCATGTCCCATATAGGCGCGGAGAAATGGAAGCATCACGTAAAGGTCCTTGCCTTCATTAATCCATTTCTGAAGAACAGCAGATGCAAAAGTGTGCCGAAAATCGTATGGCCGAAGCCGCGGTAATTCTGAGGGGCTCTTGTCAGGGTTTGCCTGAGCCCAGCATTTATCACAAAGCTTTCCGAGTTGTTGGGAAGTGTAGTGGCTTCCGTCAGTTCTCGGGAAGAAAAACGGTGTGCGAACAAAAATATGAGCCCTGTCACCAACGTATTCGTTAAGGAGTCGGAGCATATCGTCAGACACCATAATGATCCGTTCTTTCTTTCTCTTATTCTTGCGTATTTTTATTTCGCCGGTCAGAAGATTCACATCCCGGTCCTCCAATTCGCAAGCCTCTTGTGGACGTAATCCGCTGGTATACATCAATCGGAAAATGACAGGGGCAATATATGGAGCAAATTTATCACAATTTACCCACGGTGTCATTGAATCAGTTGCTTCAAAAAAAGAAGATAATTCGTGTGATGTCGGGATGTATGGGGCAAACGAACTCTTTTCCCGAAACAGAAAGGTAGGGATAACGTATGCTTCTTTCCCCATTCCCTTAAGGTAAAGTGCGAACTGGCGAGCAGCCCTTCCTCTTCCTCCTAAGTCTTTACAGCCCTGATTCATATCATGGCGGAACCAGCTATCAATTAGGGATTGAGATAGTACTGGCTCATCCGGGGGAAACTCACTGCAGTACAGATCAAAGAGGCCAAGATACTGCTCAGTTGCATGAACATCGTATCCTTGGGCTTTCCTGAATTCAATAAAACCGAAAAGGTCGTCCGTAAACACGCAGGAGTATTTACGCTTCATGAGACCACCTCCTCGGAGCAATCTCCTCAAAGCCAAGAGCACAGACCTTAAGATGATCCGTATCCAGAGCGATATACTGTTTTGTGTTGCTGATATCGGTATGGCCTAGAATCTGGGAGACTGTTGTCACAGGCACACCTGCAACGACAAGGTTTTTTCCAACGGCTCGCCTGGCAGAATAATAACTCCCTTCAAAATCAAGGCCCGCCTTTTCTTTATAATACGAAAAGACCTGACCGGCGATACTCCCGCTTTTAAATGCTCCAATGGGAGCTGCATGCCTGAGATATACATTTGGTAAATCGGTCCTTGGTCTGCCATTTAGAATGTAGTCTTTCAGAGCTTCGGCGACGTCTGTCGTCAATGGCAGGGCCAAGGGCTTTCCGGTTTTATGCTGAGCGATTCGGATTTCGCCTTGTCGCCAGTCTATATCGCTAAGCTTAAGTCGGATTAGATCACACCCGCGCAACCCAAGAACTATGCCGCACATCATCATGCTGTAGTCTCGCTTGCCGATGGGCGTCGCACGATCAATCGAGCCAAGGACACTGGCAGCATCGTCTGGTAAAACCGCCGGATGAATCTTGTTTTCAATCGCCGCCTTGAAATCAAACAAGCTTTCATACGTGTTTGGGATGACCCCATGGTCGAACAGCCATACATGGAAGCGCCGTAATTCAGACCTGAAAGAAGGGACCGTTTTGCTTTTAAGATTCTTTGTGTCTTCCAAGATAAACTGCCGAAGGTCAGTCACTTTGGTGTCCGAAAAAGAGTGGATTCCCTGATTGGACAGCCAGAATGCATATCGCTTTGGTGCCCACGCCCGGCTCTTTTTTTGCTGTTCGTTTGTGGAAACTTCATCCACGTACTGCTGGATTACAGATGCAAACCCAGCTTCCAAAGGAAGGATCGGTTTGACATAGCGATCTGCATTGATGCTTCCGGTAATAAGGAAATCAAGATATTTCCGAATGAACCAGATATTCTTAGACATTGTCCAACTACCGACCGCATCGTTCTTCATTAGCTTTTCGATATCACAGATGTGCTTTTCTGCGATATCATGATCCAAAGGTTCATTGTTTCCACCAGGATGAGCCTCGATGAGATTATACAGCGCAGCAGAAGCAAAAGAAATGTTCTTTGCGCTATATCCAACATCGTTCATCTTGTCCAAGAAACTCTGAACAGAGTCCTTAATTGTTTCCATAGTAGAGCCTCCTTTATTGTAGTATGCTCTACCATTATACCAGCAACTTATCATGATTTCTTAACTAAAATCATTTTGGATTCATAGGTCAATCACCTCGCTAAACTTTAACCTTTTACCATCTCTGATGACAAATATATCAGTATCAGGATCATACGAATTTCGGTATTCTGAAGAATACTGATAAAACCGCTTGACCGCAACATCAACAAACTTGGGTTCCAGCTCAATACCGTAGCAA
>CAZSRL010000044.1:0-3411 GCA_964609615.1 uncultured Muribaculaceae bacterium
ACAGCTCGCTCAACCACCCGCCGAGCGCACCTAATCCAGCCGCCCCTGAGCCGAAGACCATAACCACAGCAAGGGTTAGCGCCAAGAGTTTTTTCAACGTTGCTTTCATATAATTGTCCTCCAGTCTTTTTTTAACACAAAGTTTCGACATGCCGACATTTTCAGTTTATATGTATGCCCCCGTGAAAGGTGACCATTATATCCGGAAAGAATTCGCCGAATATCCTCAATCTCAATTTCGCCGGAATTGTATTCTCTTTTTAGAAGTCTAAGGCGTTTTTTAAATTTCTTTTTGCTGCTTGTTCGCAGCTTTTTGATTACTTTCCCTGTGTCCGTCATATAAAAGTGCCAACCAAGATAGTCAACGCCATTTTCTATTGGAAACACTTGAGTTTTTTGATTGAATTCGAGTAAAAGCTCGTCTTCGACCAGCTCTGTCATTTTTACAAGACACCATTTAAGATATTCTTTGTTTTCATGCAGCAGTATGCAGTCGTCCATATACCTGGTGTAATACTTTATGTGCAAGCGCTCCTTAATCAAACGATCCAACGGGTCTAAATAGTATAGCGCGAACAGCTGACTAGTTTGATTGCCCATCGGGAGGCCCTTGCCGGTGTCAGCATTGAAGCTATCTATTATCAACTTCACCAGATCAAGAATTCGGTCATCATGGATAACTCTTCCAAGCTTACACTTTAACAGTGCGTGGTCAATGTTTGGAAAAAACTGTCTGATATCTGCTTTCAAAATGTATCCTTGTGTACCATGCTTCTTGTAAAAACCCGTCATGAATTTCGTTAGACGCTTTCGGGAAAAGTCTGTTCCCTTTCCTTTTTGGCACGCGCTGTTATCATAAATGAATCTCGCTGACAATAATGGGTAAAGATAGTTATCGCAAAGCGCATGCTGTACAATACGGTCATAATACGAAAGCGCCTGAATTTCACGTGTTTTAGGCTCATAAACATAAAACTTATTATAGCCTGATATTTCATAGCTGCCGTCAGCCAGAGAATCATGCAATTTCCATAGGTTATTGGCAAGATCCGCCTCAAAGAGAATTACATCCTTCTTGTGGCGCTTGCATTTCCGGGCTTCAGTGTGAGCACGGTAAAGATTTTCAAATTCAAAAAGCTCATCATACGTCATTATTACACCATTATAGCCGCCGGGCAAGCATTTGCACATTTGCAAAAGAGGGTTTTGCCCACGTCTGCAAAACCGGCGGCAGCTTTTTGCCGCATCAGCGGCGGGAATACGACTCCTTTACCTTTTTGTGCTGGATATGCAAGCTTTCGCACATCATCTGACTCAAGGTGAATCTGGACGGACGCCGACGTTTGTGTTGTTGACATTATTGTTGTTGTTGTTGACGTTGCCATTATTGTTGACGTTGCAGGCATTATTGCTATTATTGCCGGGAGTGCGCAACCACCAATATTCTCCAATCACAGCCGTATCCCTATATAAACTCAGTCGAGCCTATATCTTCTTCTATCGCTATTAATCCATGCACCGATAAGTTTTGTGCAGTCTGATGTCAACCGTGTAATTTGCTCATACTGCTTTGGCAATATACAGTTCTGCTCCCTGGCAATCATTGCAATGGTGCCAAGTATTTTCAAACTTGTCAATGCAGTATGCTGATTTTCAAGACGCTTAGCGTACGCGTTAGCTGAATCTGTGGCATACATCTCATTTGCCATATATAAGCTTGAAATGATATCAAGGCAAAGATTATGCATCCTTGATATCAGTGAAAATCTGAATTTTTTCGGTGAACTATCAGTAATTGTAAAAATATATTTACACAAATCGTTTGCTTTTGTAATTACTATCAGTTCAGATTTTCGTTCCAATTAGTTTATCTCCATCTGTTATTTGCATAATGAAAAACTGTTGTGATATTTATTTTTTAACGGACCTCATTAATAGTGTAGGCCGCGGTGTTACAAACTTGCTTGACCACAACACTATCGTGCGTACTCTACCCGGTGAATAACTGACACCAGTAAGAGCGCCCTTTCTGGTCATAAGCAACGCCAATTCCTATTTTCGTATAGCTTGCATTGGTCATATTTTTGTAATGCCCTGCGCTACCCTTCCATCCCTCCGAAACCGCTTGCGCGCTGGGATATCCCATTGCGATATTCTCTGCGCATCCGCGATAGGGTATTCCGAGATCCGAGAGAACTCCCCACGGCGGTGAGCCGTTAGGGCGTGTGTGTGAGTACACGCCGCTCCAAGCCATTTCACAAGCTCGGACCATAGCAGCCTTGGTTAAGGCATCGTCAAGCTCAAGTGGCGCTATTCCCAGCTCAGAGCGATAAATGTTAACATTATTAAAAATAGTATCGATATCAGCCCTGTATGTGCTACAGTTTTCTGTTGCTTCGCCTATCAGGTCACTTGTTGTGGCGTTGTAGCCTGAGCGGTCATAACTGTCTATAGTTTTTGTGTTTCTTAATTTGATGCTTCCGTCACTATAGATGTTGTAAATGGTCTCTGTTGTTGTGATTTTTATCACGCCGTATTTAAGCGGAGTTGTAACAGTATCTGTTTCCGTTTTTGTTTCAACAACATATAGGCGTGTGGTGGTAGGCCTTGTGGTAGTAGGGCTCGTGGTTGTGTGCTTCGTGGTTGTTGTCTTTTTTGTCGTTGTGATAGGTTTTGTTGTATAAGGCGCAGTTTCGGTAATAACGTAATAACTGAAGTTATTAAAATCCCCCTCCGGATTGTTATCAGAATAAGTGTGATAAACGTTTTTCAGCTGCGCGTTCGTTTTGCCAAAGTAATAATCCGGCAAATTACTCATTTTGTCCTGCACCTGCGGGTCAAAAATATACTTGTTACCGCCCAGATTTATGTATGCCCATGCGTGCCCCTTCGACTCGCCCGCAAGGTTGGTGAGCTTGCCGCCCTGAGTATATGCATCCAGACCGATTTTTCGGCACATCACCGCAAAAGCGGCGCTGTAATTGTCGCAAACTCCGTAGCCATTTGTAAGGATGCTGTGGCTTAGGATGACCATATTTGCATCGTAATCAGAATCATAAGCGAGGTTGCCCAAAAGGTAAAAATCATATTCTCCGGCTTGATAGTAGTAATTATCAATCATATAGTTGTAGCACGCCTTTACCTTGGCGTATGTATCCATACCGGGAGTAATAATTTTGTCGAAAACATTGTCAATTATATTGTCAAGCTCCGCGAAATTTGTTTTCATCGGATTTAACGGTGCTGAATTGAGCAAAGAAGCAATTCTCGCCTGCGGGTCGGCACTTGCAGCGGTTGTTTTTGGCTTTGCTTTTGTTGTAGGTACCGTGGGTGAAGTGCCGGTTTGATTGGGCGCCACTTGGGTCTCGCTTATGTAGGTTTCCTCGCTTGTCAAGATTTCTTCGCTGTCGG
>CAZSRL010000045.1:0-3407 GCA_964609615.1 uncultured Muribaculaceae bacterium
AAGGCGTTATGCGCTGAAACCAGTTATGTGCTGAATCCTCGTGAAATCGTTCTCGGTCAAAAGTTTCATCTCGAAGTTCAGCACATAAAAATCGCAACATTTCTCTGCTATCATGAAAGCAAAAAGGAGAAATGTTCTATGGAACGGAATTTGAAACCCTATGACTTGAAGGCCTTTGAATACTATCTTGTTGAGCGCAAATACGGGAAAACCGTCATCCCCATTTACCTTAGAAAAGTTAAAGAGTTCCTAACCATCTGCGATATCAATACCGAAGGAACTATCAATTGTTTAGAGCTAAAAAATGTGATGAATCATTATGTGAAACAGCTTGGAATTACTTTGTTGACACCTGAAATCCAAGCTGCAGTTCATGCCTATTACTCTTTTTGCAGTGGTCACCGCTTCTACCAACGCTTAAGCGTCAGAGATTTTGATATTAATCCCAACATCGAACATGAAATTGAGCGGTTTAGAAAATACCTCCATGAAGTTGCCGGGTGGCGCGTAAATACCATCAATTCATGCTGCAATACCGTAACGATTTTTTTATGCTATTGTTTCGAACATCGCAATATTTCCCCTGAAAAAATATCTGCAGATCAAGTACAGGCGTATCTAGTCAAAGACCTCTCACATTTATTGCCATCCTCGAGGAGGACAATGGTTACAAGAATTAGAGCCTATCTAAAATTTCTTGAGTTTGAGGATGATTTCCATTCGGATGAAATTTTAAAACTTCCCATGACTGCTCCGGTATGGAAACAAGCAAATCTACCGAAATATCTTTCCGAAGAGGATCTCGTTAAGCTCTTTTCCACATACGACCTGACTAAACCCAATGGCATCCGCAATTATGCGATTGCACGATGCATGAAAGACCTCGGTCTTCGTTGTTCGGAAGTAGCAGGGCTTTCCTTGGATGATTTTGACTGGAACGGGGGAACTCTGACCATCAGAAACACTAAAAACTGCCTTGAACGTACTCTCCCCTTGAAAGAAATCACTGGTAATTCGATTGTAGAATATCTGCTTCATGCTCGTCCAGTAACTAGCGAAAGAAGACTGTTTGTCAGAACCAGAAATCAGCAAGGATCTCCAATGGAAACGTCTCAAATTCGCAATACCGTAAGGTATGCGGCGAGGAAGGCGAATTTAGAAAAGTTTACCGGAACCCATATGTTGAGGTATACCACGGCAAAAGAGATGCTCGATAATGGAACGAATTTCAAGGTTATCGCTGATGTTCTTGGCCATGAGTGCTTGGAAACAACACAAATTTATGCGAAATTGGATTTTCCACATTTGCGTGAGGTTGCTGGAATATGGCCGGAGGTAGAGAAATGAAGGAGAATCTGATCTCAAGGCAAATAGAGGAATATATAGCATACAAAAAAGGGCTTGGCTATCAGATTAAAATAGAGTCTCAAGAGTTAAGGCGATTTGCCAAGTATACGATTGACATTGGCTACAAAGGGTCACTTACAGTAGATATCGCCTTTCGATGGGCAACACTTGATCCTGACTATTCTAGATGGTACATGGCCAGAAGAATGGAGATGATAAAGACTTTTTCAGCTTATGCCTGCGTATTCGATTCTCAGGCGCAAATGATTCCTAAAGGAATGTTTGGGAAATGCCACGGACGGACAGTGCCCTATATTTATTCCGAGCAGGAGATTCGAATCCTCATGAAGGCTGCTGAGCATCTGTATTCACCGGATAAACTGAGAGGCCGAGCAATCCCTGTCGGGATTGGACTCTTGTGGTCGACGGGAATGCGTCCGAATGAGGTGTGCAATTTGATAAATGATGATGTTGATCTGAAGCGAGGCTCAATCACAATCCGGGAAACAAAATTCAGAAAGAGCAGAATTCTTCCTATACACGAAACGACTGTGGCTCAACTAAAGTCCTATGTCCAGTTTAGGGACGAGACGAGAAAAGATTTTTCTGAACCGTATTTCCTGATTACAACTGGAGGTCAAAGGCTTGCTTTGCAGAATTTCCAGTATGCCATGCAACGATTAAGATACGCTCTTCTTCAAGAAAACCAAAGTTGGACCAGACGACCTCCGAGGCTCTATGACCTTCGTCATTCGTTCGCCTGCCGGACAATACTTCGATGGTTGAAGGAAGGGGTCGACGTGGATAGCAAGATGATCTACCTTTCGACCTACCTTGGGCATGTGAAGATAGCGGATACTTATTGGTATCTGACAGGAATCCCAGAGATTATGGAAGTGGTTTCTGTAAACTTTGAAAAATTATTCAGCATGAATGGAGATGTTTGCGATGAAGACTGACACGTTTCAAAGTCTTCTCCGCCGATTCTTTTTGGAACGACTCATGAATCAGCAAAAGGTTTCTCCGTGTACCATCCAATCTTATAAGGACACATTTCGGATTCTGCTGAAATACATGAATGAGTCGGTGGGCATCAAGGCGGACGCCTTGGCCCTAGAAGATATAGATGCGAATGCGGTGATTGGATTCCTGAAATATTTGGAACACGATCGAAAAAATGGAAACAGGACCATCAATAATCGCCTTGCAGCCATAAAGTCCTTCATGGACTACGTATCTTACGAATGCCCGGAACATCTGGATATTGTGCGCAAAGTGAAATTGATTCCTTTCCGAAATGTTGAGCGAAAGGAGGTATCCTATCTTTCCAAGATAGAACTGGATGCGCTGTTAGATGCATGCACAACTGCAACATCCCATGGAAAGCGAGACTATCTCATGGTGCTCCTGTTGTACAATTCCGGAATGCGAGTTTCGGAATTGGTTTCCTTGAAGGGTAGAGATGTCATAGCGACCAAAGGACATTGCTACATCCGAATCCTGGGAAAAGGAAGAAAGGAGCGAACAGTGCCCTTATGGGCGATGACAAAAAAGCATCTGACAGACTATTTGAAGGAAAACAAGATTCTCGAGAATGACTTTCTCCTTCAAGGAAGAAATGTGGACCATCTGACAAGGTCCGGCGTGAGATATCGCCTGGATTGTCTCGTAAAAAAAGCGCTCAAGGTTTGTCCTTCACTGAAAAACAAGACTATCAGCCCTCATACCCTTCGACATTCCACCGCAATGAGTCTGCTGCAATCGGGCGTAGACATCTCAACCATAGCGATTTGGCTTGGCCATGAAAGCATTGAAACAACCCATAAATATATGGTGACGGATTTGAACTTGAAGGATATTGCACTGAAAAAAATGCACGAGCCCGAATCGTCTCCAAAGAATGCTCGGTATCATGCAAGTGAAAAGCTCCAAGATTTTTTGGACTCTTTGTGAGTCAGAATTATGTGCTGAACTTAGAGATGAAACTGTTGACCGAGAACGATTGCACGAGGATTCAGCACATAACTGGTTTCAGCGCATAACGCCTTCCCACGGTGAAA
>CAZSRL010000046.1:0-3299 GCA_964609615.1 uncultured Muribaculaceae bacterium
AGAGAGGATCATTCATAAACCTTTCGAAATAGGAACGCTTTTAAAATATTATTATAGGCTTATATTATATACAATCAATTTTATATGACGTACTGAGACAGTTAAAATATACAAAATCCTATATATATAAAAAAGAACGAATTTTACTTCTCCCAATATCATATAAAGATTCCGATTATAACGAATGAATTTTTTTATTTATTTTTAAAAATATATTAACTATTTTTATAATAATAATTTATGCTGATGTGGTTTTTATATTTCTAAATTTTATATAATTCAAAAGCTTATCTAATTCTCTCGTTTTTAAAGGACAAAAAGGATATTTCTGCCATTACAGATGTCCAAATTATTTTTTTATTGTTTTTTCTTCCAACAAAAATATATTCTTATAAACTGGTCTATATATTTACCCATGATCTATTTACGAATTCTTTTAAAAAGAGAGCCCGGTAACAATTTATTATATATAAATATGTTGGCTATTTTTATGATTCTTTTTATCCTGAAAGTCTTCAGATACGGGTTAAGCTCAAACTTTATATTTTTCTCTCTGGTATCCAGGAAGTTATCATATATTTATCTATTTTTTAATACAGTGTGCGGTTTAAGCTGTTAACTTGTATCACAAAAGAACTTTATATCTGATATCCTTGCTTAATACGTGATTTTCGGAGCTTCATCTTTTGCTGGCCCCCTTCAGGAGCTGAGGGAAAACGTTGGGTCTGTAGAGTTATATGTTCCTAAACTTGGAATTTATAGTGGTTTCGTACTTGAAAAGAAAAAACTCGAGTGTATTATTGACGAAATGTCAATACACAACTTCGCAGGGACTGTTCATGCTCCCTATTCTGCAGCAGATTCCAAATATCCTGCAGCCCTGCAGGTAGATACCGCGAATATGGGAAAAAGAGAGTTTACTCTTCTTCAAGAATCCATGGAAATTGCAAACAGGATAGGATCACATGTAGTTGTTATCCATCCTGGCAGGATTGGGTTCGATAGAGAAAAATCCTATGTTTCAATGGTAAACAACCTCAAATCTCTAGCTTCCCTAGCTGAAAATTACGGAGTTACACTTGGGCTTGAGAATAAGGAAGGAACGGATCCCTCTAACTTCTGCTGTGAAGCAGAAGAACTTTCCCATACTATCGAAGTTGTGAATTCAGACTACCTTAAGGCTACTCTTGATATCGGGCATGCAAACCTCACCTGTGAAGGCAACCCCGAGAAACTCAGAAGCTTTGTCCGAACATTAAAAAAACATGTTATTCACATTCACCTTCACGATAACAGTGGGCAGTGGACGGAAAAATATGATGGGGACGAGCATATGGCACCGGGTAAAGGATGCGTTGATTTTTCCGCCCTTAAATTGCTCTCAGATTACAGAGGTGTTTACAATCTGGAAGTCTTCTCTCTAGAAGACGTTCAGCTTGGAAAAGGAGTTATTGAGAAAGCTCTGAATTCCTGAGATATTATTTATTAAAAGAAATAAGGCTGGGCTTCTGTGAAGAATTTCAGCCTTTATCACTCAGACTCAAGTTAGTAAAAGTCTACTTTAATCCCTTTCTGACCAAGAGCTTTTTTCAACTCTTCATAGGATGTAAAAAGCTCATTTTTCTGCCTTCCAATAGTTTCAATTTTTGGTTCGGCTTTGAGCCAGATATCCTGTTCTCCGGTTCCTCTTGAAACTGAAACACAGGCAAGCATATCTCCCTGAGTCAACCTGTATACGGAATCGCGCCCTGTAGGAGTTACCCACGCCGGAGATACGGTTTTAAGTCTTTCGATCAGGTCGTCCCAGCTGAGATTCCCTGAGGCCCTTAGGCTAAGCTGAAGATGGGCACGTTCCCCTGTAACCTTTTCATCGAGGTTTTTAAGGAAGGTATTATACTCAGGATCTTTCTCGTTAATTTCATGTGCTTCATAGCGGGCAAGTTCTTCTGCTTCATCTTCGAAAAAGGGTGCGAGGTTAACCTTGCTTGAGGGCTTTGTCATAAGGGAGACACCGAAGAAGGCAATCGCGCTCAAACCCATCCCCACGATAACTCCGTGACTCATAAGAACCGGGTGAATGCTTTCCAGATAATTGGGTGCAAGAGGTGGCGTCTTTATAAGGTCAAGAACAACCAGAGCTGCCTGAACTGTGAAACCAATTGCCATCCCTGCAAAGGCTCCTTCCTTGGTAGCCCTCTTCCAGTAAAGTCCTCCCATAAGAGGGAAGAAATACGAGGAGCTTGCAATGAAAGTTGCGATATGAATGGCATCAATAATATTGGGTATGACAAACGAGCCTACTGTTGCGGCTAATACAATAAACAGCACGCTGACTCTGTTTACCAGCATCATTTCTTTCATTGTAGCATCTGGCTTTATGTACCTCTGGTAAATGTCCCTTGAAATACAGGAAGCTCCTGATGTTGAAAATGTGTCTGTACAGGACATTGAGGCTGCTGCAAGCCCTATCGCACTGAAAGCTATAATCAGGGGAGCCGAGGCGAAACGTTCACTTACAAAAGCTAGTAGCGCGGGTTCTGCCAGAGACATGCCTGCGGGAAATCCCATTGGGGCAATTTCAGGATATATTGAGCTGAGAGCTATTGCAATAACTGCGCAGGATGTAAAGACCACAGTAATCATGAGGGCGCCTATTATCATTCCAAGGCTGGCAGATTTTGCATCTCTTGCAGCCCATACTTTCTGCCATGGATCCTGTTCTGTAATCCATCCTGGAATTATAGCAAGGCAGAAAATCAGGACCATGGGAAGTCCGATTGATAATGGATTCCACCAGTCCACAGGCACGCTTCCGAAGAGTTCTGAAGCACTTATTGCAGAAGTACCAAGGCCTCCATCAGCAACTGTTGCCACTGTGGCAATGCCCATTCCTACTGCAAAGATGGAAAGGAAAGTGAACTGGATAGTGTCTGTCCAGATAACTGCATATAATCCTCCGAGAGTTACATAAAGGGAAACTGCAATTGCAACAATGGCTGCGGCATAAAAAGGGTCAAGCCCGTAGAAAACCTGCAATACAAGAGAAAGTCCTGTAATGTCAGCTACTGAGAAAAGAATCATTACTACAGTAATAATAAGGGCAATCGGCCACCTAACTGCACTACCATAGCGCTGTTCCAGAAGTTCAGGCTGGGTAATTGCAGGCAGATGTTTGATTTTTCCCACAAGTACTGCAATAACAAGTAGGGCAATAATATTTGGAGCTACAAAAGCCCATATAGATCCCATTCCCTGAAGCATAAAATACCCTACAACTGCAAGAATTCCACCTGCCGTTA
>CAZSRL010000047.1:0-1761 GCA_964609615.1 uncultured Muribaculaceae bacterium
GGCAGTTCTTTACATGGCAAATATCTGTTATCACCTGCGTTGCGATAAATCAGGCTGAATAAACCATTCGTTAATAGCAAATATTTCGCATCACAATATTGGTTGTAACGCAGGATTTGTTCAATCGTTTCGGCGTTGATATATATATTCGGCTCTTTGCATTCAATAATCAGCAAATCTTTGTAACTATCATTATTGAGGTATTTGACTAAAATATCGATTCTGTCTTTTAGACTTTTATCTTTATGATTAAGCGATTCCTCAACCAATATCATACTTTCAGGGACTCTATTCTCGTCGATTAAATATTTAATTGTTTTTTGTCTTACAATTTCCTCAGGCGTCATAATTACGGGTTTTCGCCTTATTGGATCAAGTAAATATTTCTTATTATGAAGTTTCTGAATGTCTGGCAGCGGCATTTGATCAATAGGCAAGTAAGCATATTGTTCTTCCAAACTAATTATTTGCCCACTGATTCTATAGTTTTTCACTTGTGCAAGGTTAGGGAGCTTCGTTTCTATACTTGTCATCATTTCTTTTGCATATTGCGATAGCCTTAATTCAGTTACATCTTTATATAAGTTATATGCGAGCTTTATATGGTTTTTTTGCATTAACAAATCTGCTAAACAAGCTCTAACATCATCATTCAGGTCTTCGTCTGCATATCCTCTGTACTCCGGGATTGAGGTTTCCCAATCTTTCGAATAGGCCAAAGCTTTAGTTGTCAGAAGTTTTTGAAATATAGGTATTGCCTTCTCCCATTCTGTTGAAGTACCCAGGCTTACCGCATATATATAGAGATTTGCGTTATTTGGATTCATCTTAAACGCAAGCTTCGCATACAAAAGAGTTTTTTCATATTGTTTCAAATTGGAATAAGATTTTCTTAGTAATTCATATAATTTTGAAGATTTTAACCCTTTTTTCAAGGCGTCCTCACATTTCGCTATAATTTGAAAGTTGAGCTTAGGGATTGATGATGCGGTTTCAAGATCATTCTCGCACTCGCTAATTATCTGTGCGAGACTTTTTCGTCCTTTTAGTATTATTTTTGAAAGTGTTTCATCAACCACGATATTGAGTTTCTGGCCATGAAATGAATCAATAAAATTCGAGGCTCTCGATAATTCTTCTTTATTCGGAACAATAAATCCATCAAAATTGTTTATTTTTAGTACTCTGTTAATTGTTGGAAGGTATACAGCATCCGTCGACTTACATTTAATATTGAAGTATTTGCCGCCAACTGTGTTACATTGGCATTCTAAGTAAACATCTGCATGTTTGTACCACCCTTCAATTACTGAGTATCTTCCTGTTTCTTGAAAATATACAACCAATACATTCGAAAGGTAGTACGAATCTGTCTTAAAAAGCTTTTTTAGTTCAATAATACTTTCCGGGTTACCAACGTCATCAACTGAAAATGGTGACATATAGCAATACCCATCGTTATCCTCGAATAATAATTCAAAACCTTCAGCCTGATAATTCTTATTAATGAATTTTTCTATGGTATATCCAATTCGAGCAATATTTTTATCTGGCGGTAGTTTTACAAAAAGTGCTCTCATTACAACAATTTCCTTAATAAATTTATAAATGAAGTGTTTTTAAATATTTATGCATACAAACTCTAAGTCCTTTGTTAACAGCAGTTTACTTCGCCTATCCGGCTGGTTGCCACCGACATATATTCTGAAGGCTCCCCTTTCAATAAATCGTACTCCGTTTTCATCCACAAGAGAAAAAGCA
>CAZSRL010000047.1:1861-3244 GCA_964609615.1 uncultured Muribaculaceae bacterium
ACCGTTTCACTGTCCGCATTCGGCCCGATGACGGCAATCTTTTTCAACTTGCTTTTATCCAGCGGCAGCAGTCCGTCGTTTTTCAGCAGCACCATACTCTGGCGTGCCGCTTCAAGACTCAACGCCTTATGCTCGGGGCAGGCAACACGATCGGCTGAAACATTTGAATAACCGACATCTTCTTTGTTGTCAAACATCCCGAGTTTGAAACGGGTTCTAAGCAATCTGCGTAAAGCAACATCAATATCATCCTCGGTTATCAAATCATCCTCATAAGCATCGTTCAATGACCAATATTCGGAACCGCAGCTCAAGTCACAGCCGTTCTTCAGCGCAAGCGCAGATGATTCCTCGACATCTTCGGTTACCTGATGACCGGCGCTGATATCCATTATCGCGCCGCAGTCCGATACAACATGGCCCTCAAAGCCCCATTGTTCCCTCAGTATTTCTATGAGCAATTTTCTGTTCGCGCAGCAAGGCGAGCCGTTTAAGCGGTTGTAAGCGCCCATAACAGCTTCAACCTGTCCTTCTTTGACGCACATTTCAAAAGCCGGCAGATAGGTTTCGAACAAATCCTTTTTTGATACTGCCGCGTTAAAAGAGTGCCTTCCGCCTTCCGGACCGCTGTGCGCCGCAAAATGCTTTGCGCAGGCGGCAGCTTTCATATGTGTTCCGTCAAACTGCTGTAAACCTTTTATAAAAGCGACGCCCAATGTTCCGGACAGATAAGGGTCTTCCCCGTAAGTTTCATGCCCCCTGCCCCAACGGGGATCTCTGAAAATGTTGATGTTCGGGCTCCAGAATGTCAGCCCTTGATAAATACCGTTTTCATTCTTACGCTGTGCTTCATTGTATTTGGCTCTCGCCTCTTCGGAAATTGCGCAGGCAATATCATAAACCAGTTGCGCGTTAAATGAGGCGGCCATGGCAATCGCCTGCGGGAAAACCGTGGCAAATCCCGCCCGCGCAACACCGTGCAGCGCTTCGTTCCACCAGTTATAGTCCGGTATGCCCAATGCGGGAATCGCTTCGGATGTGTTTGACAGCTGCGAAATCTTTTCTTCAACCGTCAGCCGGGCAATCAGATCCTCGATTCGCTCATTAAGCGAAAGATTTTTATATCTGAACTTCAGCTTCTCCATGAGTGCCTCCACAGCTTCAAAGTTTAAGCAAAACTAATCAGCCTTACCATCCATATATTTTGCTATAAATCCCTTGACTTTATGCTGATAATCTTGTGGCGCGTCGTAATAACTGTAAGCGTGAACCGCACCGTCGACAATCAATAGATCCTTCGGCACCGGACAGGCTTCATGAAGACGAAGCCCCATCCAGGTCGGCACAAATGTATCGGCAGAGCCGTGAATGAATAAAATCGGG
>CAZSRL010000048.1:0-3175 GCA_964609615.1 uncultured Muribaculaceae bacterium
GGCAGCACCCTGAATTCTTAGAAGACTTCCTTCCATGGGATCCAGAAGTTCAATCTTTATGTAAAAAATCTGATAATTGATTTTACATCATATTATCAGATTTTTCTATACACCTTGTTATTTTGCGCTTACACCAATTAAGCATTTCTCAATACTTTTTAATCTTTTATTTATTTGTTTATTATTTGCCCCTTCTTCTGGAATAAAGGTTAAATCAATGTCTTCAAGAAAAACGTTTAATTGAATTATACTTGACAAACTTAACCTGCTAAACTTTGTATTATCTATCCTGTTGATATGGGTATGGTAGGCAGCAACTTTTACTTCGATAATTCTCGCGTGCCTGGAATCGCCGGAATTCTCATATGCTCCTTATTCCTAGGTACAGAAAATTCCTCCGGAAAAGCTATCAACTCCCCCAATTTAATAAAGTGATTAACAAATTATATCCAACATCATAATATAGTATGTACATGACGATAAAAATTAAATGTTAAAATTTCATCGCTCAAAATTATGTAATTTTATGCAATAATCAAAGATTTCATTTTCATCTAACAGACACTTTTCACACGTTTGGAACAAAAATATAAACTTTTAAATATTTCATACGGGTTTTGTTTTGAATTTACAGGATTCTTAATTTTAAGGATATCATTGCAGATTTATACATGTTTTGAATAAAAACAATAATTGCCATACTTTTTCTTTAAACCTTTAAAGATATCTTCGGCATCTAATATTTTTTCGATTATACTCGAATAACTATTGATATAACTCTTTTTTTAGGTTATACTATCTATTAAGAGGTGGTATCATGAAAAATCGAGATCTTTATCTTACACAGCTCATCGACTTTAGGGATAAGCCATTAATAAAAGTAATAACCGGTTTAAGGCGTTGTGGTAAGTCAACCCTACTTTCTCTCTTTGAAAATCATTTAATAAGTAATGGCGTTGCCAAAAACCATATCATTCGTATGAATTTTGAATCCTTTGAGTTTGATGAAATAACTAACTATAAGGAACTTCACGCCTATATAAAAAAACAAATTATTAATAGTCGTGATAAGCATTATATTCTTCTTGATGAAGTGCAGCAGGTATTCTCATGGGAAAAAGTTATTAATTCCTTTCTTGTGGATGCAAATGTCGACATCTATATAACAGGATCCAATGCTTACTTGTTATCTTCCGAGCTTTCTACATTGCTTTCAGGTCGATATGTCGAAATCAAAATGCAGCCATTGTCCTTTAAAGAGTATTTAGATTTCACTGAAACTCATAATGATCGCAATCTTCAAGAAAGGTTTAATCAATACCTTAAGTATGGTGGTCTTCCCACTGTAGTTGAGCTAATGGATAATCCAGATACGATAGGTCCATTCCTTGAAGGTATATATAATACTGTGCTAATCAAAGATGTAATTGAAAGAAATGGTGTTCGAGATGCAGCACTCCTTGAAAGCATATTGAAATATATAGCTGCTAATATCGGCAGTACTGTCTCAACCAAAAGAATAAGTGATTATCTAACCAGTAGTGGCAGAAAAACAACCAGTGATACGATTGATAATTATCTTAAAATGTTGGAAAATGCATTCATTATATACAAAGCGAATCGTTATGACCTAAAGGGTAAGATGTTTCTCAAAACCCTTGAAAAGTATTATATTGTAGATATGGGCATTCGCAACCAATTGACAGGACTGCGTAATACAGATTATGGTCATGTTTTAGAAAATCTTATTTATCTAGAACTATTAAGACGTGGCTACGATGTAAAAATTGGTAAAGTTGGTTCATTAGAAGTTGATTTTGTTGCTACTAAAGCAGATGAAAAAGTTTATTATCATGTCTCAGCTACAATTTTAGATGAGAAAACAAGAGAGCGAGAGTTACGTCCTCTTGAGTCCATATCTGATAATTATCCAAAATATATTCTTACTATGGATCAAAACATCTTTAATGACTATTCTGGTATCAAGGTGAAAAATATTATAGATTTTCTTCTTGAGTAATTATTTAGTTTAATTTTTTATCGTATTATATGAATTTTTATTTTATGGCAAACAATGCAGATTTATACTTATTTTGAATAAAAAATAGTGACAGGTATCTGTAGTTAAACACCTGTCACATCTTGACATTTTGACTATTTAAAACTTTTCTTCTAGCAACCATTGATTTATTTATAAGCGCACGTGAGCTTACTATTTGTTATCCTCCCAATGTTCCTTTGCGTTCTCATATAAATCATCCAAACAAATGCCATTGAAAATTTCATCTTCTACTTTTAAATAATCCTCTTTGTTTATCCTCTCAGAATATCGTATGAATCTCAAAAATCCAGAATACCCCAATTCCTTAATCAAGACTCTAGAGCCTTTTTCTATTATTTCTCTGTCCGTAAAATTACTTCTTTCATTCGACAACACAATATCCATCTCCTTTATAAGAAAATCTATAGGATTGACCATAAAGCATTGCATCATATTTTTCAATAAAGTAATTCATGAAGTTTAACCTAAAATGCTACTTGATATAATATTTTAAGTGACAAGCTAGTTCACTTTCATTTTTTTGAGTCGATTTCTTCTAGCAACTTATCTAACTTTTTATCAAAAGTATAAACTTTATACCCTTTTATTTTGCAATATGCATATAACAATGTATCAACGAAATCCAAGTGCTTTCTGCCATAAAGAACAAGAGCTTCTTTCAGTACATTTATATCATCTACGATAATATTATTATAACTTAATAGTTCTAACAACGTTTCGCAAATCTCATAATTTTTCACATTATATACCTTTGCAAGAACATATACGACTTCAGCTATAACTTCATTTAACAGTAATACCTCATTGTCCTCAATAATTTTTGCAGCTTTATCTGATAAATCTTCATGGTCATTTAGCAAGTATCTTAAAACAACATTCGCATCAGCTATTTTCATATTTTTCTACCACCGCTCTTGACCAAGCTTCACTTTCTTGAGACTGTAATTCCACATTCTTATATTTTGATAAAGCCCCTCTTATGCTCTTTTTTTTATCATTAACTAATTCTTCTTTATCGTCATAAGGAAGTATAATAACTTCCACCTTTCTGTTTATTAATTCTTTTGGGATATTAATAACTTTTGCTAAATCATTACTATTTTTAACCACCCT
>CAZSRL010000049.1:0-3152 GCA_964609615.1 uncultured Muribaculaceae bacterium
CCTCCTACAAAAAAAGTAGTTTAGGGGGCAAGAATCCCATAAACTACTTTTAAAAGCTACAAAAATTTAAATATTTTAACTTATAATTATAAACCATAGACATCCCTCTTTAAAATTACTACCTATTATAGCAATTTATGTGAAAAAATCAATATATTTAAGTATTTCTTTAAAATACTATTTACTATTAATATCAACTTTAATTTCCTCTATAATATGTCCAATATTTCCTTCTCCAGCATATTTATTCATATTAAAGAAATTATCATTAATTGAAACCCATTCTAGTTTATTAACTTCTTCAATTAAATCCACTTTTTTATTTAAAATGCCATAATAAACTTCTAGTTCTTTATTCCACTTTACATATGTTAAATTCATAAAATGAGATAATAATATATCACTTTCTTTTATATTAGTTTCTTCAAATAATTCTCTGTACGCTTCTTTTAAGCCATCCTCTTCTTCAATTTTACCACCAACTAAATTATACATTCCCATATATGGTTCTTTAGTTCTTTTACACATAAGAGTATTCTTCATATCTTTATCAAATACCACTATAACATTCATTTTTTTCATTATAATTACCTCCAATACGTTGTATATTAATTATACCATAAGAAAAGACATTCTTCATTAAATGCCTTCTATTTTGTACATATTTATCTCCATTTTATTTAGTCTAACATAAATTATCACTCTTGTGGTACTTCATGCATTATGTTTCTATGTACACATCTTTCTATAGGGCATTCATATACAGGAGGTAATACACATCCTGGCATATTTGTATCTCTTGGTTCATTACAAGTCTTTTCTGTTTGTTGTTCTTTATATGGCATTGCTTGTTCATACATATTCCCCATATTATAGTCTACACATCTAAAATCTTTAAACATTATTTCACTCCTTTTCATTATATTTTATGAAAGTGTGATTTTTGCGTATAGACTTTTTTAGTATTATTTGCTGATAATACTAAAATAAAAAAACTAAAATTTAATTATTATATTATCTTTATCTACTAATTCTTGATACCCTTCTATTTCAGTTAAATATTTTTTTTGTTCAATTGCTTTTTTCAATAATTCTATTTTCAGTTCATAATTTTTAGAATTAATCCATTCACTAGTAAATAGTTTTATATCAAAACCAGATTTTAAACCTTCCAAAGCTTTAGCATAAAATGATTCCATGATTGTACATATTTGTTTATTATTTAATTGTTTTTCCATAATATTTTTCCTTTCTAATCTGTAAATTTAGAAAACTGTTTTTCTAAAGTGTCATACCATTCTTTTGGTAAAGATTCTTTTAATAATTTTAATTCTTTTTCTGCCCCATCCATTTTTAAAGAAGTAAAGTTTGCGATTTGTTCTCTAAAAATTGCTTCTGGATTCTTTTTATAATATTCAGTCCCATGTTTTCCAAATAAAATATCACCCTTAATATTTTCTCCATGAGATAATGAATCTATAATATCGCTGATTCTCATATATTTTCTTAAAGATTTATCATTTGATATATAATTATCAAGATACATTGTAGTTTTCTTTCCAACTTCACTTTTTAAAATCATTTCTACAGCTTCTTCTTTATATAAATCGCTAGGTATAGATTTTTTTGAAATTCCATAATTTTCTAAAATTTTTTTTGTTTCTTCTAATGAACCGGAATTCATAATTAAATCAAAAATATCTTTATTCTCTTTATATATTTCAGTTTTATTTTTTAACAACCCGGAATAATAAGAATTTCCTTCTTTCATTATTATATCACTATGTTTTTTCAAATATTTAATTAATGGGTTATTGTTATCCATAGATTTAAGAGCTACTTTTGCAAAACCATTATATTCAAAAAATTTTGCTGGTACATTATTCCCAGAAATATAATAATGAAGTGCATGTCCTAATTCATGATACATATTAC
Source organism: uncultured Muribaculaceae bacterium (assembly GCA_964609615.1). Lineage (GTDB taxonomy): Bacteria > Bacillota_I > Bacilli_A > RF39 > UBA660 > CAZSRL01. Next base: position 1,936 of record CAZSRL010000049.1, read on the forward strand.
TTATATCCTTATTTTTTGTAAAAATACTATTAAAAGCAATGTAAGTAGCGTTACTATTTCTTGTGAAATAACCAGCATCAGTAATATCATCTAATACAACACCAAATTTACCACGTGCTCCACCAATATATTGTGATAGTTTATTGAAAGCACCAATTGCATTTGTATTATTTGTTTTAAATGCTTTTTCAATAGCACCATTGAAAAAATCAATAATAAGTTGTTGTTCTTCAGGAGAATTTAAACGTTTTGTTCCAAATTGATCACTATAAAATTCTTTAAAATGATCAGCAAAAAATTGTTTCATAGACGTAGGATCTTTAAAAGTTGAATTGCTCCCATTTCCAAAAAATAATTTTCCAAGATCAATTTCAATATTTGTTTCTCCTTTATCTAATATTTTTGTCAAATAATTATTTACATCAATTCTTTTAGTTATTATATCATTTACTTTATCTAGTTTTTCTAAAGCTTTTAATCTTTCAATATTATCTACACTAAAATTAATTATTTCCAAATATTCAGAAGGATTAGTAAATTTGCCACTTGTGTGCATAATCATTTGATCATCTAATTTTGATAAAATATCATATTTTTCATTTTCAGAAAGTTTTTCAATATCAAAATATTTTCCACTTGAATCATTTTTAGTAATTGATTCTATTTGTTTAGGAGTTAAACTTTCCTTAAATGATTTTATAACATCCCCCGGTGTATCATTAATTAAAGTATTAAAGGCTCCTTCATTTCCACTACCATATTTTATGCCTAGCCCTTCACCGTTACTTTTTATTATAGGTTTTGTTTTTGGAGAATGATTAAACATTTTTGTTGATAACCAATCTCCAAAATCTAGCACACCCGCCGGGGAGTTTAATTGTTTTTTTGAATAACCAGTAAAATCTTTTATTGTACTTGAAAAGCTTTCAGCTATTTTACGTCCACCAATATTTTCTAGTTTTCCTTGAAATGCTATTAGATCATCTCCAACATCAACAAGTTTATCTGTTATAGCTTGGTATTTAGTACTGATTTTCACTGCAGCACCTTGTATTTTACCTGCGGCAGATATAGCAGGTTTTGAAATAACTGTACCCGCTTTAGATAATCCAACGCCTATTTTTTCGCCAATATTTGATGCAACTGAAACTGCTGGAGCAACTTTAGAATACCAACTAGCTCCTTTTGCTGCATTTCCAATTGTTTTACTTCCTGCT
>CAZSRL010000050.1:0-2772 GCA_964609615.1 uncultured Muribaculaceae bacterium
TTATGTCCTTTTCGGACACTTACTTTTTCTATTTATAAAATAAAACCCAAACAATTAAATGTTTGAGTTAAGTCCTTATGGTGGACCGTTAGGGATTTGAACCCTAGACCCATCGATTAAGAGTCGATTGCTCTACCAACTGAGCTAACGGTCCGAAATAATATTGCCATATAAGTATAGCATATTATTGTTTTTTTTTAAAGAATTATTTTATTTGTCTATAAACTTTTCCTTTATTTAATGTTATCCCTTTTATACTTGCTAATTGTGATACACTTACTACTTTATATCCTCTTGCATTTAATTCTGGTATAACCATTCTAACTGCTTCTACAGTGGAAGGATATATATCATGCATTAAAACTATTTCTCCATCTCCAGCATGCTTTAAAATATGCTTATATATTTTATTCGAATTAAGAGTATGCCAGTCCATTGTATCAACACTCCATGTAACAATTGGATATGGAGAGTTTTTTCTTACCATCTTATTCATGCTTCCAAATGGAGGTCTTAATACAGATAAATATTTTTGTGTTATTGAATTATAAATAATATTTGTTGTATTAATTTCAAATAAATATCTTTTTTTAGTACAAGAAGCTAAATTAGCATGAGAGTAAGAATGATTACCAATTTCCATACCTGATGTACTTACTCTTTGAACAACTGCTTTATTGTTCTTCATTCTCATTCCTAATTCAAAAAAAGTTGCTGTAGAATTATTTTCTAATAAAGCATCAATTACTTGATTTGTATATTGTGAATGTGGTCCATCATCAAATGTAAAAGCAATGTATTTTGAAGGAAGAGTTTCTTCTTCATTTATTTCGTTAAAAACATTAATTTTTTCTTCATTTATTTCATTAAAAGTAGATATTAAAACACTAACATTTGGAATATAAGAAACTAACATACCAGTGTTTGTATTATTAAAAGTAACTATATAATTATTGTTTTTTAAATGTATATCAACATCATTAATATTTACATTTTTAATTGTATTACATATTGTTTTAGAATATTTTTTACATATTTTATCTTTTACTACTTTATTAAAAAGTATATCATTTTGAATAAATACATCATTATTAACTTTTTCGCTTTCTTTTGTATTAATAATAATACTTTTATTCATTCTAGATGAATCTAAACTATTTTTAATGTCAAAATATACTATCATATAATTATTTACAAAAGTTATATCATATTTAATATTTAAAGTACTATTTTGTCTATTCTCTCTTTTATTCTTTTCTTTAAACCCATTTACATAGTCATATATATATTCATTTATTATTTTTTTAACATAAATATTTTTAAAAAGTGGATATGATACATTTATATTATAAGTATCATTTTTACTTATAATTACTTCAGTTTTAATTTCCGAATCCACACTAACTTCTTTTTCAACACCAGAGGCTACATAAACAAGTCTAAATAAAATGAGAACACATAATACACTAATAACACACAAAAAAAATTTAAAATAAACATCTTGCCGATTAAACCAATTATTTGATTTAGGTTTTAAATTCTTCTTACTATTATTTTTCATATTATTCCCCCAAAAAGAATAAAAATTTATTTATTCTTTTTATAAATATTATCTATTGTTTTTTCTGGTAATAAACTAATTATTCCCATACTTTTATTATTTTTAACTTTGTAACAAGTCTTTGCTTTAGGATTTTCTAAAGCTTGTATTAATGACTTATGAAAATATTTAAATTCAAAATGATTATTAAGTTCCCTATTTAATTGTTTTGACATTTTATTTAAATCCTTTTTAAAGAATTTTGTTTTACTTTGTAACTCATTAAATGAATTAACTTTTTGATTATGCATATTTGTTTTAAATGAACCTAGTTGAAGATTAATAACTTTAATACCAATTAATTGAAGTTCTCTTCTTAAAGAATCATTGTATGATTCAAGAGCATACTTACTCATTGTAAAAGGACCATTAAATGGAGGAGATGTCATATATGCTAGTTCACTACTAATATTAATTATTCTTCCTTTTCCTGTTTGTATTAAAGGGAAAAACACTTTATTAACCCTTGCAGTTCCTAAAACATTAATATCTAATATTTTTTTTAATCTTTCTATATCTAATTCTATTAATGACTCTAAATAAAAAATACCAGCAAAATTTATAATTGCATTAAGTTCAAATGTTTTATCACATATTTTTATATAAGCATCCTCTACACTTTTATCATTTGTTACATCCATATTAATAGGAATTAGCCTATCACTTTTCACTTGTTCAATATTATCAAATGAAATATCAGATGCAAAAACAGTATATCCCTTTTCTAATAATAATTTAGTTGTTGAAAAACCTAGGCCTCCATTAGCTCCAGTTATTAAAACATACTTCATTATAATCACCTACTCTTTACATTTTCATTATATCATAAAACATTTATAATTCAAAAAGAAAGTAAATGTCATTAAAATTATTATAATATTTCTATCTTTTTTTATATGATCTTTGATAAATCATATTTAAATCTTTAATTCTATAAGTTTCTTTTGGTTTAATTTGCACAAAAAAACAAACTATTTTAAATAGTTTGAATTATATTCTATCTGGTGCAGGTGAAGGGACTTGAACCCCCACGTCGCAAAACACTAGATCCTAAGTCTAGCGCGTCTACCAATTTCGCCACACCTGCATAATAAGTGGTGGACCTTGTAGGACTTGAACCTACGACCTCCCGGTTATGAGCCGGATGCTCTAACCAACTGAGCTAAAGGTCC
>CAZSRL010000051.1:0-2759 GCA_964609615.1 uncultured Muribaculaceae bacterium
TGGCCTAAGTGGCGTAGCTGGTGTAGGTGGCTTATGTGGCATAGATGACATAGATGGTGTGACTGGCGTCAGTGGCATAGATGGTGTAAGTGGAGGGCTGGCGTGGATGAAGTGACCTAAGTGACCTAAACGGTCTAAATGACCTAAATGACCTAAATGGCTTAGGTGGCATAGGCAAGCTCTCAGTTCGGCACCAACTCTTAATGTAGTAGCGGGTCTCTTATTCTAGTGTATAACATGAGGGTCGGTCAGCAGATTGATTAATACCTCAAACGGCAGCAGCAAGCAAGACAAGGATGCATGTAATTCACTAATAAGAGAAAATTGATTTATATTGGGTTTGTGGTCTTATCACAAATTCATGTAATTAACCTAAATAGAGTTCTGAAATTCCAGCAGGACAAAATAATAAAATTTCTCTTTTTAGAAAAATTGATATCACATTATTAAGTATTTATCAATGTGATCTCATGACATTTGAAATCAAAAATCAAGAAATATTCGACAAGTTTGTAGAAATACAAAAAATGAAGCTTGAAGCACAAAAACTTGAGGAAGAACTTGATGAAAAAATATGTGAATTATTTTCAGAAAAATATCCTGACAGAGATGATTTTGTAGAAATATTTCACGATGACCCTGAAGATGTATTTGAGCAAATCGAATCTGAAAATACAATATTTGTTTGTTTTCACGTTGCTGCAAAATATGGAGATTTCTTTGGAGAAATAAAAGGAAATTAAACAACCTTAAACTGTTAAATAAATTCACTTTTTAATTCTTTTTTACTCATGCAGACCAGCAAATCCAGCAGCAAACCTATCAAATCTTTTAAATTTTGAACTTTCTTGTCAGGATTGGATGTTTGTACCTTGCAAGGTGAAATAGCTCTATAATGGATTGTCAGGATTTCTTGCGGATTGTCAGAAGGTGAGAAGGTCAGGATGAAAAAATGATCAAAAAACTTCACTTTTTTGCTGAGATTAAAATACTTTTCTAAAAATGACCAAAAAACCTACATTCTAATGTTATCGAAAGTGATAAAAAAAGTGTCTATCGTTCTTCATCACAAAATGATGTTTGTTATTCCGGCAGCTAGAAGGACTGTGTAAAAAACGATTTCCGAAATCAGCTAGAAAGTGTCTATAGTATATTATAGACACTTTTTCGTCATTTTCAGAAATGTGTTTTTATAAAAATATCAAGTGATTCAAAAAATGAAGGGTTTATTTTTGTGATGAGGAACAAGAGCCTTCATCATTTTTATTTTCATCATCAGATGGATGTATTTTTATTCGTTTATGTGCAGTCTCAAAATCAGAAATATCAACAATTCCAAGTCTAAAATTGACGAAATCATCAACGGTTTCCCCATTTACAAGAATTTCGGATTTTGCACAAAATGGTAATTTTATTAGTTCATCTGAGAGATTTATTTTATAATTATTTCCTACATCATTTAATATAGAATATACTACTTTCTTTGCAAGTGAAACAGGACTTTCCTTAACGAAAATCCATGTTCTGTAAACATTATTCAATTTTTCAATTACGTAAGGAATTTCATTTGTGTCAAGGAATAATTTTAATTTACATAAATTAATTTCGGAATCAGTCTCAAATGATATAGTATTTGTTTTCTTACTTAATACCGGACGGAAATAATATGTTTCATTACCTGATGTATGTTCATTAATTATTTGTTCATTAATTGGAATATCTTTTTTTGAATAACCACCATTTTTGTATTTGAATTGAGTTTTGTATTTCGTTCCTTCAAATATTTTATTTAATGTTTCAGCTTTTGAATTGACAATAAAATATTCCTTCTTTAAGTTGATTAATTCAATGCATTTGTAACAATCTATTTTTACTGGTTTTGAAAGTCCATACATATGTATAGCACTCTGAATAAGGGTTTCATTCCAACTTTCAGCTTCAATAATTTCAGGTTTTGAAATATGTTCCCCTATAAGTGTTACATTTTTTTCTGTCTGTCTACCTATACCATTATCAATAATATCAACATATCTTCCATCTGAAGCCCATGAAGTAAGGTTATCAAGATCTCTTTTCGTACAACCAAGAGCATAAACAATTGATGGTTCAATTCCTTCTGGATCTTTAACACGGCTCATAGCCTGCCATGAATCACAATGCATCTTTTCTTCTGTTAAAATTCTTGCATCATAGGGATCTTCTCTAATAGAATCAAATGCATGAGATGGGATGAATCCAAGTCCAATATGAACGCTAACTCTACAATTTGAAGCAACACCCATCATGTCAGGACAACGATAATAAGATATGTTTGGGTTATATTCGGAATTTTCGGAATTTTCGGAATTTTCGGAATTTTCGGAATTTTCGGAATTATCAAAAACTTCTTTTAATTTATTATGATGTAAAATATTCATACAGACAATGTTTACTTTTTCGTTTTTTCCATGAATATTCATAACATCCTTACATCGTTGAATAATATTTCCTTGTTGATTTTTGAAAGTATTTTTACCAAAAGTATTAAAAGTTTTACTATCAGAGAATATCTTCATTTTTGAATTGGCATTCATTGGATCTCCATTTTTGCCAAATGTAATATTTTTAATTAATGTATCTGGATAAAACAGGTCTTGATAATCATATTCTATGTGTGTTGCCGACACCAAGAATGTTTTAGTATGAAAAAGATTCCATTTCAAATATTCAGATATTGCATTTTTATATTGATGGTCTATTGCACTAAGACGAAAATCATA
>CAZSRL010000052.1:0-2542 GCA_964609615.1 uncultured Muribaculaceae bacterium
CTAACAATAATTCCTCTATCCTTAAATTCTTTTAATTCATCTTTTATTCGGTCTTTATTTCTTCCCAAACGATCCAGTGACTTGATATATATTTCATCGCCTTCTCTTGCAAATGTCTTTAAACTTTTATATCCATCTCTTTCAAAGTTTTTTCCGCTTGCCTTATCAATAATAATATTTCTTTCATTCTCTACATATTTTTTTAATTCTTCTATCTGTCTATCTAAATTTTGTTCCTTAGTTGATACTCTTGCATATCCAAATATTTGTTTACTCATTATATTTCCCTCCGACCCTTTGATACTATAATTATATAACATGTGTTCGTAAATGTCAATACAATTACGAATATATTCGTAAACATTTTTCTAATATTTACGAACGTAAATTTATATGTTTATTTATTGTTCTTAAAGGTACACCTTTACAATCACATCTTATATAACATACCATAATGCCAATAGTTTTTCGTACGATTTTTTGTGACGGTTTTGTATATAAAAAGCATTGCAAAATGATATATAAAAAAACTGTACCCAAAACATTCGTTTATGGTACAGTTGAAAATTGTATATAATCCTTATTTTATTCTAATTGCCTAAGATTATTGGCTTATTTATTGTTTCTGTTGACCCGTCCATATATATAATTTCAACACTTGTTATTTTAATTGATGATACCGTACTATTATACCACACAGGTCTCCATGAAGATTTTTTATAACAATTATCAAAATCTTGGTCTGTTAAATAATAATATTCACTAACCCAATATTCAATATAATACATACCTTCTTTATCTCCGTAAATATCTTGATAAACAGGTCTCATAGAATAGTGTAAGTATTTGAAATATGAACCTCGAATATCTATTTCATTATTAAAACTATCAATCGGACCGGTGACGCTTAATATAGCAGTACTTTTTCCACCTATTTCAGAATATACAATATCGCCAACTGCGTTATAAGGTATAGCAGTAAAATTTATATATTTAATAGTTTTGCCCGAGTCATTTCTCCAATATATAAACGGGCTTACTCCATCAGCAGTATTAATGTCAAAATCAACACTATATATATTTATACTCTTTTTACTATCCAAAGGTTTAGACCAATTTGTTCCAGTGTATCTAGTTTCATTAGTTTTTACTCCATCAATATATTTTCTCTCATATTCTTTATAAGGATAAACAGCTTCATGACCTTCAAGACGCCATTCAATGTTATTTGAGCTGTTACTTATATCTACAACAGTTCCAGGTGCTAATATTTCAACTATATTCATATGTTTTTTTTGTTTAGCAATTTCAACCATGCTTTGACCTACACTATTAACTTGTTGTGTATTTGCTCCTAATTCCATCATTAATTTTACCATATCGGTAGAATTAACTGTAATAGCATATTCTAGTGGATACGTCCCATTACTGCTTGGACTATTAATATCATATTTACCTGTAAACATTTCCCTAAGTGCTTCTTCATCATTATATGTCATTGCACTTTGCCACTCTTCAACGCCCATTTCTTTTAATTCTTCTGTTACTGAATAATCACGATATTTATTAACAATTACTCTCTGAAATTCATTCTGCCATCCAACAGATGAACCAAATGATTCTAATACTATTCTAATGGGTAAATATGTTCTATTGTCCTTAACAAGTGAAATTGTGTCATTTAAAATTTTTTCACCATCTTTAATAATATAGTTTTGACCAATTGGAACCTCAACTATGATTCCATTATAATTAACAATAGCAATTTTATTAACATCATCCCATGTAACTGTAGCCCCATATTTCTCCATAGTCGCTCTTAGTGGAACTTGAGTTCTTCCATTAGCATCAATAAAAGGTTTTCCAGTTACTTCATTAAAAACAACATATTCATCATCAATCATTATATCTACAGCATAAATCGAAGAAGTAAATATTACAGTCAATAATAACGTTAACAATAAGACTTTATTTTTCATATTCTTTCCTCCTAAATTTTTTATTAATTCTTTTATTGCTCTATTCAAAATAAAACCAATAACTACTTTTTTATGTTCATTCTTCATGTAACTTAAAAATTTAGTATGCCGTTGCCAATTTTTGTTCATTAGTTTCATATCCCGATAGTATTTGTTTTACCCTATCCTTATAACTTCCGTCTTTTGTATGATTTATTCTATATCTATATTCATCTCTAGATATAGCATCTTCTTTTCCACCTAATGAATGGACAAACCTTTCTATATTAGCTACACCTTCAAAGATATATATAGCATTTTGATACTCTAGCGATTCCAATATCAGTAGGTTCTTATATTCTTTAAATAGAAAAGCTGTATACTGATTTTCATAAGAATATCCTTCAAATATTTGTATATCAGATATTTCCTCTGAAGGATTGAAGCTTCTTAAATAATCAAACTCTCTATTTACTTCTTTATTTACATTCAATGCATAATTACCTTTATCATTTGCCCCATCAATCACAATATTTTCATCAGCAAACATCTCTAAACTTAAGAAATTTAACTTTTCACATTTC